>DASSXN010000156.1:0-12323 GCA_035703785.1 Xanthobacteraceae bacterium
GGCAGCCTAAACGCCGTCGAAGTCCACATCTTTCCTGAAGCGATGCGCGGCACCGGAGAAGGACATTATCCGTGGGACCTACAGCCGCAAAGCACGATGACCAATGCCAACGTGGAGCAAGTCGTCAGTGCAGTCGATGGCCGGACGCTGACGCTGAAATACAAGGACGGAGAAAAGAAGATCACTGTCCCGGCCAACGCGCCGATCGTGACTTACGTGCCGGGCGACAAGAACGACATCCAGCCGGGGGCGAAAGTCTTCATCGTCGCGGTCAAGCAGGCCGACGGAACGCTGCAGGGCCGCGCCTGGCGAATCGGCCGCGACGGCGTGACGCCGCCGATGTGATCGGACGGGTGTAGCTCAGCGCTGGGAGGGAGGCACCACAGCGATCAGGGTAACGCCTTGTGTCGCTATGGCGCCGCCGCTAAATACGGCAGAACCACTTAAGGCTTTTCCTCTCGGAGAGGTGGCAGAGTGGTTGAATGCACCGCACTCGAAATGCGGCATACGGGCAACCGTATCGGGGGTTCGAATCCCTCCCTCTCCGCCACCCTTTGCCAGATCGCGCCTTATTGCGGAGGGATATCGAACCCCCGATTTATGCCGCTCCTCGCTTTTGTCGGCGACAAAGCGAGGAGCGAAAAGAACGCGCTCGCTACGCGAGCGCTATGGGTTCGAATCCCTCCTTCTCCGCCACCTTTCGCCACAACTCCTCGCTTTTGTCATTTTCCGCTTACAGCTCGCGGCCGAGCTTGCGGTCGAGCGAATAAGGCCCGCCGCCGCGCAACGCAATGGCGAAGCATAAGAGGCCCCATAGCAGGGTGTATTCGTAGCCGCGCCGCATCCAATTGAACCCGTTGCCGCTCTCCCAATAGGTCACCGTGATGATCAGCATCTCGATCGCCGCGGCAGCGGCGAAAAAGCGCGTGAACAGCCCGAGGATCAGCGAAATGCCGCCGAGCATTTCGATGAGAAACGAGCTCCAGAACCAGAACGCCGGCGGCGTGAAACCGAGATCGACAAACGCCTTGAGGAAAGCGTCGGTCGGGCCGATCATGATCTTGCCCCAGCCGTGGATCAGCAAATTCCAGCCCACCGCGACGCGAACGACCAGCCACGACAGCGGCACGACCGTGTCGTAGAACGGCTGCAGGAACGGCAGAACAGGCTTCGGTTCAATCTGTGCTTGCGCCATAGTCCCTCCTGGAAATTTTTTTATTCAGGCGTGCTCAAAGAATCCGCAATGGACGCGGGCTTGTCGAATCATTTTGCCGGCACGACCAGCGAGTATCGCTCATCGGCGGCAAGGCATTGCGCCTCCGGTACGCCGAGCTCCTTGCGCACCATGTTGGTGCCGAGCGCGAGCGAAACCATCTTGTAAAAAGCGTGCCGCCGGCTCATGCCCTCGCGGCCCATGCCGCAATCCGACGAGATCACCAGCCGCTCCGGCGGAATGAACTTCAGCGCCGCCCGAATCTGTGCCGCGACTTCATCGGGGCTCTCGACCTGTAGCGTGTGATGGTCGATGACGCCGATGGCGATCTTCTTGTTCGTGATCGTCTCGCCGATCGCTTCGAGATCGATGCCGCCGGAGCTCGACGATTCGAAGGTGATCACGTCGGCGTCGACAGTGTTGTAGGTCTCCAGCGCCGGCTTATAACTTTGCACCTGCGCGAACATGCGCTGCTGCGAGGGATTGCCCCAGCAGGAATGCGCCCACACTTCGGTCTTGGCGCGCAGCCCTTTGACGGTCCGGTTGAAGACTTCGACCATCAGCTGCGGCGTGATTACTTTGTCCTGGATCTTGCGCACCGCGATCAGATGGATCTGCGGCTCCTCGATCTGGATGACCGGGCAGCCAGCGTCGGCGAGTTCGTGATATTCCTCGTTGAAGGCGTCGGCGATTGCGAATATGCGCTCCGGCAGGCTCTTGTAGTGGCGGTCCTGCAGCGCGAAAGCGACGATCTCGGCGGAAACCGCGCCGAACTTGACGGGGCGCGTGGTGAAGCGCTGCGCCGCCTTCCACATCGCCGTATATTGCAGATTGCCGCGCCCGACCGGCCCGGTGATCACCGGCATCACCCGCGATTCGAGATAATCGTGCAGGATGTGGCCGCGCGGAAACCAGATACCGCCGCGACCCGCCGGCGTCGCCAGCGGATGCTCGATGTCGAGGCCGCTCATGTGGTTCGGCGGATAGGCGGTCCAGCTCTGGCCGCCGACGTCGTCGTCGAAGCGGCAATCGCCGTCGGTGAGGATGTCGAGGCCCGCGAGCTCCTGGTCGCGCAAATAACAGGTCAGTGCGTCTTCATATTGCTCGCGAAACCGGCGGCTCACCATGGCTTCAAGAAAGTGGCGCGTGCCGAGATTTTCGGTGTACCAGCTCGGCCGCGGCAGCGAGCCGGTGATCGTCGTCGGCAGCTTGATGTCCTTGGTGGCCCGATACATTGTCCGCCCTCCCCGACTTCGTGCCGCGCTGTCCGCACGCGACTGATTTTCTAATTTAGCAAGCCGTATCGAACGCTGGTAAGGGCCGATTGTGTCGGTTGCCCATGTACCAGCTCCATAGTGGGCAAGGGTGGGCAGTAATCCCGCCGGCTCATGTGCCGGTAAATACCGGTTTGCGTTTTTCCATGAACGCGGTGCGGCCTTCGGTGTAATCGCGGCTGGCGAAGCATCGCTCGACCAGTTCGACCGAGCGGGCAAGATTGCGCTTGGACTCATCCTTGAGCATCTCGCCGACCGTGAATTTCACCGCCTTGATGGTGAGCGGCGCGTTGGCGCAGATCATGTCGGTAATGCTTTTGACGTAGCTCTCCAATTCGCCCGCGGGCACCACACGGTTCACCAGCCCCATCGCGTGCGCTTCCTGGGCGTCGAACTGTCGTGCGGTGTAGAAAATCTCCTTGGCGAAGGAGGCGCCGACAATATCGACCAGGCGTTTGAGGCCGCTATAGCCATAGCCGAGGCCCAGCCTGGCCGCCGGCACGGCGAAGCGCGAATTATCGGAACAGACGCGCAAGTCGCAGCACACGGCAAGGCCGACGCCGCCGCCGATGCAATAGCCCTTGATCATTGCAATCGTCGGCTTGGGAAAATCGGCGACGCTGGAATAGGCCGCGTCCGATTTCACGTTATAGGCACGCGACGCTTCAAGCGTAGCGCGCTCGCTTGCGAATTTGGAAATGTCGGCGCCCGAGACGAAGGCTTTGCCACCGGCGCCCGTGAGCACCACCATGCGAATATCATCGTCCGCGGCGAAGCCGTCGAGAATGCGCTTGGTCGCCTCCCACATTTCCAGCGATACCGCGTTGTGCCGCTCGGGATTGTTGAAAGTAAGAATGCCGACGCCCCCTTCTTTGCGCGCGAGCATTTTGTCGGTCTGCGTCATGTCATGATTCCTTGGGTCACAGCGCCTTCGCCTTGTGCAGCGTCGCAATGTCGCGCGCACTAAAGCCGAACTCCTTGAGGATCGCGTTGGTATGCTCGCCGAGATCCGGCGGCCGCGCCGCCAGGCGCGATGGCGTTCGCGACAAGCCGACCGGCTGGCCGAGCAGGCGCATCTTGCTTTTGTCCTTCATGGTCACGCTTTGGACAATTCCGAGGTGCTGCACTTGCGGATCGGCGAAGACTTGATCGATCGAATAGATCGGCCCGCATGGCACGCCGGCTTTGTTGAGACGCTCGACCCATTCGGCGCTGGTCTGCCCGGCTAGATAGCTGTCGATTTCAACGCCGAGCGCGTCGCGGTTTTTCGAACGTGCTTCGGGGGTCTGATATTCGGGCTTGCGCATAAGCGCGGTGGCGCCGACAGATTCGCAGAACCGCTGCCAGGTCTTTTGACCCGCCGTGGCGATGTTGATGTAACTGTCCTTAGTCTTGAACACGCCGGTCGGAATGCTGGTCGGATGATTGTTGCCGGCCTGTTTCGCCACTTCGCCCTTGACCAGATAGCGCGCGCCCTGGAAATCAAGCATGAAAATCTGCGCCTGCAACAGCGAGGTCTCGATCTGCTGGCCCTTCTTCGATTTCTCGCGCTCGAGAAGCGCGACCAGAATGCCGAGCGCAGCAAACAGGCCGGCCGTGAGATCGGCGATTGGGATGCCGGCGCGAACCGGCCCCTGGCCCGGCAAGCCGGTGATCGACATCAGCCCGCCCATGCCCTGGGCGATCTGATCGAAGCCGGGCCGGTCGGCATAAGGGCCGTTCTGGCCGAAGCCGGAAATGCTGGCATAGACCAGCCGCGGATTGATCTTTGCCAGCGTCTTGTAGTCGACGCCCAGCCGCTTCTTCACGTCGGGGCGGAAATTCTCGACCACGACGTCGGCTTTCTTGACCATGCGCTTGAACGCGGCCAGACCCTCCGGCGCCTTGAGATTGAGCGTCATGCTGCGCTTGTTACGGTGCAAGTTTTGAAAATCAGACCCCTCGCGCGGGCCGCCCATCTGATCTTCGACGCCCGGAGGCGACTCGATCTTGATGACATTGGCACCCCAGTCGGCAAGCTGGCGCACGCAGGTCGGCCCCGCGCGCACGCGGGTGAGATCGAGTACCGTAAAGCGTGCCAGAGCCTTCGAAGCGCGGGGAAGAGGCATTGCCGAAGTCTCCGAAGCTGCCTTCACGGGAGAAAATACCGGTTATGCGGAGGCGAACTTCACCGATCCTGACGGTGTTGTCTACCGGCCCCGATGCATGCGTCATTTGTCCGGCAGGAACGATAAAATAGATCGGATAGACTGACCCGCCGCCGCGATGTTTCCGGCGTTTTGGAGAAGCGATCATGAATGAAGAAGTATTCAATGTGAGCATACGCAAATTTCTCAAAAAGGTCGGCATTACCTCGCAGCGCGAAATCGAGAAGACGGTCCGCGCCGCGCTTGCCAATGGCAAGCTCAAAGGGCACGAGGCGCTGCCGGCAAAGGTGACACTTACTGTCGGCGCAGTCGGGCTTGCAGTCGAGATCGACGGCACGATCGAGTTGGAATAAAGCGCCGATTGTCGGGTCCGGTTCGGGTGTAATCATGCTGGGAATTTTTCGTTCGCTGATCGCGGTGATCGTGCTTGCCATCGCCGCAACCGCAAGCGTCGCGCAGGAACGCGGCGGCCGCCATGCCGATCGCAACAATTCGCATGAGGATGCGCGGCAGCACGCGGGCGAGCACCACGAGCAGAACGGCCAGGATCAGAACGCCCACCAGCAGAACGCGCCCGGCGTGCTGGCTTTATTGCCGGGTGACTCCGTCACCGAGCACAGCATCGATCTGCCGTCCGGCAAGCTCGCCTATACCGCGACCGCGGGCACGTTTGCCTTGTTCGATCAGAGCGGCGAACGCTCGGCGCAGATTTTTTATACGGCCTTTATTGCGAAATCGGCGAATGCCGCAGCGCGCCCGGTGACCTTCGTCTTCAACGGCGGACCCGGTGCCGCTTCGGCTTTTCTCAATCTCGGCCTGGTCGGCCCGCGCGTCGCCCAGTTCGGGCCCGATGGCCGCGACGGCTCCAAAGTGCGCTTGATCGACAATCCTGATACCTGGCTGTTGTTCACCGATCTGGTGCTGATCGATCCGGTCGGCACCGGCTGGAGCCGTGCGGCCAAGCCGGACGGCGCCCGCGGTTTTTGGTCCGTTCATAGCGATGCGGAATCGATGGCCAAGGTCATTGCGCTCTATGTCGCCAAGAACGGACGCGCCAGTTCGCCCAAGTTCATTCTTGGCGAAAGCTACGGCGGATTTCGCGCCGCTAAGGTCGCGCGCGTGCTGCAAAGCGAGCAAGGCATCGTCGCCTCCGGCGTCCTGATGCTGTCGCCGACGCTTGAAGGCGCATTTCAATTCGGCGGCGATCGTTTCGCGCTCGGCGCCGCCTTGCAACTGCCGTCGCTCGCGGCCGCCGAGCTCGAGCGCGAAGGGGCCTTCAGCAAGGAGGCGCTTGCCGAGGCCGAGCATTTTGCTCTGACCGATTATCTCACAACGCTCGCCGGTCCGCCGCCACAGGGCGAAGCCGCCAAGAGTTTCTATGCGCGGGTCGCGAAAATGACCGGGCTGCCGGTCGAGGCCATCGCCCAATCCAACGGCTTCATCCACGACGCTTATGTGAAGAGCTTCGAAGCCGGCAGTCACAAGATCGTCAGTCATTACGACGCGACATTCGCCTCGGACGATCCCTACCCGACGAGCCCGGTGCCGCGCGGGCCCGATCCGATCCTCGACACGCTGGCGCGCGCTTACGGCGGTGCATTCGTCGGCTATGCCCGCGACGAACTCGGTTTTAAGACCGACATGTCTTACAACCTGCTCGCCGGCGACATCGCCGGAAAATGGGATTGGGAACAGGGCCACGGTCAGGCCAGCGTTAACGACGATCTGCGCGTACTGCTGGCGCTTACGCCGTCGTTTCGGCTTGTGATCGCCCACGGCTATAGCGACATGGTGACGCCCTATGCGGTATCACGCTACGTACTCGATCACCTTCCGCCATTTGAAGGCCGCGCTACGCTCAAGCTCTATCGCGGCGGCCACATGTTTTATCTCGATCCAAATTCGCGCAAAGCTTTCGGTGCCGACGCCCGCGCGGTCTACGCCGCGCCGTGATTGCTTCTCAGGCGAAGCACGCGAAGTGCCTTGATCACACAGCCGTGGCCGGCACAGCGCATAAGTCATAGTCCGTTGGCCCCTTGTCGGGCAGACGCTGCCAAGGCAAGATCGCCAGCCCAAAAAACACCCTCCGGGAGGAACCGATGACCAAACGCCTCAAATTCGGCGCTGTAGACCGCCGCACCATTGTCAAGGCCGGCGCCGTCGCCGGCCTTTCCCAGATTGCCAAGCCGTTCGTCTGGTCAGCGCGCGCCGCCGACACGATCAAGGTCGGGATGGTGGATCCGTTCACCGGCGTCTACGCCGCGGTGGCGCAGAACGAATTGATTGGCGTCAAATACGCCGTCGAACAGATCAATGCCAAAGGCGGCGTGCTCGGCCGCGAGATTGAGCTCTTGGTCGAGGATTCAGCTAATGACGTCGGTATCGGCGTGCAGAAAACGCGCAAGCTGATCGAGCGCGACGGCATCCAGTTTCTCATTGGCGACGTGAATTCCGGGATCGCACTCGCCATCGCCCAAGTATCAAACGAGAAGAAAGTACTGCACATCGTCTCCGGCGGCCACACCGACGGCATCACCGGTAAGGACTGCCACTGGAACGTCTACCGCGTGTGTAACACAACGAAGATGGAGGCCAATTCGGTCGCCGAACTCCTGTTCCAGAAGTACGGCAAGAAGTGGCACTTCATTACTCCGGACTACGCGTTCGGCCACACGCTGCAGGAGGCAGCGCAGGCTGATCTGAAGAAGTTCGGCGGCACGGTCACCGGCAACGAGCTGACCCCGCTCGGCACTACAGATTTCTCCGCCTACCTCATCAAGGCGCGTGCGGCCAATCCCGATGTTCTCCTGGTGTTGCCACAGGGTCTCGACATGGTGAACTGCCTCAAGCAGGTGGCGCAGTTCGGCATCGACAAGCAGATCCACGTCGCCGGACTGCAGCAGGAGCTCGAATCGCTCGAGGCCATGCCGCCCGAGGCCCGGGTCGGTATCTGGATGTTCGAGTGGTACTGGAAACAGCCAGGCGTGCCAGGCGTCGAGAAGTTTGTCGCCGACATCCGTAGCCGCAGCGGCGGCAAGGTGCCGACGGCGCGCACTTGGTTTGGCTATACCTCGATGATGACTTACGCGCTGGTTGCGAACCAGGCGAAGACGCTCGACGGTGTCCAACTCGCCAAGGCGCTGGGCAATTTCGAGTTGCCGGCCGAGGTCAAGCTACAACCCAACAAGTGCTACTATCGTGCCGGTGACCATCAGCTCATGACCTCGGCCTTCGTCGGCGAAGCGCTCACCAAGCCGGCGGGCGACCCCGAAGATCTGTTCAAGGTTGACACCGTCATCCCGGGCGACAAGACCTCGCCGCCGGAGAGCGAGACCGGTTGCACCCTCCAGTGGCCGGCCTGACGCCGGCGCGTGCTTAATACCTCCGCCTAACCCCTCTCCGTTGCACGCGGAGAGGGTGAGGCGGGGCTTATTCTTTGTGTGCCTGGATGACCCAGCTTCTCCTATTCAACATCACCAACGGCCTCATCATCGGCGCGTTTTACGTGCTGATGGCGATTGGGTTGTCGCTGATCCTTAACCTTTCGAACGTCATCAACTTCGCCCACGGCGGCTTTCTGGTCGTGGGCGGCTATATCGCCTACACGATCGAGCCCTATCTTGGTTTCTGGGGCGCACTGATCGCCTCACCCTTCCTCACCGCAATCATCGGACTCGCAGTCGAGAAAGTTCTGATCAGCCGCGTGTATGGCCGCGACCCGCTCTACAGTCTGCTGCTGACATTCGGCCTTGCCTTCATCCTTGAGGACGGCACGCGGGTGATCTGGGGCGCGAACGGCAAACCCTTCACCATCCCAGCCGCGTTGGCGCAGCCTTTAAGCAACGAGTTCTTCTTCATCACCGGATACCGGCTGTTCATGGTGGCCATGGTGGCGGCGATGATCGCAATCCTTTTTGCGCTGCTGCGTTACACCCGCGCCGGCATTCGCGTGCGGGCTGGTACGCTTGATCTCGAGACCGTTTCGGCGCTCGGCGTCAACGTACGCGCACTGCGTTCGATGAACTTCGCGGTCGGCATTTTTCTCGCCGGGTTGTCGGGTGTGCTCGCCGGCGGGCAATTGGGATTGGAGCCGACTATGGGCGCCGGCCTGCTGATGCCGAGCTTCATCGCTATCATTGTCGGCGGCGTTGGCTCGCTCACTGGAACCTTGGTCGGCGGGCTCCTGATCGGCGTCGCCTCGGGGGTCACCGCAGTATTCTTCCCGGCAGCGAGCGAAGCGATCATGTACGTGCTGATGGCGGTGGTGCTGCTGATCCGGCCGCGTGGCCTGTTCGGCGAGGAAGGCATGCTGACGTGAGCGGGAAGCTCAAACTGGAGTCGAGCGGTCTCAAGTTTGTGGCGCCGGCCGCAATCTGGACGGCGCTTTTGCTCGCGCCCTTCTGGATGCCGCTGCTCGGCGGCTACACCGCACTCGGAACACGTGTCCTCGTGCTCGGGCTAGCTGCGATGTCGGTGAATTTCCTTTTAGGCTTTACCGGCGTGCTGTCGTTCGGCCATGCCGCCTGGTTCGGCATCGGCGCCTATGGCTGCGGCATGATCCTTAAATTCATCGCGCCTTCAACGCCGCTCGGAATTCTCGCCGGGACGCTGGCGGGCGGCCTTGCCGGCGCAGTGCTGGGCGCGCTGATTGTGCGCCGGCGCGGCGTCTATTTCGCTATGGTGACCATCGCTTTCGGCCAAGTGTTCTATTACATCGCGTTCCAGTGGTCGTCGGTCACCGGCGGCGATGACGGTTTGCGCCCGTTCTACCGCCAGCCGCTGCATCTGGGCATCGCCACTGTCGACATCCTCAACAACGCAGCTGCGTTCTATTATTTCGTGCTGGCCTGCTTCGCACTCGCCGCGGCTGCAATGGCGTTCATCCTGCGCTCGCCCTTCGGCCGCACCATGCTGGCGATCCGCGAGAACGAGCGCCGCGCACGCTTCCTCGGCATACCAATCGAGCTGCACATTTGGATCGCCTTCACGCTGAGCTGTTTCTTCATGGCCTATGCCGGATCGCTGTACGCGCTGGTCAACAACTTCGCCGACCCCAGAGGCCTGCATTACAGCCAGTCGGGTGATTTTGTGATGATGGCGGTGATGGGCGGCATGCGCAGCTTCTGGGGACCGCTGTTAGGCGCAATCGTCTTTGTCGTGTTCCAGGATTACGTGTCCAGCGTCACCATCAACTGGCAAATTTTCATCGGATTTCTTTTCGTACTGGTCGTGCTGTTCTTCCCTCGCGGCATTCTCGGCGCGATAAGACGCAGGGCTGCATTATGAGCCTGCTGCAGGTCAAAAACGTCTCCAAGCATTTCGGCAGTCTGGTCGCCGTCAACAACATTTCAATGACGGTCGAACCCGGCGAACTGCGCGCTATCATCGGTCCGAACGGCGCCGGCAAAACTACTTTCTTCAACCTGATCACCGGCTTCTATCGGCCGGACGCCGGCCGCATCGTTTTCGACGCCCAGGACGTCACCGATCTGTTACCGGCGCGACGCGTGTGGTGCGGCATGGCGCGGACGTTTCAAGTGACGGAGGTCTTTCCCGAACTGACGGTTTGGGAAAATCTACGGATTGCGGTGGAGGTCGCGTCCGGTTTGCGCCTGCGGGCTTGGCTGTCGCAAATGGATGATAACAAGATCCGCGCGCGGGTGCGCGAACTCATCGACATGGGCGGTCTCGCCGCCAAATCCGAGCGCCAGGTCGGCGAATTATCCCATGGCGATCAACGCGCCACCGAGATCATGATGGCGCTGGCGCTCAAACCGCGCCTGTTGTTGCTCGACGAGCCCACAGCCGGCATGGGCGATCAGGAAACCTACGAAATTACCCAACTCATTCGCCGGCTGCATAAGGACAGCAAACTCACGATCGTGCTGATCGAACACGACATGCGCGTGGTCTTTCATCTGGCCGACCGCATCATGGTGCTCGATCAAGGCAAGTTCCTCGCCGAAGGCACGCCGGCCGAGATCGCGGCCAATAAGGCGGTGCAAACCGCCTATCTCGGCCAGGCGGCGTGAGGATCCCATGAGCGCCGCACTGCGCGCCGAAGGACTGCACACGTTTTATGGCAAGAGCCACATCTTGCATGGCGTCAGCCTCGAGGCGGCTGAGGGCCAGGTGACGGCGCTGTTGGGCCGCAACGGCGCCGGCAAAACCACGACATTGCGCAGCCTAATGGGGCTGACACCGCCGCGCGACGGCCGGGTTACGATGTTCGGGACCGAAACCACCCGCTGGCCGCCGTTCCGCGTGGCCGCCCTCGGCGTCGGCTACGTCCCCGAGGGGCGTAGGATTTTTCCGAACCTGACCGTGGATGAAAATCTGCTGGTGCCGCTGGAGCGGTCGGGACCCTGGACTGCCGACACTGTGTATCGGCTGTTTCCGCGCCTGCAGGAGCGCAGGGCGAGCCGCGGGCGACAGCTGTCCGGCGGCGAGCAGGAGATGCTGTCGATTGCACGCGCGCTTTTGCTCAATCCCAAGCTCCTCATCCTCGATGAGCCATCGCAGGGATTGGCGCCGCTGATCGTGCGCGAAGTTTTCCGGATCGTCACGCAAATGCGTTCGGAAGGCATCACCGTGCTTTTGGTCGAGCAGAATGTGCGCATGAGCCTCGAAATTGCCGACCATGCTTACGTGCTCGACGATGGCCACGTCGTCTATTCGGGACCCGCTCGTGAGCTGGCAGCCGATGAGGCGCGGGTCCAATCGCTTGCGGGCGCCAGCGCCGAGGAATGGAAACAGCCGAGTTAAAGCAACAAATTCTTGTCGTTGATGGCGGCTTTACATCGCGCATTGCCTAAGCCGGCAGGCAACGGTCGGCCCGAGTTCAGCTGGAATTCTTGGGATCGAGTCCGTACTTGGCGCACATTTCGTTGACGATCGTGATATCCTTGCCGCCGGCGATCAGGCCCATGACCGCCGAGGATACGTGTCCGCCGCTCAAATGCGCTTCGACGATATAGGCTTGGCGACCGCTATAAGCGGCATAAGGACTCTGCGCGTCCACCATCGCGCAGTAATTGACCGACTCCTCGGTGACGACGGTGGGGAATTTTGCCCATCGGTACTTCGCGGCGCTCGCATTGCGCAGCGACGGCGCGACCGCGTCGATGATCGCTTTCTTTTCCTGCGGAGTGAGATCGCGCTGTCCAACAGTGGTCGGCACGACTGGCGCGCCGTTCGCGCCTTCGCCGCTTTGCGTGACAGTAGTGCCGGTGGCGCAGCTGGAAAGCACCAAGCCGGCCGCCAGGGCGGCGATTACGCTGGGCACCGATGATTTCAAGGCTCGTTCGCTCAGCGGGCGGGTTGCTCGGATCCGGTGGCCGAGGTCGCCGCACGATTCGAGACCCGAACAGCGCCGATAGTGACGTGGGGTGGTGACGCCGATCCCACTGGCGCGCTGTCCGGATGAATCAAGCCGGAGGAGATCATGGCGCGGCCGTCGCGGGTCGGATTGTTCATTTCCTTCACATTCTCGCTGACGAGCTCGTCGGCCGCTTCCGGACGCCCGGTATTGATCTTGCGCATGTTGGACACGAAGACTTTCGGATAAATCCAGGTTGAAGACGGTGCCTTAAGACCCATGAATTTCGCGATATCGGCGACGAAGGCGTTGCAGTTGTACATCTCCACGCTCCAGGTCGTCGATTTGGCCTGCAGCTGGCGGATGTAAGC
>DASSXN010000197.1:0-8464 GCA_035703785.1 Xanthobacteraceae bacterium
TCCCCACTGCTGCCTCCCGTAGGAGTCTGGGCCGTGTCTCAGTCCCAGTGAGGCTGATCATCCTCTCAGACCAGCTACTGATCGTCGCCTTGGTGGGCCGTTACCCCACCAACTAGCTAATCAGACGCGGGCCGATCCTTCAGCGATAAATCTTTCTCCTTACGGACGTATCCGGTATTAGCCCAAGTTTCCCTGGGTTGTTCCGGACTGAAGGGCACGTTCCCACGTGTTACTCTCCCGTCTGCCGCTCCGTATTGCTACGGCGCTCGACTTGCATGTGTTAGGCCTGCCGCCAGCGTTCGCTCTGAGCCAGGATCAAACTCTCAAGTTGGAGAGAACTTTTCCCGGCTGATCACAACGTTTGACGAGGTCCCACCGGTCATTTGCGTGACATCTCATTTGCGTGACATCTCACTTGCGTGAGATTCACGCGCCTGACATTCACGCGCCTGACCAAGTGTTGACCTAAAACGTCGACCGCCGAAGTCTCTTCCTGGCCTCATTCCACGCAAGCTTTCGCCGGCGCGAAAAGCGGCCCGCAAGGACCCCGCCGTCCACGTTTCTCTTTCTTCCGATTCACTTGTCAAACAGCAGACCCCCCGCGCATTCGACGCGGTGACGCGAACATGGCCACGAGCATGGCCGGATGCTCGGTCACCGTGTAAACAGTGAGGGGCTTCGCGGACGCGCCAACGCGCCGAGGCGGCGGCGCACCCAAGAGGACCTATATAGGGTTCGGCGGCGGTTTCTGTCAACCTTTCCGAGCACAAAGATACGAAAGAAAGCGGCAATTTTTGCCGGTTTTTGCCAATTGCCGTCCGGCACTGCCGGACGCCGCCGCGCCATGCGTAAGACGGCAGACTATCGGCGAATTTGGCACTTATCTGCAGTCAACGCCGTAGTTCGAGATTAGGCCGTTAGATCAGGCCGTACTTGGGCCACATTCCTCGGTCGATCCTTGTGTAATCGTCGGGATGTCGCAAAGCGGGGTAAGCGACAGCATCACTTGAACTTTTCACATTTGGCCATCTGTGAGCCGGGAAATTATGCGGCCGGAACACGGGGTGCCTTTAGGGCGGCAGCGTTTGCGGCTTGACGTTTAAGGCTTGCGCGCGGCCGGCTGCTCGGAGAAGTTGCTCACGGGAATCGTTGCGCAAGGCCATCTCGGCGCAACGGCAATGAAGGGGGCTTCCGCTCAAGGGAAACTTTAGCCGAAGGGGATTTGGCTTAAAGCAAAACCTTGGTCGGGGCGTGGTCGGGGGAGCGGGCTTGGATCAGGCCAGACTGCGCGGCGCTAAACATCGTCGCTTAGCCGCCGAGACAATCGATCTCGGCAACGAGCCGCCGCTTTCGGTCGACGGCGGCACCGGCGGCTTGGTTGATCGCCGGCGCATATCGGTACAATGGTTTAGCGGAACGATTCTGACCGGCCTGTGCGGCGCTGCTCTGATGGGCGGCGCCGTTTTCGCTTCGCTTGATGGCGAAACCAATTTCGCCAGCGCGCCGGAGCGTGTCGGTACCGCGCTGCGCGGCGCCATCACCTCAATCGGCGAGCGGCTGAACGTGTTGCGCAAGACCGATCGGCTGCCGGCCCTGATCGAGCCGAGCGTCGCGCGGCAAATTTTGCGCGTGCCAACTTTGTCGCGGCTGCGCGACCGCGAGCTCGTGCATGTGCGGCCCTATGTGCGCGTGAGCGGCAATCTTTCGCTCACGGTCACCGACCTCTCCGCCAATATCCCGCCCTACAATCCGCAGAAGCTCCTCGCCGATTCCGTCGCCGGCGACGACCAGACGCCCGCCGCCGAGCCCGAAGCCGAAGTGACCTTCGTCACTTGCGATCTCACGCCGGCGGCGAAGGCTGCAAAAGTGGCCACGGGCGTCTGCGATCTCAATTCGCTGATGTCGAAAATCAAATCGTCGACGCTGTTGCCGCTCGAGCAAGTGATGGCGAACGTCCGGGACACGCTCGCGCGCTCGGCGACCGGCGCGATTCCGGCGCTCAATGCCTCTACCGCGAACATCAAGCTCAGCTATGCCGCCGAGAACGATCCCGGCGCTTATTTCAGTTTCGTGCCGCGCGTGGTGCCGGAAAACGTCACGCTGTTGCCGAAAACGAGCCAGGTCGCCGGCGTCACCGATTGGAGCGAGCGCGTGGTGCCGCTCAAGCGCGGCGAGACAGTCGGCTCGGTGCTGCGCGAGCTCGGCGCCGCGCCCGAGGAGATCAAAAGCATCGTCACGGTGATCGGCCCGGCCGCCGTCGATCCGACCGCGAAAGAAGGCCAGAAGGTGCGCGCCTTGATGGCGCCGGCCGGCCTCGGCCACATGCAGCCCTTACGCGTCATCGTTGCCGGCGACAACGGCATCACCGCCGCGGTGGCGCTGTCCGACCTCGGCAAATATGTGCCGGTCGATATCCGCAATATTGATACCGAAACCGCGGAGGGGAGCGAGGACGCATCGTCCGACGACGCCAGCGGCGTGCGGCTCTATCAGAGCCTCTACGAGACGGCGCTGCGCAACAATGTGCCGGGCCCGGTGATCGCGGAGCTTGTGCGTATTTTCTCCTATGACGTCGATTTCCAGCGCAAGACGCTGCCGGGCGACAGCTTCGATCTTCTTTATTCCGACGACGAGAGCGGCGAAGGCCGCAACGAAGTGCGCTATGCCGCGCTCACGGTGGGTGGCGACACCAAACGCTATTATCGCTTTCAGACCGCCGACGACGGCGTCTACGACTACTATGACGACAGCGGCGTGAGCGCCAAGAAGTTCCTGGTGCGCAAGCCGGTCGCCCAAGGCATGATGACCTCGGGCTTCGGCTGGCGCACGCATCCGCTCCTTCACGTCAGCGAATTGCACAGCGGCGTCGATTGGGCGGCGCCGCCCGGCACACCGATCTTCGCCGCCGGCAACGGCGACATCGAGGAGATCGGACAGAAGGGCGGCTACGGCAAATATGTGCGCATCCGCCACGCCAATGGTTACGAGACCGCTTACGGCCACCTCACCGCCTTCGCGCGCGGCCTCGACGTCGGCAGCCGCGTCCGCCAGGGCCAGATCATCGGCTTTGTCGGCTCTTCGGGGCTGTCCACCGGCACGCATGTGCATTTCGAAATCATCATCAACGACCGCTTCGTCAATCCGATGACGATCAAACTGCCGCGCGGCCGCGTGCTCGCCGGCGCTACGCTGACGATATTCGATCACGAGCGCGATCAGCTTGACGCCGTGATCTCGCGCGCATCGTCCGGGCGCGTGGCGACACGCTAGCCATTAAGTCACTGAGCTTCAGCTTTTCCCGGGCGCAGCGCAGCACGAAGTGGTGCGCTGCAGACCCGGGATCGTATCAAACTCCAAGTCTGGAACGATCCCGGATCAGCGGTGCACCGCTGCGCGCTGCACCGCGTCCGGGATACAATGCGCTTTGTTGTGTTCACGAACGCGAGACAGATGCCCAACACCACCAATACCCCCGCCCGCATCGCCGTGCGCTCGAGCCGGCTGTGGGCCGCCTTTCATCTCAACTGCACGCGCATCTTGTTCCCGGCGACGATGAGCGCCGATGCGATCGGGGTGTCCACCACCAATGTCGATTTCTGGCTGACGCCGTGGCGGCGCGTCGACGAGCATCTGCCGCTGACGCACATCGCCGAGGTCACCCATATCCGCGGCTTCTTCTGGGACGCGATCAGCGTCGAGAGTTCGGGCGGGCTTAACCCGCTGCGCGTATTCGGCGTGCCGAAACCTTTGGCGCGCGCCTTCGTCGATCACGTGCGCGCGCGGCTCAATGAAGTCGCGCCGGTGGTGCCGCAACAAACGCCGCGGCGGTGAAGAGGACAGAGGCCGGGCGACGTTAAAAAGTTACCTCCCCCCTTGTGGGGGAGGTCGCGAGCGAAGCGAGCGGGAGGGGGGTGTATTCTGGGAACCCCCCTCCTTAACCCTCCCCCACAAGGGGGGAGGGAACTGCTCGCATGTTTCAGTTACGCCGCTGCCGCCACGGTCGCGCCGTTGAAGACGAGGCCGTCGCGGGTGGCCGAGATTTTCACCGTCTCGCCGTCCTTGATGCGGCCGGAGAGGATGAGCTCGGCGAGCGGATCCTGCACCGATTTCTGGATCACGCGTTTCAATGGCCGCGCGCCGTAAGCCGGATCGTAGCCTTTGTCGGCAAGCCAATCGCGCGCTTTGGCATCGAGCGCGATCGTAATCTTGCGCTCTTCCAGAAGCTTCTGCAGATACGCGAACTGGATATCGACGATGCGGCTCATCTGCTCGCGCTTCAATCGATGGAACAGAATGATCTCGTCGACGCGGTTCAAGAATTCGGGGCGGAAATGCGCGCGCACCTCCGCCATCACCTGGTCGCGCACCTTGTCGCTATCCTCGCCCTCCGGCTGCGCGACGAGATATTCGGCGCCGAGATTTGAGGTCATGACAATGAGCGTGTTGCGGAAGTCGACCGTGTGCCCCTGGCCATCAGTCAAACGACCATCGTCGAGCACTTGCAGGAGCACGTTGAACACGTCCTGGTGCGCCTTCTCGATCTCGTCGAACAGCACGACCTGATAGGGCCGCCGCCGCACCGCTTCCGTTAAAGCGCCGCCTTCCTCGTAGCCGACATAGCCGGGCGGCGCGCCGATGAGCCGCGCCACCGAATGCTTCTCCATATATTCCGACATGTCGATGCGGATCAGCGCGTGTTCGTCGTCGAACAAAAATTGCGCCAGCGTCTTGGTGAGCTCGGTCTTGCCGACGCCGGTGGGTCCTAAGAACATGAACGAGCCGATCGGCCGGTTCGGATCCTGCAAGCCGGCGCGGGCGCGCCGCACCGCGGTCGACACCGCTTTCACGGCCTCAGCCTGGCCGACCACGCGCTTGCTCAGCTGATCTTCCATGCGCAACAGCTTCTCGCGCTCGCCTTCGAGCATGCGGTCGACTGGAATGCCGGTCCAGCGCGACACCACCTGCGCGATGTGATTGGGGGTGACCGCTTCCTCGGCCAGCATGCCGGCCGCGCCGGCGCCCGCCGCAGCAGCCGCCTTCTCGGTTCCTTTCAGCTTGCCTTCGAGCTGCGGGATCACGCTGTACTGCAATTCGCCGGCGCGCTGGTAATCGCCGCGACGGATCGCGTCGGCGAGATCGTATTTGGCCTTGTCGAGCTGCTTCTGCAGCTCGGCCGCGGACGAGAGCTTGTCCTTCTCGGCTTTCCATTTCGCGGTGAGAGCGTCGGCCTTCTCTTGCAGCGCCGCGAGATCCTTTTCCAGCCGCTTGAGCCGCTCTTTGGAGGCCGCGTCGCGCTCTTTCTTCAATGCCTCCTGCTCGATCTTCAGCCGCACGATTTCGCGGTCGAGATTGTCGAGCTCTTCCGGCTTGGAATCGATCTGCATGCGCAAGCGCGCCGCCGCCTCGTCGACCAGGTCGATCGCCTTGTCGGGCAGGAACCGGTCGGTGATATAGCGATGCGACAGCGTCGCCGCCGCGACCAGCGCGCCGTCGGTGATCCTCACCTTGTGGTGCGCTTCGTATTTTTCCTTCAAGCCGCGCAGAATGGAAACAGTATCCTCGACGCTCGGCTCGTCGACATAGACCGGCTGGAAGCGCCGCGCCAAAGCGGCGTCCTTCTCGACGTGTTTCTTGTATTCGTCGAGCGTGGTGGCGCCGATGCAGTGCAATTCGCCGCGCGCGAGCGCGGGTTTGAGCAGGTTCGACGCATCCATGGCGCCGTCGGCACGGCCGGCGCCGATGATGGTGTGCATCTCATCGATAAAGAGAATGTAGGCGCCGGCGGAGCCGGTGATTTCCTGGAGCACGGCCTTGAGCCGTTCCTCGAACTCGCCGCGATATTTGGCGCCGGCGATGAGTGCGCCCATGTCGAGCGCGAGCAATTTCTTGTCTTGCAGGCTCTCCGGCACGTCGCCATTGACGATGCGCAACGCGAGGCCCTCGACGATCGCGGTCTTGCCGACGCCGGGCTCGCCGATCAGCACCGGATTGTTCTTGGTGCGGCGCGAGAGCACTTGCACGGTGCGGCGGATTTCCTCGTCACGACCGATGACCGGATCAAGCTTGCCGTCGCGCGCGGCTTGCGTCAGGTCGCGGGCATATTTCTTGAGCGCATCATAGGCGTTCTCGGCCGTAGCCGAATCGGCGCTGCGGCCCTTGCGCAAAGCTTCGATCGCGGCATTGAGCGTTTGCGCGGTGACGCCGGCGTCCTTCAGAATCTTGCCGGCCTCGCTCGATTTATCCGCGGCAAGCGCGAGCAGAAGCCGCTCGACGGTGACGTAATTGTCGCCGGCCTTCTCGGCGGCCTTTTCCGCGGCGTCGAACGCGCGCGCCAGAGCCGGATCGAGATAGACCTGACCGGCGCCGCCGCCCGAGACTGCGGGCCGCTTGGCGAGCGCCGCCTCGACGGCCGAAAGCGCGGCGCGCGAATTGCCGCCGGCGCGGTCGATCAGCCCCGCGGCGAGCCCTTCGGGGTCGTCGAGCAGGACTTTCAAGAGATGTTCGGGGGCGAACTGCTGATGTCCCTCGCGCTGCGCGAGCGACTGGGCAGACTGGACGAAACCGCGGCTGCGGTCGGTATATTTCTCGAAATTCATGTCCTTTCCCTCGGCCTATTCCGGCGCCCTTAGAGCCGATGAGACTTAGATCGAACCCACACCGTCATGGCCGGACTTGATCCGGCCATCCACGTCTTTGTTTTGCCGAAGCATTTCAAGACGTGGATGCCCGTGACGAGCACGGGCATGACGATGTTCGGTCATTATCTCACCCGCTCCAACTACGGCGCGGCCGGAACATCGTCATTGGGTTTTCAAGGATAGTGCCGGCACTTCCATGACGTACGTCAAAGGACGAAATCAAAGGGAGTTCCGACACCCGTTCACGGATGCCTAAAAGGCCATCCGCTGGCTGTTATATGGGGTGGGTGATCGGTTGCGAAAAGAGGCTGACGCTCACGAACTGCTAGCAAACCTACCGCCACGAGCCTCTAGGCGCTTCTCCGGTTAACCGGCCCGAAAGCACAAAAACGTGGATGGTACTTTCGTTTTGGGCTACCGCCGGCAATCCCATGGTAATGTCGCGCCGGGTGATTTTGGGTGAGAAGCGGCGATGTTAACCGGCGAATTACGCAATCAGATCGACAGCATCTGGAATGATTTCTGGTCAGGCGGTCTCTCTAATCCCCTCCAGGTAATCGAGCAGATCACGTATCTGATCTTCATCAAGCGCCTCGATGACATGCAGCAGGTCGAGGAGCTGAAATCGACCACCCTTGGCCAGCCGCTGGAACGGCGGATTTTTCCCGAAGGCTACGATGGGATAGCGAAGCCAGGCGATCCAGACAAACGCGGCGAGCCATACGAGAACCTACGCTGGTCGAAATTCAAGAACTTCGAGCCGCGCGAGATGTTCCGCATCGTCGAGGAGCACGTTTTTCCATTCATCCGCGCCCTTAACGGCATGGGCAGCGCCTACGCGCAGCACATGCGCGACGCGCGCTTTCAGATTCCAAGCGCGCAACTTCTCGCCAAGGTGGTCGATAAGCTCGACAAGCTCGAAATGCGCGATCGCGACACCAAGGGCGACGTCTACGAATACATGCTGGCGAAGATCGCGACCGCTGGCCAGAACGGCCAATTCCGCACGCCGCGCCACATCATTGCGATGATGGTCGAGCTTGTCGCGCCCAAGCCTGAGGACATCGTATGCGATCCGGCCTGTGGCACTTGCGGCTTCTTGGTCGCGGTCGGCGAATATCTCCGCGAGCACGATCAAAAGCTGTTTCAGAGCGACAGGCTGCGGCGCCATTTCCACGAAAAATTATTCAACGGCTTCGATTTTGATCCCACCATGCTGCGCATCGGCGCCATGAATATGGTCCTGCACGGCGTCGAAGGCGCCAATATCGCCTATCGCGACAGCCTCGCAGAGGAGCACGGTGAGGACTCCGGTCGCTATTCGCTAGTGCTCGCCAATCCGCCGTTCGCTGGCTCGCTCGACTATGAATCCACTGCCAAGGATTTGCTGCGCGTCGTCAAGACCAAAAAGACTGAGCTTCTGTTCCTGGCTTTGTTTCTCCGGCTCTTGAAAATCGGGGGCGTGTTCGAGCACGCCGATGTGGTTCGCCTCGTTGATATTCTGCGCAAGATCGAGGCCCGAAGCGCCGCCTAGCCCGTTCCATGCCGTCACCGCCCTATTGACATCTGTCTCCGTTTCCGTTACATATGGCTCCGAATCTCGCCCGATGATTCGGTGCGCTACGGCCGGCAGGCCGTAGCGCGGGGCGAGTGCGGTGCCCGCGGGCGGACTTGCAACCCGCGCTCGGGCGGCTTTGGGAATTCCGCCCGGCCGGCACTACGACCGGTCTGCGAGAAGCATCGCTGCACTGTGGCTGGCCGGTTCGCGGGTAACGCCCGCTTAAAGGCACCAGCTCAGGAAGCGCGGAACTGAAGCCGGGTAGTGG
>DASSXN010000089.1:0-26990 GCA_035703785.1 Xanthobacteraceae bacterium
GGCGGGAAACCGGTTCCCACTTTTCGGGATCATGCGCTAGCGGTTGAGCCGGATCGCGACCGAGCGCGCGTGGGCGTCGAGCCCTTCGGCGCTGGCGAGCGTGATGGCGGCATCGGCGAGCGCGCGCAGCTGCTCCGGCCCGCATTTGAGGATCGAGGTGCGTTTGACGAAATCGAGCACGCCGAGGCCGGAGGAGAATCGCGCCGCGCGCGCGGTCGGCAGCACGTGATTGGAGCCGGCGACGTAATCGCCGATCACCTCCGGCGTGTGCGGGCCGAGGAAAATTGCCCCGGCATTGCGGATGCCTGTCACCAGCCGCTCGCCGTCGGCGGCGACGATCTCGATATGTTCGGGCGCAAGCGCGTCGACCAGCGGCAGCGCTTGTTCGAGCGTCGGCACGATGATGACCGCGCCGTAATCGCGCCACGACGCACCCGCGACCTTGCCGCGCGGCAAGGCGGCGAGCTGCGCCGCCACCGCGCGCTCGACTTGCCCGGCAAGCGTGGCGCTGTCGGTGATCAGGATAGCCTGCGCGCTCGTGTCATGCTCCGCCTGCGCCAGAAGGTCAGCGGCGATCCAGTCCGGATTGCCGTGCCGGTCGGCGAGAATGAGGACTTCCGAGGGGCCGGCGATGGTGTCGATCCCGACTTTGCCGAACACCATGCGCTTGGCGGCGGCGACATAGGCGTTGCCTGGCCCGACGATCTTGGCGACCGGCGCAATCGTTTTGGTTCCGTAGGCCAAAGCGGCAATGGCCTGGGCGCCGCCGATGCGGAAGATTTCGTCGATGCCGGCGAGTTTGGCCGCCGCCAGGACCAGCGGGTTGAGTTCGCCGCCGGGCGCCGGCACCGCCATCACGAGCCGAGGCACACCGGCGACCTTGGCCGGCACCGCGTTCATGAGCACGGACGATGGATAGGCGGCGCTGCCACCCGGCACGTAAAGCCCGACCGCCTCGATCGCGGTCCAGCGCGAGCCGAGTTCGACGCCAAGCGGATCGACATAGCGGTCGTCGGCAGGCACTTGGCGGCGGTGATAGGCTTCGATGCGCGCCCGCGCGAGTTCAAGCGCTTCGAGCGCGGCGGGGCTGCATGATTTCATGGCTGCCGCGATCTCGTCCGCCGTGACCTTCAAACCGGTACGACCAAGATCGCAGCGGTCGAATTTGCGCGTGTAGTCCTTGATGGCGTCGTCGCCGCGGGCCGCAACGTCGGCGACGATGGCGCGCACCGCCGCTTCGACATCGGCGGAGGCTTCACGCTTGGAGTCCAGCAAGGTGCGAAAGTCCTTCGCAAAATCGCCGGAATTCATATCAAGGCGGACGGCCATCGCATCTGCATTAAGGCTGGCGGCGCCTAGGCGCGCGCTTTCAGTTAAACTTTGGCGCTGGGTAGCAGTCCGGCGAAGTTATAACAATTCTAAAATTGGGCTTTTAGATTGACAAAAAGTCCGCTGTTCCCCAACTGCTTGTCCACATCCTTGGGTTTACCATTCGCGGCAGAGAGCTGGCTTGACGGTTAGGAACAATCGCAGTGGGGCGTTGAATCGGCGGCATCTCCTTGCTGCGGTTCTGCTGGCATCGGCGGCACCGCTCGCTACACGCGGCGCACGGGCTGAGGATGCCGTTTCGCTGTCGCTGACCATCAAGGACGGCAAATTCGAACCCGCCGAACTGCATGCGCCGGCCGGACGGGCGCTCGAAATTCACGTTACCAATCTCAATACCATCCCCTCGGAATTCGAGAGCAGCGATCTGCATTTCGAGAAGATCGTGCCCGTTGGCAAGGAAGCCGTGGTTCGCGTGCGGCCGCAACAGCCCGGCCGCTATAATTTCTTCGATGATTTTCATCGCGAAACACAGGGCGTGCTGGTGGTGCCATGAACGTTTTTGCCGGTGGCAGGATTTCAGCCATGATGGTCGTGTGAGGCGCTCGTGCTCGCAGCACTCATCATCGTTTTTCGTGAAGTCTTCGAAGCCGGCCTGATCGTCGGCATTGTCATGGCGGTGACTGCAGGGGTGTCCGGCCGCGCTCTCTGGATTTCTGGCGGCGTTGGCGCCGGCGTCCTGGGCGCGTGCGTGGTGGCCGTGTTTACCGGCGGGCTTTCACAATTGCTCGGCGGTGCCGGCCAAGAGGTCTTCAACGCCGGCATTCTCGGTTTCGCCGTGGTGATGTTGACTTGGCATAATGTCTGGATGTCGCGGCACGGCCGTGAGCTTGCGGAGGAGCTGCGCGCTGCCGGCGAAGCGGTCGTGGCCGGTTCGAAGTCGCTGCTGGCGCTCGCGATCGTGGTTGCGGTCGCGGTGCTGCGCGAAGGTTCCGAAGTCGTGCTCTTTCTCTACGGCGTCGCCGCCGCGCAGGGCGGAGGCAGCTGGGCACTGGTCGCGGGCGGCCTTGCCGGGCTCGTGCTCGGCTCACTGGTCTGTCTTCTGACCTATCTCGGTCTCCTCAGCATTCCGTCACGCTATCTGTTTGGCGTCACCAGCGCGCTGATCGCGTTTCTCGCCGCCGGCATGGCGGCGCAGGCGATCGCGTTTCTCGAGCAAGCCAATATCGTAACCGCGCTCGATCAAACGATGTGGAATACGTCTTGGATATTGAAGGATTCGAGTTTCCTCGGCCGCGCGCTGCATACGCTGATCGGCTACGTCGATCAGCCGACCGCCATGCAAGTCGTAGTCTACGCGCTCACGCTGGCGGTCATTGCCATATTGATGAAGTTGTTTGCCGCGCCGCAGACGCCGCGCGCGCGCGCCGCTTAATCCGCTCAGGCGCGGGCTGTGCCGGCGGTAAAATGGTCTGGGCAGATCGCCGCTACCGAGACCTCGCCGAGATCGGCGAGTTCCGCTTCGAGGCATTCTACGTCGAGGCGAATGACGCCGCCGCCTGAGAAAATCAGCGACACGATACCGGCCGGCGAATCGGTCTCGGCAAATTCCACCGCGAGCAGATTAAGCCGTGTGTCCTTCGCCGTTTGATCAAGATTGCGGCATTTGCAGGCAAGCACACGTTCGAAGCGGAGCGCAGTGCGGCAGCGCCGGTAATCCGGCTTGGCCGCAATCCCTGCCGCTGTGCCGGACACTTTCCCCGCCTTGGCAATCTCGGCGGCGCTCATCCAATCGAAGCGATTGAGCGCCATCACGAAGCGATGCTCGCTCGGCCGCCACAAGATGTCGGCCACCTTGACGAGCGAATCCTGCACATGGGCCGAGATCACCTCGATGTCATCTTTATCGAGGGCGACGAGCTTGAGTTCGTCCGTGCAAGGACTCATTCCGATCGCTTCCCTGATCGATCTTGCTCCCCTGCGGAATTAGTGATCGCATGCGCCACCCGCAAGTGCGGCGTCGAACGGAATCTTTGAGCGTCCTGCTCGCTATTCGCAGCCGGCCGGCGTCAATGTCTTGCCGGCCGGGCAACCACAGGCCCGATGGCCTTCCGGTTAGGTATCACTCGGCGCCGGCTGCGGCCGAGCTGGCGGCGGCTTCACCGTTGCGGTTGCCAACAGATTGTTGTTCAGCGCGCTGTCGGCTCGATGGTGTTGCCAGTTAATAGCCGATGGGCCCAAACAACGTCGATTGCGGCCATTCGATCGAAGAGTCGTAATCACTCTTGGATTGATAATTTCTCGAACATCGGGTTGCCGAGGAATCGTTTGCTTCCTGACGGCATGCGCGCTAATGATCTAAAAGAACTTTTTGTTATTGATGCCAGAACGGATGTTGCGATTTTCACAATCTGTTCTGGCGCGAGCGAACCGAACGCCAAAGGTGATTTCACAAGGTGACATCACACTCGGCTTTTCTTTTGCTCGCATTAGGGATACAAGCTGCCTTTCTTGAAAGGGAGGTTTTATGGCGAAGAGGAAGAAAAAGCGGCGCGCGTGGACTTCAAGCGAGCTCCGTGAGCTGAAAACAATGGCGCGCAAGAAGACTAAGGCGTCGCAGATTGCGAAGAAGCTGAAGAGAACCGAAGGCGCCACGCGCCAGAAGGCTTTCAGCATCGGGCTCTCGCTCGACTCCCGTTCCTGATTTTTCAGAGCACATCGGAACCGCATGGAAGCCGCGACGCCGGCCGGGCAGAACCTCGCCCGCCGGCCGCGGCTTCGTCGGTCTGAAAACGGTTGAATATGCCGGCCGCAATCGGCGCCCCCGCGCCGATTGCCCTTTTGTTGCGGCCGAGGCTTAGGAATAAATCCTTAGATTGCAGCCGCTTGGCAGCGGCGTGCCGCCGCCTTGCGCAGCCGCTTGCCCGGGCAAGAACGCCGGTTTGCCGGCCTGATCAATTAACTAACGGCCGTGAACCCGCCCAAATCTCATGTAATGCGGGTATATTTGGTCCATTATCGTCGTATTGGCGCAAACGCCCCGCGACGAGCCAGGATGGCTGACCGCCGGTCTTTCCAGCCCGAGCGTAGTTTCGCGTCCGTAACAATGGTACGCAGTGTTTTATGAATTCTGCCCTCGCTCCGGTGCAGCAGCAGCCTGCCAGTTCTGAACTTGCCGCCGCACTCGGCGCATGCCGGCGAGCCTTTGTCGCGACCGCCGTCTTCAGCGGCATGAGCAACCTTCTGATGCTTACCGGCGCGCTGTTCATGCTCGAAATTTATGACCGCATCCTGCCGAGCCGAAGTGTGCCGACACTGGTCGCGCTGCTCATTTTGGTCGCCGGTCTGTACGCTGCACAGGGCATGATTGACACAATCAGGAGCCGCATCCTGGTGCGGGTCGGCCATAGCCTCGACGAGTCGATGAGCGGCCGGGTCTATGACGCCATCGTGCGTCTGCCGCTAAAGATCGGCGGCAAAGGCGAAGGCACGCAGCCCATTCGCGACCTGGACAGTGTGCGCAGCTTCCTTTCCGGAAGCGGCCCGGTGGCGTTCTTTGATTTGCCTTGGATGCCGGTCTATCTCGCGATCTGTTTTTTGTTTCATACTTTCATTGGTTTGACCGCGCTGTTCGGCGCCATCGTTCTCGTCACTTTGACGATCATTACCGAGATCAAGACCCGCCATCCGACCCGCAGCGCCGCGCAATTTGCCGTAGCGCGCAATGCGCTTCTCGAAGCAAGCCGGCGCAATGCCGAGGCGATTACGGCAATGGGCATGGTCGGCCGCATTGCCAAGCATTGGCACGTGCTCAATCGCAATTTCGTCGCTACCAGCGGGCGGGCCAGTGACGTCGGCGGCGGGCTCGGCGCCGCGTCGAAAGTTCTGCGCCTGTTGCTGCAATCCGCAATTCTCGCGGTCGGCGCCTGGCTGGTGATCAACCAGCAGTCGACGCCCGGCATCATCATCGCCGGCTCGATTCTAGGCGCGCGGGCTCTCGCGCCGGTCGATCTTGCGATCGCCAATTGGCGCGGTTTCGTCGCCGCGCGGCAAAGCTGGCAGCGGCTGTCCAGACTGCTCGCCCACCTGCCGCCCAAGGCCGATCCGATGCCGTTAAAGCCGCCGTCGCGTTCGCTGGTCGTTCAGAACGGCGCGGTGACGCCGCCAGGCGTGCAAAAAGTGGTCTGTCAGGACGTCAACTTCACGCTCGCAGCCGGCAAGGCTTTGGGCGTTATCGGACCGACCGCATCGGGCAAGTCGTCGCTGGCGCGCATGCTGGTCGGAGTCTGGCGGCCGGTGCGCGGCACCGTGCGGGTCGATGGCGCGACGCTCGATCAATGGTCCTCCGAAGCGCTCGGCCGGCATATCGGCTACGTGCCGCAAGACGTCGAATTGTTCAACGGTACGGTGGCGCAAAATATCTGCCGCTTCGAGGATCCGCCGGACCCCGATGCCGTCATTGCGGCCGCCCAAGCGGCCGGCGTTCACGATCTCATCATCAACCTATCCGAGGGCTATGACACCGTCATTGGCGATCACGGCAGCGCGCTCTCGGCCGGACAGGCACAGCGCATCGCGCTCGCGCGCGCTCTCTACCGCGATCCCTTCCTGGTCGTACTCGACGAGCCCAACTCAAATCTCGATGCCGAAGGCGATGAGGCGCTGACCCGCGCCATTCTGGGATTGCGCGCCCGCGGCGCCATCACGGTCGTTATCGCGCATCGGCCGAGCGCGATCGCCGGCGTCGACTATATCCTGGTCATGGCAAAGGGCCGGCAGCAGCAATTCGGCCCGAAAGAGGAAGTTCTCAGCCGGGTGGTCCAGCCGGCCAGCGCGCCGCGCTCCCTCAAGGTTGCCGAACAGGGAGGCGCCGGTTGATCGCCAAGCTGAGCGCGGACTTATATCGCCTCGTCGGTGCCATCACCGCGCGAGCCAGAACGATCGCGGCCGCGTTGCCGTGGGGCCTCGGTCAGGCCGGCCCCACCACCAGCGCCAGCGAATCGATCCGGCGGCACATTCTTGCCGGGTCCATTTTAGTCGGTGTGTTGGTGATAGGACTAGGCGGCTGGGCATCGACGGCCCAGATCTCGGGCGCGCTGATCGCGCAGGGCTCGATCGTGGTCGATACCAATGTGAAGAAAGTGCAGCATCCGACCGGCGGTGTGGTCGGAGAACTTTTTGTGCGCGACGGCGATCATGTCAAAGCCGGCGACGTTCTCCTCCGCCTCGATGAAACGGTGACCCGCGCCAATCTGGCGATCGTCAACAAAGGGCTCATTGAACTTTATGCGCGCAAAGCGCGGCTCGCCGCCGAGCGCGACGGGGCGGACACCATGGCGGTGCCGCCCGAACTTGCGAACCGGCAGGACGAGCCCGAAGTCAAGGAGGCGCTGGGCAGCGAGCGCAAGCTGTTCGATTTGCGCCACCAGGATCGCCTCGGCCAAAAGCAGCAGCTGCGAGAGCGCATTACCCAATTACAACAGCAGATCTCCGGCCTTGCGGCGCAGCAGTCGGCCAAGGACAAGGGAATTGCGCTGACTGAGCAGGAACTGGGGGGCGTGCGCGATCTGTGGCAGAAAAACCTGGTGCAGCTTAATCGATTGACCTCGCTGCAGCGCGACGAAGCGCGCCTTGAGGGCGAGCGTGGTCAAATCATCGCCCAGGCTGCGGAGGTAAAAGGCAAGATCGCGGAAATCCAGCTGCAAATCATTCAAGTGGATCAGGATTTGTTCAGCGACGTCGCCAAGGAGCTGCGCGAGACCGACAGCAAGATCGGCGAATATGTCGAGCGCAAGGTTACGGCAGAGGATCAGCTCAGGCGCACCGATATTCGCGCCCCGCAAGACGGCATCGTCTTTCAATCGACCGCCAATACCGTAGGCGGCGTGATCGCCGCCGGCGATCCGATCATGATCATCGTGCCGGAGAGCGACAACTTGACGGTCGAGGTGAAGGTCGATCCCAAGGACATCGACCAGGTCCAGTTTGGACAAACGGTCGTGCTGCGGTTCACGTCGTTTAATGTCCGCGCCACGCCCGAGATCAACGGCAGGGTATCGCGCATCGCCGCAGACACCACGACCGACCAGCGGACCGGCCAGAGCTACTATCTGGTGCGGATCGGCATGACCACCGACGAACTCAAAAGTCTCGGCGATGTAAAATTGACCCCCGGAATGCCGGTCGAAGCCTTCATCGAGACCGGCGAGCGCACAATGATGTCTTATCTGATCAAGCCCCTGCATGATCAGTTGATGCGCGCATTCCGCGAGAAATAACCAAGCTTCTCCCGCCGGGCGAATGGCGGCCAGGCGTCATTTTCGGAGCAATCGAGCGGGATGATGCTCCCACTGCTGCGCACGGCAGGATAAAATGACCGGCGTCATGGGGAACCGCCAGCGATGAACAGCCTGATCCGCCGCGCGCAACAAGTCGGCCTGGCGCGGGCGGTCTGCATCCTTTTGCTATTCGCGCTGGTGCCGCTGCGGCTCGCCGATCCGCGGCCGCTGCAGGAATTGCGCGTCCGCACCTTTGATTTCTTTCAGGTGCTCCGGCCGCGGCCGCAAGAGATTCGGCCGGTCGTTATCGTTGATATCGATGAGGCGAGCCTAAAAGCGATCGGGCAGTGGCCATGGCCGCGCACCACGGTCGCAGACCTCATTACCCAAATCAGCCAGCTCGGCGCGGTCGCGATCGGATTCGACATCATCTTTCCGGAACCCGACCGCATGTCGCCCGCGATCGCGGAGCGGAGCTTTCGCGGCATTGATGCCGAAACCCGGGCCAAACTGGATAACCTGCCGAGCAACGACGACGCGCTGGCCGAAACCATAAAACATTCGCGCGTGGTCGTGGGCCAAGCCGGCGCGGCCGCTCCAGAGGTCAAAACCGCAGCTGACGCGGCACTGCAGACTGGTTTTGCCGTTCGCGGCCCGGATCCGCATCGCTATTTGGTCACCTTTGCTGGGCTGTTGCGCAATGTGCCGGCGATCGAGCAAGCGGCCGCCGGCCGCGGCCTTTTCTCGATCAATCCCGAAAGCGACGGCATCATCCGGCGCGTGCCGGTGATCATGACGGCGCAAGGTAGCCTGGTGCCATCCTTGAGCATGGAGCTCCTTCGCGTCGTTACCGGTTCGAGCGCGATTCTGGTTCGTGTCGATCAAGCCGGCGTCGAGGCAGTCGCGGTCCCCGGCCTGGAAGTGCCGACCGATCGCAATGGCCAGTTCTGGGTCCATTTCAATCACCACGATGCCGAGCGTTACGTCTCGGCCAAGGACGTATTGCAGGGCAATGTGCCGCCGGATCGCCTGGCCGGGAAACTTGTCCTGATCGGTACGTCGGCGATCGGATTGTTGGATCTCAAGACCACGCCGCTCGATGCCACAATGCCAGGCGTCGAAGTGCACGCCCAAATACTCGAAAGCGTCCTGAGCAAGTCGAGTCTCGTGAATCCGAACTATGCGATCGGCGCCGAGCTCGCCATCGCCGTCTTATTCGGGCTTGCGATCATCATTGCCGCACCGATGCTGCCCGCCAGCATCGTCATTGTGCTTGGCGGGTGTCTGATCGCGGGCCTGATCGGGTTGTCGCTTTATCTCTTCGTCGAGCACAACCTGCTCATCGATTTCACTTATCCGCTGATTTCAAGCTGGCTGATTTATCTCGTTCTCACATTCGTGAATTATTTCCGCGAGCAGAAGCAGCGCCGGCAAATCCGCTCAGCGTTCGGCTACTACCTATCGCCGCATATGGTCGAGCAACTTGCCCGCTCGCCCGAGAAGCTGGTGCTCGGCGGCGAGGAGCGCCGTATGACGATACTGTTCAGCGATGTGCGCGGATTCACGACCATCTCCGAACACTACAAGGACGATCCGCAAGGATTAACGCGCCTGATGAATCGCTTCCTCACCCCGCTGACCAACGCCATCATCGAGCGAAAGGGCACCATCGACAAATATATCGGCGACGCCATCATGGCATTTTGGAATGCGCCGGTGGACGACCATGAGCAGGAGGCGAATGCTTGCGAAGCGGCGCTGGAAATGCTGTCGCGCGCCGAAACGCTTAACGGCGAGCTCAAGCGCGAGGCCGAAACCAATGGCGGCGTGTATATGCCGCTGCGCATCGGCATCGGGCTCAATACCGGGCCCTGCGTGGTTGGCAATATGGGATCCGATTTCCGCTTCAATTATTCGGTGCTGGGCGACACCGTGAACTTGGCGTCGCGGCTGGAAGGCCGGACCAAGGATTACCGCATCCCCGTCGTCATCGGCTCGCGCACCGCCGAAGGCGCCAAGCAAAGATTTGCGGTGATGGAAATCGACTTGATCATGGTCAAAGGCAAGAAGCAGCCGGAGGCGGTGTTCACGGTGCTGGGTCGTTCCGAAGTCGAAGCTGACCCGCGCTGCCAGGAATTGCGCGCTACCAACGCGCAGATGCTAGGGCGCTTCCGCAGTCAGCAATGGGACGGCGCCATAGACTTGATCGCGCGCTGCCGCAAATTCGCCAATGGCTTCGATCTTTCCGGCCTCTATGACATGTATGAGGAGCGCATAGAACTTTATCGGGCGCAGCCGCCGGGGCCGGACTGGGACGGCGTCTATGAAGCTGAGACGAAGTGATCCGGAAACTCATTGAATGCGTGTTATCTGCCAAAGCGAAATGATTTTAGATTGATTTGGTATTTCGCTTTAGCTTGTTGTTTGAGCATGATCTTTTCCGACCTGGCTTCGCCCGCGGCAGCGCAGCACGTGAGCACCAGCGGCTAGTGTGGCTTCGCGCCGGCGACAAACCGGTGCCCACCCCGGATCACGTCCGGGGCAGGCTTTTTCGGGATCATGCTTTAGGACGAGCCGGAACTCGCCTGAAGCTTGGCAGCGGGCGCCGGGTCCACAAACCGGCGCACGCCGTTCTCGTCCAGTTCGAATAAGGGTATTGCGCGCCGCATTTCGCGATCACGCACCAGCGCCAGCCAGCGATTGTCGAGGATGAGCCAGTCGCCGTCGAGGCGGACGGCGACAACGGCGTGGTTCTCCTCGTCCTCGGTGTTGCGGACGACAACGAGCCTGACGTCTTCCGGCGCGACGCCCGCGTCACGCAGCGCGACATATTTGGCGATGGCGTAATCCTCGCAATCGCCGCGCCGCGTCGTGAATGTTTCGAGCGGCGCGCTCCAGCGGTCGGCAACGCCCCATTGCGCAAGGTCGCTGGTCGGGACAATCGATAAGTTTATTTCTCGATTGATGACGCCAATGCGCGCGCGACCGGTAAGCGTGCGGCCGACATTGACGATAGCAAGGAAGCGCCGTGCCGCGCGCGGACACCAGGAGCCGCCGCTACGGCAGCGCGCCAGTACCCGGTTCTCGACCTTGATTTGGGCCTCGACGCCGCCCCATTTGGCCAAAATCTCACCGTCCATGACCGGCTCGGCACCGAGTCCGAATGGCTCTGGCTCGAATGCGAACGCGCTTTTTGAAGCGAAGGGCGGATTCGTCTCTGGTTGTAACCGCTCGGCAGCCGACGCAACATCATCGCTTTCCGGCAGCGACGCTTGGTTTTCGGCCCCAGTGTCGTTGCGCTGGGCGGCGTCTGCCGGCTGTCTGCCGATCTCTATGACGATCTCTGGGAGTGGCAATGCACCGTCGTCCTCGGCAACGTGGGTGCCGATCGGCCATACAAAAACGAATGCGGCGCATGCCGCAACGCGAACGAGCATTGTGACGCCCCGGGGTCGGGCGCTTGTGCGCGCTATTTCCTTTTCCAGAGAGCGTCATAAGGCTATGACCGCTGTCGCTTCGTTAAAGCGCAGTCGTCAACGTTGCGGGAATTTCGAGCAATATGAAGCAAACGCCGCAGGCGCGGCGATAATTTTAACGATCTGATTTAGGGTGTCTTACAGGCCCGGCTGGCGTTAGTTCCGGCCGCCGCCGGCGAGCACGGCGCGGGTGGCGCGGTCGGGGCCGAAATCGTCGACGCTGTCGATGGCGAGAAGATCGGCGAGCCGCGTGCGCGCCCGATTGACGCGACTCTTGATCGTGCCCACGGCGCAGCCGCAAATCGCCGCCGCGTCATCGTAGGAAAAGCCGGAGGCGCCTACCAAGATAAGGGCCTCGCGCTGGTCCGCCGGCAGCTTGGCCAAGGCTGTGCGGAATTCCTCGAACTCCACGCGCCCGGTCTGTTCGGGATGCGACTTCAATGTTTCGGCATAGCGGCCCTCGGCATCCTCGACCTCGCGGCGCCGCTTGCGATACTCGGAGCGGAACAGATTGCGCAGGATCGTGAACAGCCAGGCCGGCATGTTGGTGCCGGGCTCGAACGAATCGATATGCGCCAGCGCCCGCAGCAGGGTCTCCTGCACGAGGTCGTCGGCACGATCAATGTTGCCGCACAGCGAAATCGCGAATGCGCGCAAGCTTGGCACCGTGGCTAGGACTTGGTCCCGAATCACAGGATCGAGCTTCATGCTCTGTCCACCTTCAGTCCTGGTCTTGGTCGCTCAGACGGCGAACGAGATCGGCGAGATGCTGCGGCACGCCCTGATTAACCACGTCGTTGTACATGGCGCGCAGTTGCTGCCCGATGCGAGCTTGAACCTCCCGGCCCAAGCGGGCTTCCTTGTGGGGGGACGTGGTGGCTGGCCTCGCCATCGGGTCTTGACTCTCCGGCTTCTCCGCAACCGGCTCTAGATTGGTCTTGCGGTGTTTCATCGCGTCATCTTTCCCCCGTTCGCCCATTGCCGGCACTCTTAAAGCCCCCAACTTAACGTGCGCTAACGCCCTGACAGGCCCCGGAGTTCCGCTGCGGCAAGCTTGACGGGAACTTTTTTTGCGCTGCAAGGTTTTTGCCAATAACCTCAGCGCTATGGAAGGGGAGGGTGTCCGTGTCGACCTCGCAAGCCGTACTCCAGCATCTGCCGTCGCTGCGCCGCTATGCCCGGGCCTTGACCGGCAGCCAAGCCTCCGGCGACGCCTACGTCGTCGCAACGGTGGAATCCCTGATCGCCAGCCCCCAGGTGCTGGAATCGAGCTCCAATTCACGGGTCGGGTTGTATCGGCTCTTTACCAAGATCTGGAATTCGGTGCCGGTGAACGACAAGGCGGAAGCCGGCGACATCGTTCTGCCGCCCGAACAGCACCTGACCCAAATAACGCCGCGGCCGCGGCAGGCCTTTCTGCTGGTGGCCTTGGAAGGCTTCTCCGAAGACGACGCGGCTGAAGTCCTCGATTGCGATCTGCACACGCTTCGCGCCTTGGTCGAAGAATCCGGCCGCGAGCTTGCGGCCGAAATCGCCACCGATGTCCTCATCATCGAGGATGAGACGTTCATCGCGATGGACATCGAAGCGCTGGTCGAAAGTCTCGGCCACAACGTCATCGGCATCGCGCGCACCCACAGCGAAGCGCTGGCTCTGGCAAAACAGAAGCGGCCCGGGCTCATCCTCGCCGATATTCAGCTCGCCGACGGCAGTTCGGGATTGGACGCGGTGAACGAACTCCTTGGCTCGTTTGAAGTCCCGGTGATCTTCATCACCGCTTATCCAGAACGCTTCCTGACCGGACAGCGGCCCGAGCCGGCCTTCCTGATCGCAAAACCGTTCCAGGTCGCCGTGGTATCGGCCGTGGTCAGCCAGGCGCTGTTTTTCGGCCGCAAAGCGCGCCAGCGCGAGCGCAAGCCGAGCGAGCGCCAAGCGACGCTGTAATGCGACGCTGAGCCGAGTGACGCTGTAGCTGTAATTTCGCTGATCCTGCCCCACGTCTGCGAGCAGCCGTCTGCGAGCAGCTCGCAGCGCATAAGCACGTCCACTTTGCCGTCGGACAGCGCTTTGCGCTCGCAATATCGCTCGCCCTGAACAAAAAGTTAGGGCGCAGCCGATCGGCATATCGACTGCGCCCAACGTTGAACGGCCAAGCACGGGGGGAGGGGGAAAGGATGGCCGTCCGCCATGACAAGTACCGCGCGCCATCTTTGTTCCTTCCCCATTTGTTCTTGCCCCACGGCGGGTCGCACGGATCGCCATTCGCCCCGGTGTCGAATCCGGTCCCCGGCATCACGACTCGGTGACTGGTGGTCGGCTGTGGAACCCGGCGGGGCGATGGACGTTAAGCATGCGGTGTTGTGGTCAGCTCGGGGGCTTTTCGTATGTCTGATCGATCGCAGGGGTGGTCGTATCAGTGCTGCGGAGCAATCCGATGGCCAAGCTGCTCATTCGCATCGCGGGCGCGTTGGGAGTAACGGCGCTTGCCGTGTTCTTTGTCGGGCTCATCCCGTTCTTTGCCGATCCGAGCGTCGGCGCCGGCATCACTGCTAAAGCGCCGAGCTTTTCCGTCAACCGGCAATTCAAGGGCGACCGGCTGCCTCTCTCCAGTGCCCCGAGCGTCGCGCGACGCGGGCTGAGCACGCAGGAACAATCGTCGAAGCCACAGAAGATTCCAGTCGGATGCGAGGGATCGTTTTCTCCGATCTCGTCGCCCCGATTGGCGCACATTGTGGGGCGCTGCATGACTTAAATCGAAGCGCCGGTTGTTTGTTGCTGTACGCGATCGCAGCGGTGACGGTTTGCCGCGCGCTTTAGTTGGCTCGGATTTTCGATAAATAAAATTAGAATGCGATTCGATGCGACGCATGCAGCGGCCGCATTATTTATTTGTTTGTTCTGTTTCGCTTTCCAGCTGTCAAGTTTGTTTGTTTTGTTTGATATCGGAGTGGAACTTTAAGTTCCTTTCGATGGTTGATGCCTGCAGAACGGCATTTCAGCACGGGAGGCGTGTCGTGTCAGCAATCGGCCGTGCAAATCTTTGTCGCACAAGTCGCGAACGTCTTTGCCGCGCGATCGCGGCGCTTGCGATTGTCGCGGTCTCCGCGGGCCCCGCTTTCGCGCAGGCGCTTTCGTTCGCGCCCGCATTTCGCTTTGAACAGCCACTGCCCCAATACGCGCCGCAACAGCAAGACGATGCGGCCGGAACGGAGCAGCTGCCAGCGCAGCTTCGCCGGCAAATGGTGGCGTATCCCACCAATGAGCCGCCCGGCACCATCATTATCGATACCGGCCACACTTTTCTTTATTTGACGCTCGGCCATGGCATGGCGATGCGCTACGGCATCGGCGTCGGTCGCCAAGGCTTCACCTGGTCCGGTGTTGAAACGATCGTGCGCAAGACCGAATGGCCGGACTGGATACCTCCAGCGCAAATGGTGGCGCGTCAGCCCTATTTGCCGCGCTGGGTCGGCGGTGGCCCGGGAAATCCGTTGGGCGCGCGGGCGCTCTATCTCGGCAATACCGAATATCGCATCCACGGCACCAATGATCCGTCAACGATCGGCAAGCACGTTTCGAGCGGATGCATCAGACTGCAGAACGCCGATATCATCGATCTATACAATCGGGTCGGGGTCGGAACGAAGGTGGTGGTGTTGGCGAACGACCAGCGGCGGGTGTCGCTGGACGACGGCAAGCGCATTGTGATGCAAGACGCGCCAACGGGCGGCCGAATGTCGGCACAAATTGCAGTGCAACCCGCGGCGCAATCGCACGAGCTTGTTTCCAGCAAAACCGGACCGGCCGGGCTTTATTGATCGGCAAGCCTGCCACGCTAAATCACCGCCGCCGCAACGCCGGGCGCCGCCCATAGCAACGGGCGGCGAGGCAGCAGGCGCGGCCCCTTCTCAAACAAGCCGGAAGTAACGATCTATCTAGGGAGGTGCCGGAAGTGAGATGTTAACGGCATGGATAGGTCCGAAGTTATCAAGCGGCCAAAATTCGGTTCGGAACATCGGCCGGCGCAGGGTCAAGCGACAGAATCCTTTCCGGACATTACGACTTTCCACGAGGCGCTCGAGGCTGCGCAGCTCGGCGTCTGGTCATGGGATCTCGCTACTAACGCAGTGAACTGGTCAAGCAACCTTGCGGCGCTGCACGGCTTGCCGCCCGGCGGTTTTGACGGCAGCTATGCCGGCTTTCTCAACGGCATCAATGAAGAGGATCGCGCCGCGGTCAATGCCGCTCTGCAAGAAGCGGTGCAAAAACGGAGCGGCTTTCGCACCCGATATCGCGTGGCGCACACCGCAAATTCCAACGAGCGCTGGATCGCAGCGAGCGGCACTGTTTTCGTCGAGGGCGGCGCCGCCAGACGCGTCATTGGCTTGTGCTACGACGTGACCGAGCGCGCCAATCTCGAAATTGAGCTGCGCAGCAGGGTCAAGCAGCAGGAAGCGCTGGCGCAGCTTGCCGAGCGGGCATTGGCCGAGCCGGATCTGGAACGACTCTTGAACGACGCGGCCAGCACGATTGCGCTGACGCTCAATGTCGATTTCGTCAAGATCCTGGAATTGCTGCCTGGCGATACCGAGCTATTGCTGCGGACCGGGTATGGTTGGAAATCCGATCTGGCCGGTTCGCTCTTGACCACCACCGCGCCGAACAGTTTTGCGCGCATCACCTTGGACTCGGCGGCTCCGATTGTCGTCGACGATTTCGACGCCGAGACCCGATTCGAGGTGCCGAGTTATTTGAAGGACCACAACTGCAAGAGCGGCGTGTCGGTGAGCATCGCTGGTCGCGACGGCCGGGCCTATGGCATCCTTGGCGTCTGCACGGCCAAGAAGAGAAGATTCCGGCCACAAGATATTTCATTTTTGGCCGCGATCGGCAACCTTTTGGCTGGCGCTATTCAGCGCCGCCAGCTCGAACAGCGCCACGAACTGATGATCCGCGACATGCGACATCGCTCCGGCAATCTGTTCTCGCAGCTCTTGGCATTGTTTTCACAGACGGCGCGGACTTCGAAGGGTATCGCCGATCTCACCACCAAGTATCAGGCGCGCGTCTTGGCGATGGCGAATGCGCAGCGTTTGATCACTGAGGGCGGCTGGAAATCGATCCCGATCATGGAGTTGTTTTACATCGTGTTGGGGCCCTATATCGATCGGGTGTCGTTCGAGGGTCCGAACTTCGATCTCGAGCCCGATCCGGTCTTCCATCTGAGCGCGGCCCTGCATGAGCTTGCCGTCAACGCCATCAAACACGGCAGCCTATCGCGGCCGAAGGGTCAACTCGAGCTGCGCTGGTCGGTGAGCCGGGCGCAGCGCGGCATGACGCTCACCCTCAATTGGGTCGAGAAAAATGGGCCGCCGGCGCGCCGCCCGCGCAAGCTCGGCTTCGGCATGCGGCTGACCGATCTGGTCATCCGTCGGCAGCTTAATGGCGAACTCGCCTATTCATATTCGCGCAAGGGGCTGAGCGTGAAACTTACCGTGCCGCTGACACATGAACGCTGGCCGAGCCGCAGCGCTCAAGCGGAATCGTTGACAACGTCTCCCGCGCTGCGCTGAAAAACTCTCGATCTTCGCCAGCCCGCATCCTCTTCCGTTGCCGCAGCAAATCGCTACAGTGCCGCGGGCCAAATTCAGGGCCAAGCGCAAGGGGAGGCGGCGTGAAAGAACAGGTAGTCAGCTTCAAGTCCGCAGGCTTGCGCCTGCACGGCGTGATCGGCGTTCCCGACGACCTGCAGGCGTCGGAACGCCGCCCTGCATTCCTGGTGTTGCACGGCTTCGGCTCTAACTCCGAAAGCTCGAACGTGCTGGCGCCGACGCGCGTGCTCAACCAATTCGGCTATGTCACGCTGCGCTTCGACATGCGCGGCTGCGGCCAAAGCGAGGGCGAATTCGGCCGCGTCATCTGCCTGGAACAAGTCGAGGATCTCGGCAATACGCTGAACTTTCTTGCCACCCATCCCGCGGTCGATCGCGACCGCATTGGCGCCATCGGTTCGAGTTTCGGCGGTGCCGTCGCCGTTTACGCCGGGGGCACCAATCCGCGGCTCGCGGCCGTGATCTCGAATGGCGGCTGGGGCCACGGCGAACGGAAGTTTCGCGGCCAGCACCGCACGCCGGAAGCCTGGGCCAAATTCACCAAAATGCTGGAAGAGGGCCGCGCCTATCGGGCGCGGACCGGTAAATCGCTGATGGTGCCGCGCTACGACATCGTGCCGATCCCCGACCATGTGCGTGAAAACCTGGAGCGGCAGAAGGTCGGCATGCTGGCGCCGAACTCGGTCGAAATGTTTCCCGCCGAGACGGCGCAGAGCATGTTCGATTTTCGCGCCGAGGAGGTAGTCGGAAAGATCACGCCGCGGCCCTTGCTCTTGATCCATGCCGCCAACGATTCGGTGACGCCCACCGAACAGTCGATCGAACTGTTCAAGCACGCCGGTCAGCCGACCGAGCTGCATTTATTCAGCGGGCTCGATCATTTTCTGTTCGCCGAGAACTCAACGCGGGTCTGGACGCTGCTGCGCCACTGGCTCGACGCCTATTTCCCGGTACGGAGCAAAGCGTGAGTGCGCCCGTCAAGCTGGTCGGCCATGACGAGCTCGGCCGCTTCATCCGCGACATTCTGGTCAAGCACGGCGCGCGCGAGCAGGATGCCACGATCGTGGCGGAGGGCCTGGTCTGGGCCAATCTGCGCGGCAGCGATGGCCATGGCGTGTCACGGCTGCCGCGCTATGTGAAGCTGCTGGCGGCCGGTGAGATCGATGTCAAAGCGCAGCCGCGGCTTGTGCATGATCGCGGCGCGACCATCATGATTGACGGCGGCCACGGCTTCGGCCCGGTCGCAGTCATGGACGCGGCCGCGCGGGCGGTCGAGCGGGCGAAACAGACCGGGGTCTGCTTCGCGCTCGTTCGCCACACCACGCATACCGGCGCAATTGGGCGTTACGCCCAATGGATCGCTGGACGCGGCTGCGCCGCGCTGCTCATAGGCGCCGGACCCACTTTGATGGCCTATCACGGCGCGCGCCTTGCCAGCATGGCGACGAGTCCGATTGCAATTGCCGTGCCGAGCAGCAAAGGTCCCATCGCTCTCGACATGGCGACCAGCACCATTTCAAACGGCAAGATCCTGCAGGCGCGTGCCACCGGCGCGGCGCTGCCGCCAGGCACCGTGCTCACTGCCGCCGGCGAGCCGACCACCGATGCGAAACAAGCCGAGATCCTGCTGCCGCTCGGTGGTCCCAAAGGTTCGGGATTAGCTTTCATGTTCGAGATGCTGGCGAGCGTGCTGGCGGCGGCGCCGATCCAGGCGCCGGCACTCGGTCCGCAAAAACGCACGCGGCATACCGGTAATACCGCCATGCTCGTGATCGATATCGAGACGTTTCGGCCGGTGGCCGAATTTCAGACCGACGCCGACGCGCTTGCCGCCGTCGTCAAGGCGCTGCCGCGCCAGGCCGGATTCGATGAAATTTTGTTACCCGGCGAACGCGGCGGCCGCACCGAAGCGGCGCGCCGCAAAACCGGCATCCCGATCCCGGCAAAGCTGTGGGAAGAATTGGCAGCGATGGCGAAAGCCGATGGCGTTAAGATGCCAGATACCAGGAACGCCACGTCGTGAATGTCCGCACGCAATCCGCGACAACTGAGCTCGCGGCGAAGCCACCGTTTCGCGCCGAGCATATCGGCAGCCTGCTGCGTCCGGTCAAATTGCTGCGTCAACGCGCCCGGTTCGCGAACGGCGAGATCAATGCCGCCGAACTCGCCGCCGCCGAAGATGACGCCATTACCGATGCGATCCGGCTGCAAGAACGACTGGGCTTCAAATTCGTCACTGACGGCGAATTCCGCCGCCGCTCGTATCACAGTTTCTTCTATGGCGCGCTCGGTCAATTACGCATCGACACGATCGGCGGTGCTGATGCCGTTGGCACCAGCGCGCAAGACGGACGCGGCGCCCAACCGGTGGCGATTGTCGATAGCCGCGTGCAATGGACCCATCCGATCAATGCGACCGATGCGGCTTTCCTGAAACAGCACTCGGATCGCTGGCCGAAGATCACGATTCCCGGCCCTTGCGCGCTGCACTTCCGCGGCGGTGACGCGGCGGCAACTGCAAGTGCATATCAGGATGTGGATCAGTTCTGGTCGGACATTGTGGATGCTTTCACACGCGAGCTTCACGCGCTTGCCGCGGCGGGCTGTCACTATGTCCAGATCGACGAGACCGCTTTCGCCAAATTCGGCGATCCTCATGTACAGAGCGCGCTCGGCGCGCGCGGCGATCATTGGAGTGCGCTGATCGACAAATACATTGCGGTCACCAACCGGGTGCTTGCCGCCGCGCCGGAAGGAATGCACATCGGCATGCACCTTTGCCGCGGCAATCGCGGCGGCCACTGGCATGCCGAAGGCAGCTATGAAGACGTGGCGGAGCGACTGTTCAACGCTTTGGCCATCCGGTTTTATTTCCTGGAATACGATACGCCGCGCGCCGGCAGTTTCACGCCGCTGCGCTTTGTGCCGAAGCATAAATCCGTGGTGCTCGGGCTTGTCTCCACGAAAGTGCCCGAGCTCGAGGACAAGGCGGCGCTCAAAGGCCGGCTCGACGAGGCGACGAAATTTGTCGCGCTGGATCGGCTTGCAGTCAGTCCGCAATGCGGCTTTGCCAGCCTCGACACCGGAAATCCGGTGACGGTTGAGGCGCAAACCCGCAAACTTGAACTGGTCTGTGACTTGGCGCGCGATATTTGGGGCGACACGTAGGGACTTTCCGTGCGACTGATGGCATCGATAATGATGCGGATTTCTGCAGTGGCCGCGATTGCTTTGGCGCTGCTTGCGTCGACAGCATCGGCGGAAGATAATTATCCAACCCATCCGGTCCGCGTCGTCGCGGCTTCGGCCGCCGGCGGCAACCCCGACGTGCTGGCGCGAATTCTTTCCGCCCGCTTGAGCGAGATATTCAACAATTCCTTTGTGGTCGAAGACGTGCCGGGTGTCGGCGGCGTGATTGCGGCCAAGCAGACCGCGGCGGCGCGGCCGGATGGCTACACGCTGGGGCTCAACGATTCCGGCTCGCTCGGCATCAGTATCGCGATGAATCCTGACGCCAATTACACGCTCAAGGATTTCACCCCGATCACCGCGCTGGCGCGGTTGCCGACGATTCTGGTTATTCGGCCGGATGTGCCGGCCAACACGCTCGCGGAATTCGTGGCGCTCGCCAAAGCCAAACCCGGCGCGATGAGCTTCGGCTCCGCGGGCACCGGCTCGATCCATCAGATGACGATGATCATCTTCGAAAAAGCCGCCGGTATTTCTCTCCTTCACGTGCCCTATCGCGGCGGTACCGGGCTCGTCAATGCGCTGTTGACCGGCGAGGTCGACGCCGGCTGGTCCGGAATTCCCAACGTCGTTTCGTTGATCAAGACCGGCAAGCTGCGCGCGCTCTGCATCAGCGTGTTAGAACGCGACGAATCCCTGCCAGAGGTGCCGACCTGCGACGAGCTTGGCTACAAGGGTTTCGATGTCGCAACGGTGCTGGGGCTGCAGTCCTCAGCCGGTGTGCCGCCGACGATCATCGCCAGGCTGCAGTCCGCGGTGGCAAAAATCCTGCGCGAGCCCGAGATCGCCGAGCGCTTAAAGACGCTCGGAATTCATATGGCTGAAAACGGCACCGCCGCTTACACCAAATTCATGCAAGACGACCTCGACCGCTATACCGAGATCGTCAACGAATTTCATTTGCAGATAAAGCCATAGGGCGCTTGTCGAATTGTGTCCTGCTTGGCGCGGCACAAACTACGCATCGGCAAGCCGCAGCCCGATCAGCCGCTCAAGCGCCGCATGATCGGAAAGAAGCGGCGCCGACGGCCCGCGATGCACGATGCGGCCGCGTTCGAGCACGATCACGGTCTCCATCAGCGGCAACGCGATCTCGACGTGTTGCTCGACCAGCACGAAAGCATTGACGCGTTCCGAGATCATCTGCCGGATCGCCGCCGTAAGCTCTTCCACCACGATCGGCGCCAGGCCCTCGAACGGCTCGTCGAGCAAAAGGAGATTCGGATTGGTCATCAGCGCACGTGCGATCGCCAGCATCTGCTGCTCGCCGCCGGACAATTGGTTACCCAGATTGCGGCGGCGTTCGGCAAGCCGCGGAAACAGTTCATAGACGCGCGGCAGCGACCATGGGCCGTTGCGGGCGGCGACGGTGAGATTTTCCTCGACCGTTAGCGTCGAAAAGATCTCGCGCTCCTGGGCCACCCAGCCGATGCCGGCGCGGGCCCGGCGGTGCGGCGATTCATGGGTGATATCGCTGCCACGCCAGACGATGCGGCCGCGGCTCACCCGCGTATAGCCCATGATGGTGAGCAAGAGCGTCGATTTGCCCACTCCGTTGCGTCCGAGTACGGCGAGGCCGCCCTGCGGCGCCAGATCGAACGATACGCCGTCGAGCACGACGGCGGAGCCATAGCCGGCGCGCAGATCTTCGATCGCAAGCAGCGGCTCAGCCATGGTGAAATCCGCGTTGTTGTTTGCCGAGATAAACCGCACGCACCTGCGGATCGGACCCAATCTCGGCCGGCGTGCCTTCGACCAAAATGCTGCCGCCGACCATCACGATGACTCTGCTGGCAAAGCGAAACACCAGCTCCATGTCGTGCTCGATGAACAGTACCGCGATGTCGCGCGATAGTCCGGCGATGGCGGCGAACAACTCTTTGCTTTCCTCGCGCGGCACGCCGGCTGCGGGCTCATCGAGCAGCAGGACCTTGGGCCGGCTCGCTAGCGCCAAGGCAATTTCGAGAAGCCGCTGCTGGCCATAGGCAAGCTCGCGCGCCGGCCGATGGCAGACGGCGCCCAGCATCAGCGCGGCGAGAATCTGATGGGCTTCCTCGATCTCCTCGCGATAGGCGATCAGGCGGCGCCACCACGTCTGTGCGACCCGCCGCCGCTCGCACACTGCCAATGTCACCGATTCGAGCGCGGTCAGATGCGGAAACAGCGAATTGATCTGATAGGTGCGGGCAAGGCCGCGCCGCACGCGCAGCTCGGGAGCAAGTGCCGTCACATCCTCTCCGCCAAGCAGGATCTGGCCGGCGTCCGGACGCAACATGCCGGTCATCAGATTGATCAAGGTGGTCTTGCCGGCGCCGTTCGGGCCGATCAGCGCATGACGCGCGCCGGGCGGCAGAGTAAGGTCGACGTTGGCGGCGACAACGAGTGAGCCAAATCGTTTATCGACGCCGCGAGCGGCCAGCGCGCTCTCACTCACGATTTAGCCTTCGCGCGCCGCGTCAGGAGCGAAAGGCCGCCAAGCAGCCCGTCCGGCAACACCACCACCACCGCGATCAAGAGGAGCCCGATCCAAAAGTACCAGTACTGCGGATTAAGCCCAGAAAATTGATCACGGGCGACCATGTAAACGACAGCGCCCAGGAGCCCGCCATAGAGGCGGCCAGTGCCGCCGAGAATGAGCATGACCAGTACATCGGCCGAACGCTGAAAGCCCAACACTTCGAGCGATACGGTCTCGGTAGTTTGCGCCAGGACGGCGCCGGCCGCGCCGGCGATCATCGCGGCGATCGTATAGATGGTGCGGATATGCGAATGGGTCGTAGCGCCGATTGCGCGCATCCGCTGGCTGTTGTCCCTGATCCCGCGTAGCGCCAGCCCGAACGGTGAATAAATGAGCCGCCGCGCGCCGAGAAAGATCACAAACAGCGCGGCGAGCGCGTAGCCGTATGCGGTGTAGCCGTAGAGATCGAAACGGAATCTGCCGAGAATCGGCCAGGTACGGATGCCTTGCAGGCCGTCGAAACCGCCGGTGAGCCAGCTCGCGCTGTTCGCCGTCTCCTGCAGCAACAAGCCGATGCCGAGCGTGATCATGATCAGTGGCAGGTGGCGGAACCGGGCGATGATGAAGCTCGTCACATAGCCGAATAAGCCGGCCGCCAGTGCTGCGATGACGAGTCCGGTGAGCGGCTCGCCCCAGCCCCATTTGGAAATCAGCCCGGCGGCATAGGCGCCAGTGCCAAAATAAGCGGCGTGTCCAAGCGACACGATGCCGGCGAAGCCGAGAATAAGATCAAGCGAGAGCACAAACAGTGCGGCGATGGCGACTTGACTCGCCAGCAGGAGGTAGTCGGGGGCAACGATGAAAGGCAACAGAGTGGCGAGCCAAAAGGCGATTTCGCCCCAGCGCCAGCGCATCTGGGCCTGCAGATGATCGCGCGGCTCGGCGATCGTTGTGCTGGTCACGCTAGCGCCTCCCGAAAATCCCGGCGGGGCGCAGCATAATCAGCACCGTCATGACCAAATAAATCAGGATCGAGCCGATCGCCGGCACATAATATTTGCCGGCGATATCGCTGACGCCGAGAAGCATTGCGGCGGCAAGCGAGCCGCCGATCGAGCCAAGGCCGCCAACCGAGACGACGATAAGGACGTAGATCAGGTAAGTGAAAGCAAAGGAAGGATCGAGTCCGACCAGGTCGATGGCGAGCGCGCCGCCGAGCCCGGCAAGCCCGCTGCCAAGCGCAAAAGTGATGGCGAACAGCGCATCGACGTCGATGCCGAGCCCGCGCGCCATGCGCTGATTGTTAACGGCGGCGCGGACCTGCGCCCCGAAGCGCGTCATCTCCAGCGTGGCGACGAGCACGACAGTGATAATCAGTGCGACGCCTATGAGGAACAGACGATAGACCGCGAAATTCAAGCCGGCAAAATTAATCGAGCCGCGCAAGAACGCCGGCAACTGAACCGGCTGCTGATCGGTGCCGTAGATATAGGCCGCCGCCGCGATCGAGACGAACACGATACCGATCGTCAACAGGCACTGCCGGAGGTCGGTGGCATTATAAAAGCGGCGAAAGAACGCGCGCTCGAGCACGACGCTTGCCGCGGCGGCGGCCACGAAGGCTGCCGGCAGCGTCGCAAAAAACGGCCAGCCGAGCCGGTTCATCAGCGTGACCGTGACGTAACCGCCGAGCATGGCGAAGCTGCAATGCGCCAAGTTAACGAAGTTCATCATGCCGAGCGTGACCGACAGCCCAACCGACAGCAGAAACAGCAGCATGCCGTAAGCGAGGCCATCAAACAGAACGCCGAAAACAGGAGGCATCGGACGCGGCCGCCGTCGCTGTTACTGCCGAGCCATGATCCCGAGGCGCCGGAAGTCAGTGCGTCATGTGGCCGGGATCTTTCACGTTCGGTACCTTGTCGATCTCGACATTGCGCAGTTCGCCGCCGACCTTTTCGACCTTAGAAATGTGAACGGTCTGGACGACGTCGCGGGTTTCCGGATCGATCGACATCGGCCCGCGCGGTGAGTCCCAAGCCATGCCCTTGGCGGCGGCGATCAGCGCATCGCCGTCGGTCTTGCCGCCGGTTTTCTGCAGCGTGGCGTAAATGAGGTGCATGCCGTCGTAGCCGCCGACCGCAAAGAAGTCGGGATTGCGATGGAATTCGTCGTTGTAGGCCTTCACGAAAGCTTTGTTCATCGGGGTGCCGAGATTGTAGTCGTAGTTCGCCACCGTGATGATGCCGAGCGCCGCGTCGCCCATGCTTTTCAGCGCGGTTTCCGCGGCAAGCGCGTCCTGACCCAAAATCTTGGTTTTTGACGTGTCGATGCCGCGCTCCGCCAGCGCTTTGCCGATTGCCGCCGGCTGCGCGCCGCCAGGCACCCAGATATAGATCGCGTCCGGGTTTGAATCCTTGGCGCGCTGGACGAAGGCGGAGAAATCTGGATTGGCGACCGGGAAACGCACCGAGCCGACGATCTCACCGCCGCCGTCTTTGAAGCCTTTCTGGAACCAGGTCTCAGCGTCAATTCCGGGGCCGTAATCGGAGACCATGGTGTAGATTTTCTTGATCCCGTTTTTGGCCGCCCATACGCCGAGCGTGTGATTGAGCTGCGGCGTCGTCACCGAGGTGCGCGCGATGTAGGGAGATTTCGTGGTGATGATCGAGGTCGCCGCGTTCATCACCACCATGAATTTTTTCGCTTCGGCGGAGACGTCGGCGGCGGCGAGCGCATTGGGGGTGAGCACAAAGCCGCCGAGAAGGTCGGCGTGGTCGCGCACGATCACTTCTTGCGCCAGCCGCTTGGCGACGTCGGGAGCGATGCCGCCGGTATCCTTGCGAATGAGCTCGATCTTGATCTTTCCGGCGCTGTCGCCGTTTTGCTTCATATACAGCTTGATGCCGTTATCCATTTGCGTCGCGGTGTCGGCGAACTGCCCGGAATAGGGCATGATGATGCCGATTTTCACAGTGTCCTGGGCATTGGCCGCGGTCGCGCCCAAGAGCGGCGCGCCCAAGAGCGGCACGCCCAAGAGCAGCGCCAACGCACAACCAGCGAAGCCGCAAAGCAAACGTTGCATCCTTTCCTCCCGGTTTTTCTGATGCGCGGACCTTTTTCCGAGCCTATCCTCGTTCAGGTCGCGAGCGAGTGCAACACTGGCCGCGGTCGCGTATCTTTCGCGTGGTTCGATGGGCCATGGTGGGCTGCGGCCCCGCAATGCTGGGAGCTGAAAATGGAGCGGCGGCAAACCCGCGCAGACACGGTCGATGACGACGAAGTAGCGCGATTTTCGCGGCTGTCGGGCGAGTGGTGGGACGCGCATGGGCCCATGGCGGCGTTGCACAAGTTCAATCCGGTGCGGCTCGCCTATATCCGTGATCGCGCGGCCGGCCATTTCCACCGCGATGCAAGCCGCCTCGACAGCCTCGCCGGGCTCCGCATCCTCGATATCGGCTGCGGTGGCGGCATCTTGGCCGAGCCCTTGGCGCGGCTTGGCGCGGCCGTGGTGGGCGTGGATCCATCAGAACGCAATATCGCGGTCGCGCGGGGCCACGCCGCCCAGTCGCAGCTAACAATCGATTATCGCAACAGCAGCGCCGAGGTCCTGGCCGCAGCCGGTGAAACATTCGACGTCGTTCTGGCGATGGAGGTGGTCGAGCACGTTACCGATGTTAATCTGTTCATCGACGCCGCTGCGGCGCTGGTGAAACCCGGCGGGCTATTGTTTGTTGCAACTCTCAATCGCACCATCAAGAGTTTTGCGCTGGCGATTGTCGGCGCCGAATACATTTTACGCTGGCTGCCGCGCGGCACGCATCAATGGGACAAGTTCGTCACGCCCAATGAACTTGAGATCGCCATCGAGCAAAGCGGCCTGCATATCATTGGCGAGACCGGCGTGATCTACAATCTTTTGGCCGACCGCTGGCAGCTCTCCAACGACATGGATGTCAATTACATGGTCGTTGCGGAGAAGCCCGCGTGACTGCGACGCCCTGGCTCTGGGCTGTTTTCACCATCGCCGCCGCCTTCGCCCAGACCATCCGCAATGCGATGCAGCGCCAATTGACCGCCGGGCTCGGTACCGTCGGCGCTACCCAGGTGCGTTTTCTGTTCGGTTTTCCTTTCGCGCTCGTGTTCCTGAGCGTGCTCCTGGCTGCAACCGAGGCGCCGTTGCCGCGACCCGGAATTTATTTCTGGCCATGGGTGGCCGCGGGCGCTTTTATCCAGATCGCGGCGACCGCACTGATGCTCGCCGCCATGGGCGAGCGGTCCTTTGTCGTCACTATCGCCTATATCAAAACCGAACCAATCCAGGTCGCCTTGTTCGGCTTCATCTTTCTTGGCGACAAGGTGACCCTGCCGATGGCCGCTGCAATTTTGGTGGCAACGGCCGGCGTGATTGTCATGTCGACCAAGTCGGCCAAGTTGGGCGAGATGTCGGGAGGGATTAGACCAACGCTGTTGGGCCTGTTCTCGGGCGGAGCGTTCGCTCTTGCGGCGATCGGCTTTCGCGGCGCGATCCTCAATCTCGGTCTGCCGGATTATGCCATGGCGGCAACCTTCACGCTGGTGATCGGGCTCG
>DASSXN010000101.1:0-5248 GCA_035703785.1 Xanthobacteraceae bacterium
AGAGGCCAGGAGAAGCCGGGAACGGCCGAGGACTTGGTAGGATTAAAACCTAATAAAATCGGGCATTTCAGGAAGGCGCAGTAGAAGCCAGCACAGCTTTTGGCGAATTACAAAACCGCTGCTCTACCACTGAGCTAACCCGGCAAATCCAAGACTTTGTCTAGCTCGATACCCTAATTACCACCGGATTGCCACCGCTCCGGTGGCAGTTTCGTTCTTATCCAGCTCGCATCCGGCCCAGAGTTGATCGAGCTTGCTCCTGGCGAAACGGCGCTTGATTTTCTGCAACGCGTCTACCCGAGCGCGAAGCCGCCAATGAACCGAAGACCACGCGCAGCGATCGAAGCATTGCCGCATGAGCATCCGAGGCTTGGCGCTGTCGCCATTGGCAGGATGAATGGGCAGGACTTCGCGGCGATGCTTGAGAGGACGATCGAGCAGTTCAAGCGTTGCCGTTCGAGCGACCCAAGCTCTCCGCCGTCGCCGTCGCGTCGACGCCAACAACTTCGCCAAGGCCCTCGACCGCGCAATTGCTCGGAAGTGATAAGGCCAAGCTGATCGAGTTGAAACCAACCTCGACCAGTTAACGGCCGCCTATTGGCGCAAGTGACCCAGCCAAATCAAAAGTACGATTAGCACCAACCAAATAATTGCGATTTTCTCTACGATGTTCATCCCTAACTTGCCCGCACTACCCTTGACGGTTCCGCCAATCAAAGTTCCATTTGTTGGAACTTAAATTTTAGGATGTGTCTGGGAACGGACTTACGTTCCCGTGATTAGCAATAATGCGTGAGGGGTGCCCTAAAGATGCGGCGCGCCCAAGATGGCAACGCAGAGCGCACAGTTTGAGCCGGTTGCGTGGTCGCTAACGAGCGAAAGTATTGGGCAGGATCTCAGAGAATTCTATGAGGTTTCCAAAGACTTGCCGCCAAAATTTCTGGCGCTGGTCAGGAAATTGGACGCAGTCGAAGGCAATCAGTCGTCGTCGTCCCGCTCGTGGACGCTTCTCAAAAAACTAGACGCAATCGAAGGCAACTACTTGTCACACTATGCGCCCCCGGCTGAACCCCGCAGCATCGGTCCAAGCGACGATTGGTCCTTGTGCACTTGAGGGCCGGCGCAGTTCGTATCAGGCAACTCGCAAATCGTAGTTGTTCTCATCGTGATTGTACTCGTAGTCGGCAGTACCCTGACGATCATGAATAAAGCCTGCAAGAGCGGCTATCACACGTGGTGCGCTCCGATCTTCACCGTGCACCACCACGTAAAATCTCGGCCCCCTGCCTAATCCTGCCAGGACTTCACAAGCCGATCCGGCGCTAGCGCGGTGTACCGCGCCGTTGATCGCAGATTGCGGCGGCGATGCGCCGCGGCGCCGATGTCACAAACTTGGCTAAGTTTGCGTCGAAGCTTCCGCGAATCACACACATCATCCGTATAGAGTTGAGGGTGGAACAATGCGCGGCTTCCACAACAGCTCCTTCGATCCTCCGACGCTCGTGGTGTTGGAGGCGGCGTTCGACGAAGCGTGGCTGACGCTCAAATCAATCGGCAATACAACGGTGAAGCCGGATGAGTTGGCACGCTCTGTCTTGCGACTTGCGATGGAAGGCGAGCGCGATCCGGTGCGACTACATGATGGGGCGCTGGAAGGCCTGATACCGGCGACCGCTTGGCGCGAAGCAAGCTGATTGCATTGATTGCCCACGGTGAGCGAGGTTGAGCGCCATGCGGCGGTTAGTTCGCATGGAGTGAGCCGTCATCTGCGCCGGCGCTCGCGCCGAGACGCGACGGCGGATTATTACCCGCAGTGCACGCCGCCATAGGGGCCGCGCCAGCAGCGGCGGGCGGGACCGTAATTGCAGTGTCCGTACGGTCCGCGCCAACCGCCCGGTCCGCAGCCCTGTGCGGCTTTTGTAATAGCTGTCCCGCTCTCCAGCGGTGCCACAACCACTGCGGCTTGGGCCACACTGGCGAGCAGCAACGTTGCTGCGGCCACAACAAGGCCGCAGATGCGGAAATTGGTCATATCCGGCTCCTTCTGATTTTGAATTGTCGCCCCGCTCCAACCGAACCTGTGAACGCACGATTTGTTGCTTGGTTCCAGCATTGACTTGTTGTCTGCGTTTGCCACGAATCGTCGGTCATTATCGCGTCATGGGCTCATCTTGGGCTCATCGTGGGCTCATCATGGGCTCGTCATGGGCTCGTCATGGGCTTCAATCGCCGCAAGATGGAAGACGAGCGCCGCCGCGCCGCCGAAAAGAAGGCGGCCGAGCAGCGCGCGACCGATCCGCAGATCATGGCGGATGCGGAACGCCTGGTCGCCGTTTGGAACGAGCGGCAAGTCAAACGAATGCCGATGCTGTTTTCGCCGACAATCGGCGCCGCCATCGCCGCCGGCTATTGGTTTCTCTGGGTGCGCTGCCCGGCGTGCCGCACCATCAACGCCATCGACTTGCGCACGCTCGACCGTCACCACGATGCGGCGGTTACCAGTCTCATTCCGGCGCTGTCGTGCCGATCGTGCCGGCCCAACGCGCCGTTTGCCGAGCTCATACGCCTGTCGCGAAAAAGTATCGCCGATGAAATGCGGGAGGAACACCGGCGGCGCGTGCTCGGCGACAAATAATAGAAAATAATAAAAACGGCCCCGGAAGGATTGTCCGGGGTCAATGCGACCCGAGGTGAAAGGGGTAGTAAGAATCGGGTCCGAAGAGGAGCCTAAAGAACAACAAAGCTTTGGGCACTTGGTCAGAACGTCACAGCGCCGCTGCCGTAGCCGCCGGCGTCCGACCTTCGCTGCCGCGCGATGATGGTTGATTTCTCGGGCTCTTTGGAAGCTATGCGCTTGGCGTCTGTGCGGCCGCGCGAGCTAACCTTGTATCAACGACTAAGCCTTAAGAGGGGAGGGCGCGGCGCGCTGGAGTTCCGTGCGCGACACAATTTGGACTCACGCGGCGGCGACAATTCGGCGGATTTGGACGGCTGGGGACGCCGGTTCATGTTCAAGCAGGATCGACCCAAGCAGGATCACTGGCCTGATCGTCGCGCCTTTGTCGCGCTCCTTCCCGGCGTCGCGTTTGCGTTTGCCGGCTGCGCTACGCGGCCGGCGCAGCCAGTCTCCTACGGGCCGACCCAAAAGCTTGTCACCTATGTGACGCGCGAGCGCCCGGGCACGATCGTGATCGATCCTGCCAATCATTTTCTCTATTCGGTGCAAAAGGGCGGCCAGGCCGTTCAGTACGAAGTTGGCGTCGGCAAGGAAGGCTATGGCTGGTCCGGCGTGGCGACCGTCCACAACAAACAGGAATGGCCGGACTGGTATCCGACGCGCGATATCCTCGATCGCAAACCCGAGATCCGCGAACACATGGTGCCGCTGCAAAGCGGCTACGGCATGCATGGCGGCCCCGATAATCCGCTCGGCGCGCGCGCACTGTATCTGTGGCAGGGCAAGATCGACACGCTCTACCGCATTCACGGCACCAACGAGCCCGACACTATCGGTCACGATGTATCCGCCGGCTGCATCCGCATGCGCAATGAAGACGTCATCGACCTTTACGAGCGCACGCCGGTCGGAACGAAAGTCGTCGTGCTCGCGGGAAATTCGGCCTGACGCACGCTCCTCTTCACCACCCTGCTTGACCGGTTATAGATGTGCGGTACTTCCCCTCCCGCCCACGCGCGCAGCGCGTGGTGGGAAGGGTTAGGGGTGGGGGCACTTTCTTAGTTCGCCCCGCACCCGGCTCATTTCACTAAACGTGAAATTTCGCCGACCCTCCCCACCGCAAGCGGGGGGAGGGAAAATTAAAAGAATTCGTCCGAATAGCTTTGTGCTTCGCGCCGCAAAATTGTTTTACTCTGCACCGAACAGCATCGAGGAGCGCAGCTTATGAATCACGCCGACGATCATTGCCACGCAGATGCGCACGCACATGCGACAGCGCAGCCAAACCAGTCGCATAGCCGCAGAAGCATCGTTATCGCGCTCGCCTCTGCCGCGGCGCTGTCCTCGGGTCCTGTACTCGCCAAATCCGATGCGTCGCCCGAAGACGAAGGCTTTATCCGCATGGCGCTCGATGAAGCGCGCCAAGGCGATTATGCCTTCGGCTGCGTGATCACTCGCGATCGCGAGGTGATCGCGCGCGGGCGCAATCTCGGCAAAACCAACGACGACCCGACCGCGCATGGCGAGATGGTCGCGATCCGCCGCGCTCTGGCCGATCGCGGCAGCGCAAGCTTGCGTGGCGCGACGCTCTACACTTCCGGCGAGCCGTGTGTGATGTGCATGGGCGCGATCGTCTGGTGCGGTATCGGCCGGCTGGTCTTTGCCGCTTCGGTGCCGCAAATCGGCAGCCTGACGAATCAGATCATGATCACTAGCGCCGAGGTGGCGGCGCGGGCAAAATGGGATCCGATCAAGATCACCGGTGGCGTGTTGGCCGACGAGGCGATGAAGCTGTTCGGGAAGTAGGTCGTATCGTTTCTCGAATGTCATGCCCGCGCTTGTCGCGGGCATCCCGCTTAGGCGGGCACGCCGTGCGTGGTGATCGGGATGGCCGGAACAAGTCCGGCCATGACGAGGCATCATAACGCCAAGAGCCTCGCCATAATGCGCTCGCGCGTCAGCGGCAAATCGCGCATGCGCACGCCGAGCGCACGCGAGACCGCGTTGCCGATTGCGGCGGCGGTCGGGCCGGCGGTCGCTTCGCCCACCCCGAGCGGCGTGTCGCTGTCGCTCGCGACGAGTTCAATTTCGATCTCGGGGACCTCGCGAAAGCGCAGCACCGGATAGGTGTCCCAGTCGATCGGCCCGCCGCTCGCATTGTCGAACCGGACTTGCTCCTTGAGCACCCAGCTCGCGGACTGGATGATGCCGCCTTCGAGCTGATTGATCACGGCGTCAGGATTGACGACCAACCCGGCGTCGGCCGCGCACCAGGCGTGCAGCAGGCTGATCGATTCCTCGACTTCGACCTCGATAATGACGGCGGCATAGGCGGCGCGGTTCTTGTATTGGGCGAATCCGATGCCTTTACCGCGATGAGCTTGGCCGCGATTGGCGTGCCGTTCGCTTTCACCCCAATTCGCCATGGCCGCGGCGCGCTCGATCACACGCCGCGCCCGCGGATCGGACAGGCGCTCCAGACGAAAGCGAACCGGATCCTGCTTGGCGCGTTCGGCGAGTTCGTCAATGAACGATTCGAGCGCGAAAATATTCGGCATGGCGCCGAGGCTG
>DASSXN010000152.1:0-11245 GCA_035703785.1 Xanthobacteraceae bacterium
ATAGGCCTGCCGGACCGCTTCGATATTGTGTTTCGGGCTCGGTTTGCCGTTGCCCGCTTTCCTGGTGGCGGCAACCGCCATGGCGTCCTCCTCAAAGGGATCGGGTTTGTCGGCAATATAACCAAAGCAATATAACCAAAGCCTTGGCTCGCCGGTAGCGCGGCGATCGGCTTGTATTTGCAACCCACCCCCTCGCCCGCCGAAGCGCTGATACGGCTGCGGGTTAAGTGTTTACGTTGCCGCCGTCCACCGCGATGGTCTGGCCGGTGACGAAATCGCTGTCGGCGCTGGCCAAAAACACCAGCGCGCCGAGCAGATCTTGAGGCTGTTCGTCGCGCTTGAGCGCGCGCGAAGCCACCGCGCGCGCACGAGCAGTCTCGACGTGCCCCGGATTTTCGGCAATCACCGTCTCGCTCATGGTAAAGCCCGGCGCCAGCGTATTGACGCGAATGCCGTGCTCGCCGAGCTCGCGCGACAGTGCCCGCGTCATCGCCATGATGCCGCCCTTGGAGGTGACGTAATGCAGCATCCAGGGAATGCCGCGATAGGCGGTGCCCGAGCCGATATTGATGATCTTGCCATAGCGCTGCGCGCTCATATGCGGCACGACGTGCTTCACCAGCAAAAACGGCCCGCGCAGATTGATCGCCATCACGCGGTCCCAGGTATCGACATCGATTTCGGTGCACTTGGTTTCCTGCAACGGCGCGAACAGCGCCGCGTTGTTGACCAGAATGTCGATCTTGCCGAACCGCTCCATGGTCCTGGCGACGAGCGCCGCCACCGCGCCCTCGTCGCTCACATCGGTGACCGCGCTTTCAACAGAATTGGCTCCGTAATCGCGGGCGAGCGCCGCGGCGACTTCGCTGCCGTCGGCGATATCGGCGATCATCAGGCGCGCCCCCTCGGAGGCAAGCGCGCGCGCATAGTGCTTGCCTATGCCTTTAGCGCCGCCGCTGAGGATCGCGATGCGGCCGTCGAGACGCGCCATCCTTTCCTCCCTCGCTTTTGTTGACCCGCTAGTTTTTACCGCCGTGCTGCACGATGAACTTAGCGAAGGCGGCGAGCTCCTGCTTGATGAAGCCTATCGCCTGCTCGTCCTTGATCTGCCCGGTCTTCTCGTCGATGCGTTGCGACACGTTGCCGATGAAAACTTCCGGCTTGTTCATCGTCAGCGCGTCGAGAAAGATCATGCAGCGGCGCAGGTCATATTGCATGCGGCCGCCGCCGAGAATGCCGGCCGAGGCAGAAATTAGCGCAATCGGCTTATTGGCGAAGGGTTGATTGGGCAGCCGAGAGACCCAATCGATCGCATTCTTCAGGCCGCCCGGGATCGAATAATTGTATTCCGGCGAGACGAAGATCACGCCGTCGGCGGCGCGAATGGCTTCGGCCACGGTTTGCACCGGCGCGGGAAAGCCGGTTGAATTTTGAATATCGGCGTTATAAAGCGGGAATTCGGCATAAGACGGCGCTTCAGTGATACGCATTTCCTCCGGCGCATAGCCCTGGAGCGAATTCATCACCATGCGGTTGTATGAGCCTTTGCGCAGGCTGCCGCAAATGCTGACGATGCTCAGTGTCTTGTTCGCCATGGCACAATCCTTTTCTCGCTATCAGAGCGTGTTACGGCTTGAAATGACTATTCTGGTCGATGCACCCGGCTTGTGTTCTCGACCTCTGTTTGGACCTCGCCTACTTTCACGTACTTGGCGAATTCAATAAAGCCGGCGCCGCGATGTCCTTCCAGCTCCGCAACGGCGTCTTGAGCTCGCCGATCCGCACCATGAAATCCGCGGTGGCCTGAACGCCGTAAACGGGACTGCCGAACTCGTCCTTGGCATCGCGGATGATCGCTTCCATGGCGGCGCCGTTGAGCGCTGCAGATGGTTCGCGGGTGAGATAGATTTGCGCCGCGCGTTTGGGATCATCACGGATTATGCGCGCAGCCTCATCGATCGCTTTCGCCACGAGTTCCGCCACTTGCGGCTGCGCCCTGAGGTAAGAACGCTGCGCGCCAAGGATCAGAAACGAGGATTTGCCGCTCATGACATCGGATGAGCTCAGCATCGTGTGCACATTGGCGGCGCGCAGCGCAATTTGCGTAAATGGCGGCGACGAAAAATATGCCGTGGCTTGGCCGGTATTATCTGCCAGCGCGGCAATCGCCTGTGGATGCGACAGCATGACGATCTGATTGCGCAAATGATCGAATTGGCCGAAGGTCTTTTCCGACTGCATTTGCAACAGATACATTTGCGGCGAGGTCAGCGTCGGCACCGCAATGCGATCGCTCGCCTTGAGATCCGCAATCGAATGCTCATTGGCCTGATTGGTCAGGAGCGTGAGCGGCAAAGACGTAATTCCCGACACCGCAACGATTTGGTGCCGGGCATCTTTTGCCTGCAACGCGCCCGCCAGCAGCGGCGCGGTGCCGAAAGGCGCCATATCGGTTTGCCCAGCGGCGAGCGCGGCGTGCAACTCGCCACTATTCGCGAAGTGCTGAAATTTTGCCACGACGTCGAGATGCGCGGCCCTGGTCTGCTTTTCGACGAGCTTTAAATCCTCGCAGACGTAAAGCGGCAGGAAAGCAAAACCGTAGCCGAGTCCGATCCTGACCTGCTCCTGCGCGAGCGCGGGGGCAAGCGAGGGGATAAGCGCGGCCAGAACCGTGGTCCACAGCGCCGCAATGGCGGTCAAGCAACGCAACAAGACGCGCCTCAGGGTTTTTCGTCGGCAATCGGATTGCGCAAGGTTCCTATGCGCTTGATCTCGACCTCGACCGTGTCGCCGTTTTTCATCCAGACCGGAGGCTTGCGCGCGTGACCGACGCCGGATGGCGTCCCGGTGAAAATCACATCGCCCGGCTCAAGCGTGATCCCCTGGCTGATGTAAACCAGCATCTCAACAATCGGGAACATCATATTGTCGGTGTTATCGGATTGCATCACCGTGCCGTTCAGCCTGCTCTCTATTTTCAACCCCTTGGCGGCATCGGGCAGTTCGTCGGCCGTCACCAGCCACGGACCGAAGCCTCCGGTGCGGTCGAAATTCTTGCCCATGTCCCATTGCGTCGTCTTGCGCTGGAATTCGCGCACCGAGCCCTCGTTGCCGCACGAATAGCCGGCAATGCAGGAGGTCGCGTTCGCCGCTGTGAGATGCTTGGCGCGCTTGCCGACAACCAGGATCAACTCGGCTTCGTAGTCGAGCGTTTCGGAGGCGAGCGGCCGGATGATAGGCGCCCCGTGCGGCACCAGCGAGGTGAGCCCGCGCATGAAGATCGTGGGAAACTTCGGGATATTGTCGCGCTGCGAGCCCTCTTTGACGTGCTCGAGATAATTTAAGCCCAGGCAGATGATCTTTCCGGGACGGCCGACCGGCAGCGCGTAGGGGATCGACGACAGCGGCTTGCGCGCGCTCGCTGGCGCACGTTTGGCGAGCTCGCCGAGCTGTTTGGTATCGCCATTGGTCTTGGCCAGCGCCTCGCCGAGGTCGTTGGGGACCTTGGGTTCAATGGCTTGCAGATCGACGACCTGATCGCCCTCGACAATACCGATCCGTGGGCCGCCCTGCCCTTTGAACGCAACGATTTTCATACAACGATCCTTTGACGAGAATGGCTGAAGGGCGGGGACTATACTGGCTCGCGGCGAAGGGCTAAAGCGAATTTCGGACTGCGAATATTGTTGGCATGCCGACGCTTACGCATCGTCCGACTTATAAATCAAAACACTGCCGCAACCGCGTTCGCGCCGCCAAGGTCGCCTGCAAATCAAAGCCGTTGACGATGGCGAGACGAAAGCCGCCCGGCGGCATCGCGTGGTGCTCCGGCGCGCGATCCTCGTGAAAGGTGATCTGCACGCTGGTGACGCCCGGCATGCGCTTGATCTCTTCAACGGCTGCGGCCGGCGGATGGCGGTAGCGGCGGCCATCGGGGCCGACATGAGGTCCGAACAGTACCGCGCTATAGCCCTCGGCGCGATCGTCATCGGCAAAATTCCAGTCGCCGCGTTCGTAAAGCTCGACCAGCGCGTCCACCCATCCGGGGCCGTAGAGATCCGGCCACTGGTCGGCAAAGCGCAAATGCGCTTCGATGATTGTGCCGCCGATCGTCTCCAAATTGAGCATGCCGGTATAGCCGGGAAGATTTTTCTCGATCCACGCACCGCACCGTTCTTCGATGCCGGCGTCCGGCTCGGCATGGATGATCCAATAGTCGAACGTGCCCTCGCCCGCAGGCTTTCCGGTGACGTGCCGCCACCAGCGCGGCTCGCCGCGCACTACCGCGACGTCTGAAGACACATGCCGCCCCTCGAGCGGCGTCATCCAGAAATGGCCGGGCGCATAGTGGGCGTCATAGTCGGCTTGCGACTTGAGCACGCGGCTGCCGACGCCCATGCCCTTGAGATTGACGATCGGCTTGGAAAATACCGGAAATCGCGGCGGCGGCGTGCCGTGCGGACCGGCATCAAGGCCTTGGCCGAGCGCAACCGCGAGCTTGTTGTAGAGCCAACGCTGCGCCGGATACCACTGCCAGGCGTCACTGTCCTCGGTTGGGATGTTGGCAGCCGTGGTTACATGAGAAAAATATTGCAGCCGCCACGGATCGGCTTCGCAGATCGGCATGGATCAGAGGACCGATAACGGACGACAGACGACAGAGCAGCTCAGTCTAAATCCGTCGTCCGTCATCTGTCGTCTGTTCTCCGAATTGCGTGCACGCTGAACAGGCCGTCGGTCCACACCTTGAGCGGCGACCAGCCCGCGCCTTGCGCCAGCGCCTGAAAGCTTTCGATCGTATATTTGTAGCTGTTCTCGGTGTGGATGGTCTCGCCGAGCCGGAGATTGATGGTCTTGCCGTTCACGCGTACTTTTTGCCGTTTCAGGCTGGCCAGATGCATTTCGATGCGGCTGCGTGCGCGGTTGTAGCAGGCATGATGCTCGAATGCGGTAAGATCGAAATTGCCGCCGAGTTCGCGATTGATGCGGGCGAGCAAGTTGAGATTGAACTTCGCGGTCACCCCTTCGGCGTCGTTATAGGCCGGGCACAGGATCGATATGTCCTTGATCAGATCGGCGCCGATCACCAGAACGGCGCCCTCGCCGAGTGTCGTGCCGGCATGTCGCAAGAATTCCACCGCCTCATGATGCTCGAAATTGCCGATGGTCGATCCCGGAAAGAAGCCGACCCGCGGTAAATCCGAAATCGCGCCCGGCACGACGAAGGTTTGCGTGAAATCGGCAACCACGGGGTGAACCGCGATGTGCGGAAAATCGCGACGCAGCTGGCTCGCATCCTGCTGTAGGAAATCGCCGGAAATATCGACCGGAACATAAGCTTCGATCGTCGCCGCAGCGCCGAGCAGAATGCGCGCCTTTTTGCTTGAACCGGCGCCGAATTCGAACAAGGCGCAGTTCGCCGGAAACAGCGAGGCGATGGCCGGCGCGTTGTCGCGCAGCAAAGCGACCTCGCAGCGCGTCGGGTAATATTCCGGCAGCTGCGTGATGCGCTCGAACAAGGCTGAGCCGGCGAGATCGTAGAAATATTTGGCCGGCAGCCGTTTCGGCTTGACCGAAAGTCCAGCGATCACCTCGCTGGCAAATCGATCCGAAATTTCGAGGGAGGGTTCCGCGCGCAGCGCGGTTTGCGCAATCGTTGTCATGGGGTCGCTTAAACTCGGGGTGAATGCTCAATTCTGGTATTCCGCCAGCCGCAATCCGGTGAACTGCCAGCGGGCGGACGGATAAAAGAAATTGCGATAAGTTGCGCGCGAATGGCCGGTGGGCGTCGCCAGCGACGAGCCGCGAAGCACCATTTGATTGATCATGAATTTGCCGTTGTACTCGCCGAGCGTTCCTGGCGCGGCTTGGTAACCGGGATATGGCGCGTAGGCGCTGCGCGTCCATTGCCAGACGATGCCGAAGGCGTCGGCGAGCAATTCCTTCTGCACCGCGACTTCCCACTCGGCTTCAGTCGGCAGATGCTTGCCGGCCCACCGCGCGAAAGCATCGGCCTCGTAATAGCTGACGTGACAGACCGGCAATACCGGGTCGATCGCGCGCAGCCCACCGAGCGTCATCGCAAACCAGGCGCCATCGATGGTGCGCCAATAGCCGGGCGCCTCCCAGCCTTGCGCTTCCATCGTCGTCCAACCGTCGGACAGCCACAACGTCGGCGTGGCGTAGCCGCCATCGGCCATGAATTCGAGCCAGTCGCCATTGGTGACAAGCGAAGGTGCTAGCCGCACCGGCTGGAGCAAGATTTGGTGCGCCGGCTGCTCATTGTCGAAACAGAAGCCGGCGCCGCCGTGGCCAATGGTGTGCATGCCGGCGAGCGGCGCATCGCGATACGCGTCAACCGCAGACGTGCACGCCGGTTGCGGCGGCTGCCATTGCGGATCGTAACCTGGGTGCGTTTCGTTGAGGGAAAACGCATGCAGGATGTCGGTAAGCAATAATTCCTGATGCTGCTGCTCATGATGCAGCCCGATCTCGATGATCGGAGCAAGCTCGGCCAAATTGTTTGCCGATTCGATGAGCCGGATCACCGCGTCGTCGACATGGCGGCGATAAGCGGTGACTTCATCGGCGCTCGGACGCGTGATCAGGCCGCGCTGCGGCCGCGCGTGGCGCGGGCCAGCCGACACATAATAGGAATTGTAGAGATAGGCGAAGCGCTCGTCGAAAGCGCGATAATCTTTGGCGTGGGGCCGAAGCAAGAACTGTTCAAAAAACCAGCTGGCATGGGCGCGATGCCATTTTGTTGGGCTAGCGTCCGGCATGGACTGGACGACCTGGTCTTCCGCGGAGAGCAATGCCGCCCGCCGCTCGGTTTCGGCACGCACGCCGCGGAACGCTTGCAGCCAATATGACTGCGGATCCTCCGCCGAAGCGGCCTCGAGCACCGCCTCTGGTCCGGCGCCGGCAGGGGTATGGTCCGCTAGCCGCAGGCGGGGCGAAGCGACTGAGCTTGGCATGACAAAGGTCCGCAAATGGCGGGATTAACGAGGTTTTTCAATAGCCGCGAGGATAATGAGACCCGCCGACGTTGGTTCCATAGATGGTCTGCCCGGCCCGCTCTGCAATCCAATTCGTGGCCGGCTAACGCGGATGTGATTGCATAATTCCGCATCCAGTCAAAGGCTCAGCCCACCCCTTGCGGGGCTTGGTAGGTATGCCTACCGACATACCGGGTGGCCGTGTAGTCTTTGCTCCGTGATTTCCGCGCCGCGTTCCGCGGCGATTTCACCCAAAAGGAGGATTTCGCGACGCCACGCCTAGTCATGGCGAGCGACCAAGCACATGAAACGGAGCAAGAAAAAAGCGACGCGCCGACCGATGCTGCCGCGCGAGCGTTCGCATTATTCGGCCATCGTCGATCGGCCGGCACTCAAACTTCCGAATAAAGCGCGTCTCGTATTCTGGAGCATCGTCAATCTTGAAGTTTGGGACATCGGCAAACCGATGGCGCGTCAGGTGCTGGCGCCGCCTACCGGAGTGACGCATCTCCCCGACGTGCCGAACTGGAGCTGGCATGAATACGGCATGCGGGTCGGCGTATGGCGCTTCTTCGACCTTTTTAAGCGGCAGAACATAAGACCGACGCTCGCGATCAATGCGCGCGTCTGCGAGGATTATTCGCGAGTCGCGCAACAAGCAAAAAATGACGGCTGGGAATTCATGGGCCACTCCTACCAGCAGGGCCCGATTCATCTGGAGCCGAACCAGAAGGCAATGATCAAGCATTCGCTCGACGTAATCGAGCGCTTTTGCGGCAAACGGCCGGTTGGCTGGCTTGGCCCCGGGCTGACGCAGACGCTGGAGACGCCGGACCTGCTTGCCGCAGCCGGCATCAAATATATCGGCGATTGGGTCTACGACGACGAGCCGACAACGATCCACACCGCCAATGGCCCCTTGGTGACGCTGCCCTATACGATGGAGCTCAACGACATTCCCATGATGGCCGTGCAGCACCACGAGGCCGAATACCTGACCAAGCGCGCAATCGATCAGTTCGACCGGCTTTACGCCGAGGGAGAACAGCGCGCGAAAATCATGGCGCTGGCGATCCATCCCTATCTGAGCGGGCAGCCGCATCGCATCAAATATCTCGAAACGATCTACGATTACGCGCGCAAGTTCGACGGCGTGCTGTACTGGACCGGCGAGGAAATTCTCAATTGGTATCTCGAATGCGGCGGCGCGGCGCGATAGGCGCAATCGTTTGTTTGGCGGCCGTATGCGTTGCCGGCACGGCGGCTGCCGCGCCATGCCGCACCAGCGGTCCCTACGATAAATGGCTCGCCGCGTTCGAGCGCGAAGCGATGGCGGCGGGCATTTCGCAACAGGCCATCGCCGCCGCAGCGCCGTACCTCACCTACGATCAGCGCATCGTGAATATCGATCGCGGCCAGCGCGTTTTCACCCAGACTTTCCTGGAATTCTCCGATCGCATGGCCGCGGCCTACCGCATTCAGCGCGGCGCCGCTCTGATCAAGACCTATGCGCCGGTCTTCGGCAAAATCGATGCGCAATTCGGCGTGCCGGCGCCGGTGATCGTCTCGTTCTGGGCGCTGGAGAGCGACTTCGGCGCGAACATGGGCAATTACCGCACGCTGAGCGCACTCGCCTCCCTTGCTTACGACTGCCGGCGCGCAGATCGCTTTCGCGCCCAGCTGTTCGACGCATTGCGGCTGATCCAGCGCGGCGATCTGCGTCCGTCGGACATGGTCGGTTCGTGGGCCGGCGAACTCGGCCAGACCCAAATGATGCCGTCGGAATACTACCAATACGCCGTCGATTACGATGGCGACGGCGCGCGCAATCTTCTGCGCAGCGCGCCCGACGTGCTCGCCTCGACCGCAAATTATCTGGTCGGGCTCGGGTGGCGGCGCGGCGAGCCATGGCTGACCGAAGTGCGCGTGCCGGCGACAATGCCGTGGCAGCAAGCGGACCTCGACGTCAAATTGCCGCGCGCCAAATGGGCGGCTTACGGCGTCACGCTTGCCGATGGCAGGCCGCTGCCGGCGGACGATTTGCCGGCTTCGCTATTGTTGCCGATGGGCCGCTTCGGCCCCGCCTTCCTGGCTTACGACAATTTCCGCGTCTATCTGCAGTGGAACAACGCCTTGGTTTATTCCACCACGGCTGCTTATCTTGCCACCCGCATTGCCGGCGCGCCGGCGCTTCATCGCGGCAATGCGCCGGCGCCCTTGGCTTTTGCCGACATCAAGGCGCTGCAGGCCACGCTCACGCGTGCCGGCTACGATGTCGGCGCGATCGATGGATTTCTCGGCTTAAAGACCCGGCAGGCGGTCAAAGCAATGCAGGTGAAATACAACCTGCCCGCGGATTCTTATCCCACCGCGGAGCTGTTGGCGCGCATACGGGGCGGACATTAAAAGCATGCTGCCGAAAAAGCCGCTCCGCGGAAAAATCTATGCGCAAATAACAAGCTAGAGCGAAATGCTAAAGCCATTTCGCCTCCGCTGCCCGCGTCGTGACATAATGCTGTGACACCGCCAGCTGAGGGAATATGTCCGATCGAAGGGAACCGTGCGGGCGTTCAGCCGCTCACGGCAACGGCAAAATGGCGGCCTCGACCCTCTGGTCGAATGTTACATTGTTACATTATAAGTGGCGGGCGTAATGTGGCAGCGCGTCGGGTGCCGTCACGGGGGCGCAAGCGAAATCGAACAATAAAAGGCGCATGACAATGCACCAGGAAAGTTCCGCACGGCGAATTGGCCGCAATTGGAGTCCGATGCGCGGCCGCCGTCATGCGATCACTCTTGTGGCCGGCGCATTGCTGATAGCGCTTCCGTTCGCAGCCAATAGTCAGACGGGACAGGCCATCCCCGGCGCGCCTGCGGTTTCCCCTGCCCCCACGGCTCCCGCGACCGGCGCCGCGCCGAGCCAGCCTGCGCAAGCTCCCGCGGGCAGCGTGTCAGCAGGCTCGACGCCGACCGCGGCGCCTGCGCCCGCCGCTCCCGCTGCATCGGCACCTGCTGCGCCAGCTTCGGCGGCGCTGCCCGGCGAGCACATGATCAGCGGCGCTGATCTGCCGCAGGATCTCTCGCCCTGGGGCATGTTTGAAAATTCGGATCTGGTCGTTAAGGCGGTGATCATCGGGCTCGCTTTCGCCTCGCTCGTGACCTGGACCGTGTGGCTCGCTAAGACGCTGGAACTGCGTAGCGCTCGCGGCGAGGTGCGGCGCGATCTGCGCGCGCTCAATAATTCCATGACGCTGGCGCAGGCGCACGATCAGCTGCGCGACGGCGACGGTCCGGTGTCGCAGCTCATGCGCGCCGCCGGACAGGAGATCAGGCTGTCGGCAAATTTGCGCGCCGACGGCCTCAAGGAACGCATCGCGCTGCAGGTCGAGCGCATCGAGATGGCGGTCAGCCGGAAGGTCTCGCGCGGCACCGGCGTGCTCGCCACCATCGGCTCGACCGCGCCCTTTGTCGGCCTGTTCGGTACGGTCTGGGGCATCATGAACAGCTTCATCGGCATTTCCAACGCGCACACCACCAACCTCGCGGTGGTGGCGCCCGGCATTGCGCAAGCGCTCCTCGCCACCGCCTTCGGCCTGGTCGCGGCGATTCCGGCGGTAATGATCTACAACGTGCTAGCGCGGCAGACCGCGCATTACCGCGCCTATCTGGGCGATGCCTCGGCGCAGGTGATGCGGCTCGTCAGCCGCGATCTCGACCGCGCCAAATTGCCGATGACGCAAGCCGCCGAGTGAGGCAAACGGCATGGCGATCCGTCTCGACCACGGCACCGACGAGCTCGTTGAAGTTCACGACATCAATGTCACGCCGTTTATTGACGTAGTGCTGGTGCTGTTAATCATCTTCATGGTGGCGGCGCCGCTTGCCACCGTTGATGTTCCGGTGGATCTGCCGTCTTCGACGGCGCCGCCGCAACAACGGCCGCCGAAACCGGTCTATCTCACGCTCAAAGCCGACGGCAGCCTTGCCCTTGGCGACAATCCGGTGACGCGTGACTCGCTGCCCGACGTGCTCGCCAGCGCCACCAATGGCGACAAGGAGGAGCGCATTTTCCTGCGCGGCGATCGTGCGGTGCCCTATGGCGACGTCATGGGACTGATGAACGATCTGCGCCGGGCCGGCTATCTCAAAGTCGCTTTGGTCGGAATGGAGCTGCGCGAGGCGAAATGACGGCGTTGTCACTGCCTTGGTTTCCGGAAGAAGACCCGCGCGATTTGCGGCGCTGGGCC
>DASSXN010000188.1:0-10674 GCA_035703785.1 Xanthobacteraceae bacterium
GCCACCGGCCGCGGCGTCGTCCAGCGCCGCGCGGTCGAGCTGCTCGTCGTGCTTATAGACATCGTCGCGAAACTCGACGGTGCCGTCGCGCGTCACCCAGCCGGTAAGATAGACCCAAGCGACCGGAATCTTGTGCGGCAAGTTGATGATCTTGGTCTGGCCGGTGGCGATGCCGGCGTCGATCCCGGCGCGGTCCCAGCCCAGCGGATTGTCCTGCAGGATCCAGGCGGCGAGGTCGCGCACATTGTCGACTCGGGTGCAGCCGTGCGAGTCGAACCGGTAATCGTCGGCGAACAGTTTGCGCGCATCGGTATCGTGCATGTAAACCGAATAGCGATTCGGCATGTCGATCTTGAGATTGCCGAGCGCGTTCCAGATCCCGGCGTCCTGGCGCACCGTGAAATTGGGCGAACGGGACCAATCGACGCTCGACGCGCTGATCTCCTCGTCATGCGCGCCGAGAAGGCGCATATGCATGCGGCTGAGATAATTCGGATCCCGGCGCACGCGGTTGGCAATCTCGGTCTTGGTGATCGAGAGCGGCACCGTCCAGGTCGGGTTGAGGTCGATCGCAGTGATGTAAGCGGTGAGCGTGGGCGAGGGCCGGTCGATCTTGCCGACGATGACGCGGTAACGCCGCTCGACCGTTCCGTGCGCAACCGCTTCCACGAAGGCGGCCGGAATGTTCACTACGACGTAGCGCTCGGAAAAAAGGAAATCCGTGCCGCGCAATCGTTCCAGCGAGGCTTCGAGTTGTTTGATGCGGTCCTTGACCGGCACATTGAGCGCTTTGGCGGTCTGCGCGCCGACGCTACCGCTCGGCTCGAGGCCATGACGCAACTGGAATTTTTTGACCGCTGCGGCCACCGCATCGTCGTAGCTGTCGCCGGCCTCCACATTGGCCGGCAGGTCGCCGGTGATGACGAGGTGCCGGCGCAACACCGTGACCGCGGGATCGCTCGCACCAGGCGCGAACTTGACGTCCGCAGGCACAATCGGCCAGCCGCCGCGCACCTCAATGTCTGAATAGCTGAGCAGCGTCTGCTTGACGCGCAGATAAGTGCCGTCGTCGAACACCGGGTCCGCCGACAGCGCCAGCGCGGCGGCCGAGCGCGATTCCGGGGTCGAAGTCGTCGGCTTGCCGGGTTGCCCTGAAGGTGTACCGGCGGCGGCCGGTTTGGCAGGCAGCGATTCCGGCTTGCTCCCCACGGATTGTGGCGGCCGGACAGTCTGCTGGCCGGGATTTTGTTGACCGGGAGCATTTTGACCAGAGCCTTGCGCCAGCGCTGTCCCGCCGATCAGGAGCGCACTAAGCCCGGCGACGAAAAAAGTCCGCATATAGGCGCTGCCCTCCCAGCCGCAAACGAACGCGCTGCCCGAACCGCCAACTTCGCCGCGCCCGTGACCGAAACATTGATGTGGATCAAAGTAAAAACCACAGGCCAGACAGAATAATAGGCTGACCGTTCCCGCAAACGCTATGCTGCGGTCATTCTTAGATCTTTAAATGGTCCGTTTCCATCATCCGGAGTTCGGACGCTGTCGAAAACAGTGGCAATTCGAGGTGCAATCATGAGGAAAACGCTAACGGCTTTGCTTGCCGCGACAACCCTGGGCGTTGCAGCGCTGCCAAGTTCGGCTGAGGCTCGCTGGGGTTGGGGCTGGGGCTGGGGCGGGTTCGGCGTCGGCCTGGCCACAGGAGCAATCATCGGCGGAGCGCTCGCCCGCCCGTACTATCCGTACTACGGCTACGGCTACGGCTACGGGTACGGCTACCCGGCCTACTATCCGGGATGTTACCCGGGATATTGCCCAGGGTATTACGGCTACTACTATGGCGGTCCGCGATACTACGGTTACTATCCTTACTGGCGCCATCGTTACTGGCGGTACTGATAACCGATCGACGGGCTCACCAGTCCGGCGCGCTTAAACGGAGGTTCGCCGCCTCGCCCGCGCGCCGGACCGCGCAAAAAATCTGACCGAGGAGTCATTACCGAACTGTCGCGCGGTTCGGCGAATGGATCACTCCGGTTTAATGCCGGCAAACGCGATGACCTTCGCCCATTTGTCGACTTCTGCAATCACGAAATCCTTGAATTCGGCAGGCGTCATGGCGCGCGGCTCGACGCCAAGCGAAAGTAGGCGAGCCTTGAGTTTGGAATCCTCGAGCCCGGCGCCGATCTCGTTATTCAGTTTGCTGACGATCTCAGCGGGCGTGCCCCTGGGCGCCTCGATGCCGAACCAGCCGTTGGCCTCGTAACCCGGCACGAATTCGCCGATCGCCGGCACGTCTGGCAGCGCCGTCGAACGCTTCGCGCCGGTCACGCCAAGCGCGCGCAGCCTGCCATCGCCGATATAACTGACGGCTTGCGGAATCGGACTGAAATAAAACTGGACCTGGCCGGCCAGGAGATCGGGGATCAAAGACCCGCGATAGGGCACGTGCACGAATTCGATCCCGGTCATCATTCTTAAGAGTTCGCCGCAGACGTGGGGCGTGGTGCCGATCCCTTGTGAACCCATGTAGAGCCGGCCGGGATTGGCCTTGCCATAAGCGATGAATTCGGGAAGGGTCTTGACCGGCAATGACGGCGTCACCGCCAACACGAATGTAGCGCGGCCAATGCTGGCGACCGGCGCGAGATCGCGAACGAAATCGAAATTCTGATTTTTGTAAAGCGTGGCGTTGATGGCGTTGCTCGAGACCGGGATGAACAGCGTGTAGCCATCTGGGGTCGATGCCGCGACGAATTCGGTGGCAATATTGCTTGCTGCACCCGATCGGTTATCGATGACGAATTGCTGACCTAATCGCTCCGACAGCCAATCGCCTAACAGCCGCGCGATGATGTCCGGTGATGTACCGGGAGGAAAGCCGACGATGATACGGACAGGCCGCGTCGGATAATTAACGGCCGTTGCGGTGCGCGGCAGTGCGGGAATAAGGGCGGCCGCTGCCACCAAATGCACGAATTGCCTGCGGAGAAGTCGCATGACGATCCTCCCCTGTTGGATTTCCGTAATTCTCCAGCCGGCAGGCAATTTGTTCGATTGTTGCTGCGAATGAGTTCCGCTGCCGCCTTTCGATGTGATGGCCCATCATGGCCAGTTCGGTCGGCGATATTAAACCAAATAGCGCCACGCGTTGAGGGCTCGACGTTGCAAATATCGAGGGCCGCACCGCGCGTTGCCGCACTATCGCTTATCGACCGGCGGTGGAAACGCGGCGTCCAGATCTTTTAGCTCCTGTGGCGTGAGTGTCAGCGACAGCGCGATCGCATTCTCCTTCACATGCTCTGCCGAGCCCGATTCCGGAATCGCGATGACGCGACCGCTGCGCATGGTCCAGGCCAGCGCCACCGCGGCCGCCGAGCAGTTGTGCGCCGCGCCGATCCGCGCCAGCGCGGGATTGCCTAACAGCGCGGCGCCGGGACCGCCGAGCGGCGAATACGCCATCAGCGGCACGTCGTGCCGTTCGCACCACGCCGAAAGATCTCGTTCAATGCCGCGATCGTCGAGACTGTAAGGCACCTGATTCATCGCGCAGCGATCGCCTTGGGGAACGCGGAATAGCTTTTCCATATCGCCGACCTTGAAGTTCGACACGCCCCAGGCGCGAATCTTCCCTGCCGCGCGCAAATCTTCAAACGCCGTCACGACGTGGGCGAAATCGCTGACCCCGTTCGGCCAGTGCAAGAGATAGAGGTCGAGGTGATCGGTCTTGAGCCGCTTAAGGCTCGCCGCGCAGGCCCGCGCGATGCCGTCGCCGGCCACGTGGCTCTGCCACACTTTGGAGACCAGGAACACGCGGTCGCGTTGGCCGGCTATGACGCGGCCGATCAAGTCCTCGGAGCCGTACAATTCGGCCGTGTCGATCAGCGTCATTCCGAGATCGATGCCGGCGCGCAAGGCTGCTTCTTCCTCGGCTTGCGGATGCCTGCCATGAGCGAGCCGCGCCGAGCCTTGTCCCAGCGCCGGCACGCTGCGGCCGTCGCGAAGCTTCACGCTGCGCGCGCTGCCCGTCGCCGCATTGCTCGATTGGCCAAAAGCCGATGCATCTGCCGTCATCACGCACGCGCCCGCGGTCGCGCAAAATCGACTGAATTCACGCCGGTTCAAGACTGTTGTACGCTTCATATAATCTTTTCCCGCGGGCATCGTGGTGGCGCGGGAAGTGTGAAACTAAAGGCCGCATAGTCAAGGCCATCCGTGGCTGTCCAGGCGGTCCGAGGCAATGTTCATGACAAGGCTCGTGATGCGTCAGCGTCTGGCTTCGTTATTGCTAGCCATCTCCGCCTGCGCGGCTTTGATCGGGCTTGCGCTGCCGGGGACGCCTGCCGAGGCGGCCGAACGCGCCATCGTGCTCGAGATTAATGGCGCCATTGGCCCGCCGATCGCCGATTACATCGCCCGCGAGCTTAATGCCGCGCGTTCGAGCGACGCTCGCCTCATCATTCTGCGGATGAACACGCCGGGCGGGCTCGACACTTCGATGCGGCAGATCATTAGCGCGATTCTCGCTTCGCCGGTGCCGGTGGCGACTTACGTCGCGCCGAACGGCGCGCGCGCCGCCAGCGCCGGCACTTACATCGCCTATGCCAGCCCGATCGCGGCGATGGCGCCCGGCACCAATATCGGCGCAGCGACGCCGGTCCAATTCGGCGGCAGCCCGCTGTTTCCATCCGATCAGAAATCGCAGAAGGACCAGAAAGACGCCAAACCGGGCGAATCGGCGGACACCGAGACCCGCAAAATCATCAACGACGCGATCGCGTATATTCGGAGCCTTGCTGCAGTCAGCGGCCGCAATGCCGATTGGGCCGCCGACGCGGTGCGTTCCGCCGCGAGCCTGCCGGCCTCCGAGGCGCTCTCGCTTCATGTCATCGACGTGATCGCCGATGACGTCCCCGATCTTTTACGCAAGATCGACGGCCGCGAAGTGACGATTGCCGGCAAGCCGGCCCGGCTCGCCACCGCAGGCCTTGAGGTCGAGACCCGGCCGCCGGATTGGCAGACCGAGCTGCTCATGCTGGTCACCAATCCGAACGTCGCTTTCATCCTGATGCTGATCGGCGTCTACGGCCTGATCTTCGAGTTCTTCAATCCGGGTGCGGTCGCCCCGGGGCTGATCGGCGCCATCAGTCTCGTGGTCGCGTTCTACGCGCTCGCTTTCATGCCGATCAATTACGCCGGCGCGGCGCTCGTTCTCTTTGGCGTTGCGCTGATGATCGCCGAAGTCCATATCGGCGCCTTCGGCGCGCTCGGGGTCGGCGGCATCGCCGCCTTTGTCATCGGCGCGGTGATGATGTTTCCGGCGCAGGTGCCGGGCTTTTCCTTGTCCCACGGCGTGATCGCCGTCACCGCGCTCGGCAGCGCGGCGCTGTTGCTGTTGGCGCTCGCCGCGGTGCTGCGCCGCCGGCGGCCGGTCGTGACCGGGCATGAGGCGCTGATCGGCGCCGAGGGCGAGACGGTATCCTGGCAGGACGGCGAGGGGCGGGTGCGGGTCAAGGGCGAAATCTGGCTGGCGCGTTCGGATGCTGCGCTGACTGCCGGCAGCCGGGTCAAAATCGTCGGCCGCGACGGTCTCGTCCTGCGCGTGCAAGATATTCGGGCGGCGTAGAGAATGATGGGTTCATATTTATTCGTCATGCCCGGGCTTGACCCGGGCATCCATGAAGCGTTGCGGTGTATCAAAGAGTTCCGCAAGCATGCACTTGCGGCGCGGCCCCATGGATTGCCGGGTCAAGCCCGGCAATGACGAAGTAATCATCGTCACAGGAGTACTGCCATGTCGTTGATCGCCGCCGTCGTCATCGCCGTGTTGGGCCTGACTTTCATCTGGTCCTCGATCCGGATCCTGCGCGAATACGAGCGCGGGGTCGTGTTCACGCTCGGCCGCTACACCGGCACCAAAGGCCCGGGGCTGTTCCTGCTGGTGCCGTTTCTGCAGCAGATGGTGCGCGTCGATCTGCGCGTGGTGGTCGACGAGGTGCCGCCGCAGGACGTGATTTCCCGCGATAACGTATCGGTCAAAGTCAGCGCCGTCATTTATTTCCGCGTCGTCGATGCCGAACGCGCCATTATCGAGGTCAGCAATTATCTCGCGGCGACCAGCCAGCTCGCTCAGACCACACTGCGCTGGGTGCTTGGCAAGCACGATCTCGACCAGATGCTGGCCGAACGCGACAAGCTCAATGCCGATATCCAGGATGTGCTCGACAAGCAGACCGAAGGCTGGGGCATCAAAGTCTCAACCGTGGAGCTCAAGCGCATCGATCTCAACGAGAACATGGTCCGCGCTATTGCCCGCCAGGCCGAGGCCGAGCGCGAGCGCCGCGCCAAGATCATCAATGCCGAGGGCGAGCAGCAGGCGGCGCAGAAACTGGTCGATGCCGCCCGCATCCTTGCCGGTAGCCCGCAGGCGATGCAGTTGCGTTATCTCAACACATTGTTCGATATCGCCAGCGAACGCTCGTCGCTGATCGTATTTCCGTTCCCGATCGATTTGATGCAATCGTTTGTCGGACGGCCGACGACGGAGGGCTGATGATGGGGGAGAGGCGACAGACTACGGCGGATGGGCCTCTCCGTCTGTCTTCCGTCCTCCGCCCCCGAATTCAAATCGTCTGATTGTACTCGCCGACTTCCTTGTGCTGGCGCAGCACGGCGTCGACAGCCTTGAACATTTCGCGCATGCGCGCCTCCGAGACCGGGCTCTCGACCACGACCACGAGCTCCGGCTTGTTGGAGGAGGCGCGCACCAGGCCCCAGGTGCCGTCCTGCACGGTCACACGCACGCCATTGACAGTGACGAGATCGCGGATCGGCTGACCGGCGACCTTGCCGCCGTTCTTCTCCTCGCGCTCGAACTGTTTCACGACGTCTTCCACGATCTTGTACTTGATCTCGTCCGGGCAATGCGGCGACATGGTCGGCGACGACCATGTTTTCGGCAGCGCGTTTTTCAGGTCCGCCATGCTCTTGTTCGGATTGCGGTCGAGCATGTCGCAGATTGCAAAGGCGAAGATCAGGCCATCGTCATAGCCGCGCCCGAGCGGCTTGTTGAAAAAGAAATGACCGGACTTCTCGAAGCCGGCGAGCGCACCGATCTCGTTGACCCGGCGCTTCATGTAAGAGTGGCCGGTCTTCCAGTAATCGCTGCGCGCGCCATTCTTGATCAGCACCGGATCGGTCGCAAACAGGCCGGTCGATTTCACGTCGGCGACAAAGACCGCACCCTTGTGCTGCGCCGACATATCGCGAGCCAGCATGACGCCGACTTTGTCGGCGAAGATCTCCTCGCCTTCATTGTCGACGACGCCGCAGCGGTCGCCGTCGCCGTCAAAACCGAGCGCGACATCGGCCTTGCTCGCTAGTACGGCGTCGCGCATCGCATGCAGCATTTTCAAATCTTCGGTATTGGGATTGTATTTCGGGAAGGTGTGATCGAGCTCGCAGTCGAGCGGCACCACCTCGCAGCCGATTTTTTCCAGCGCTTGCGGCGCGAATGCGCCAGCGGTGCCGTTGCCGCAGGCACACACGACCTTCAGACGGCGCTTGAGCTTGGGCCGCCGGTCGGTGAGGTCGGCAAGGTAGCGGGCGGGAAAATTCTCGACGAATTCGTAAGCGCCGCCGGATTTGAATTTGAATTTGCCGTCGAGCACGATTGCTTTCAATCGGGTCATCTCGTCAGGGCCGAAAGTGAGCGGCCGGCTGGCACCCATCTTCACGCCGGTCCAGCCATTGTCGTTATGCGAGGCGGTGACCATGGCGACGCAGGGCACGTCGAGATCGAACTGCGCGAAATAGGCCATCGGCGTCAAAGCGAGCCCGATGTCGTAGACCCTGCAGCCGGCCGCAAGGAGCCCATTGGTCAGCGCCATTTTGATCGAGGCGGAATAGGAGCGGAAATCGTGGCCGGTGACCACGCGCGGCTCGACGCCGAGCTCGTGGATGAGCGCGCCGAGCCCGAGCCCGAGCGCCTCGACGCCCATCAGATTGATCTCGCTGCCGAACAGCCAGCGCGCGTCATATTCGCGAAAGCCGGTGGCCTTGACCATCGGTTCGGATTCATAGGCGTAAGTGTTCGGCTTAAGCGACGGCTTCGGCTTGGGAAACATGGAAGCTCGGGTGAATCGGGGGCTAGGCCGGACGGCATAACCTAAACGATCGGCGCTGGGAATAGTTGCGTGAGAATGCGGATGGCGAGTAGCGAATAATGGCGAGTAGCGAATAGGGAAGCGAGTTCCTTCGCTACTCGCTATTCAGCACTCGCTATTGTTCGAGAACCAGCTTGCCGCCGGCATATTCGAACCGCCGCAGCCGCCTCAAGAACGACAGGCCGAGCAGATTTTCATTGGCAACGCCGGCCGGCAGCACCACCGCGGCGACGTTGTGCACTTCAAGATCCTCGATCTCGACCCTGTCGAGTTGGACCGGCGCCACCCGTATGGCGCCATTCGCGGTCCGTACCATGGCGTTGTAATCGCGCTCGGCGGGGCGGATGCCGAGGATCGCCGCGTCCTCGGGCTTGAGCGCGATCACCGAGGCGCCGGTATCGACCATGAAATCGATGCGGCGGCCGTCGACGCGCCCGGTAACGCGGAAATGTCCGCCGCGGCTTGGCGCGATGACGACCGAGCGCGAAGCGGCGATGCTCGACTGCGCCGCCGCAGGATCAGGGTGCGCCGCCGCGACCACGGTCGCCGCGCTGGTTGCTGCACTTGGCGCCTGCATCATTTGCGCGGCGTAGCGCGGCACGAACACGCAGGCGATAAGCGAAACGACGGCGACGAGAATGATGGCGCGCATGGCGGGTCCGGCTCGGGTCGGCGCATTTGATCACAGGATGAGCAAACGCAATGGTGATCGGACGCGTTGTGCCGCCGTATTTGGCGTCGCAGGGTAAGCGAAGCGCTAAGGCAATCGGTAGATTTTACCTCTTTTTGTCATGGCCGGACTTGTTCCGGCCATCCACGTCTTCGGAATTGAATTAAGGCGTGGATGCCCGCGACAAGCGCGGGCATGACGATATGACTATCAGCTCTTCCGCGGCTTGGCTCGTCGCGTCGGCGCGGCGGCGATCGGATCGTCCGGCCATGGATGTTTGGGATAGCGACCGCGCATCTCGGCGCGCACTGCGGCGTAACTGCCGTGCCAAAATCCGGGCAAGTCGCGCGTGGTCTGCACCGGCCGATGCGCCGGCGACAACAATTCGATCGCGAGCGGCACCTTGCCGCCTGCAATCGCCGGGTGACGGTCGAGCCCGAATAATTCCTGCACCCTGATCGCGATCTTGGGTCCGCCTTCGCTCGCATAATCGATCGGCACGCGCGTGCCGGTCGGCGCTTCGAAATAGATCGGCGCTTCGGCATCGAGCCGCCGCCGCAGCGGCCACGGCAAAAGTTCACCGAGCGCGGCGGCGAATTCGTCAGGAGCCAATTCGGCAAGCGCGGTCCTGCCGGCGAGCGCGCCCGCGAGCCATTGCCCGGCGCTCCCCGCAAGCGCCGTATCGGAAAGGTCGGGCCATTCGCCGCCCTCGCTATGGCGGAGAAACGTGACGCGGTCGCGCCATTGCTTCAGCGCGCTGGTCCAGGGCAGCCGGTCAATGCCGAGATTGGCGACGCTTTCGGCGAGAAGCCGGGCATTGTTCTCGTCGGGCGAGAGCGGCACCGGCCGCTCGCCGAGCACGATGGCGCCAAGCCGCCGGCTGTTGCGCCCGCGCAGCGACAGGCTCGCGGCATCGAAGGCGACGTCCTCGCGGGCAACGATGCGATCGGCAAAATGCGCCTCGATTTCGGAAAGCGTGATCGGCGCGGCCGAGAGAATGCGGCCTTGCGCGGCACTGCCGGCAAGTTCGGCCACCGCCAGGAATGGTTCGCGGGCAAGAGGCGAAGCGGGATCGAGACTGGCGCCGCGGCCGTTCGCGAGCAAGAACGCGCCGCCGCCGGCGCCGCGGTTTTTGGCAATGCGCTCCGGAAAGGCGAGCGCGATGAGCGCGCCCACCGTGAGGTCCTCGCCCCTCATATTCTTGTCACCTCCCCCCTTGAGGGGGAGGTCGCCGCGCGCAGCGCTGCGGGAGGGGGGTCTCTTTGCCGAGTGTCCCTGATACCCCCCTTCCCAACCCTCCCCCGTCAAGCTTGCGCTCGGGCGCGCGCCAGCGCGGCCCGGGTGCGGGGAGGGAGCAGTCTGAGCGCCTGCCGAAGCATCGAATTTCTTGCTTGCACTTGCTCCCGCCACCTCCACCCACCTTTGCGCCATGGCCCGGGCATCGCGCGCCCGCGGCGACCGATCGCGGCGGAGCGCGGCCAAGCGCTCGTGCATGTCGATGTCGTCGCCGCCGAGACCGCGCTCGCCAATCAGTGCGGCAAGCTCGGCGGCGGTGAGAGCGACACTTTGTTCCCCTCCCCTTTGTGGGGAGGGGCTAGGGGTGGGGGTGGTGCGGCGACGAGCATGCGTTGACGCTCGGCGTGTTACCAAACCACCCCCCTCCCAACCCTCCCCCGCAAGGGGGGAGGGAACATGTACCTCCCATCGCGCGGCGTCGATCACCATACGCGCAAGGCGCGGCGGCAGCGGCAGGCGGCGCAATTGCCGGCCTTCCTCGGTGATGCGTCCGCTCTCCTCGATGGCGCCGAGCGCGGCAAGAAGCGCCTTAGCTTCGGTGAGCGC
>DASSXN010000192.1:0-4961 GCA_035703785.1 Xanthobacteraceae bacterium
AGCTTCGCTGCACTGTGGCTGGCCGGTTCGCGGGTAACGCCCGCTTAAAGGCACCAGCTCAGGAAGCGCGGAACTGAAGCCGGGTAGTGGCGTTCGGTCGCCTAAGCCAGAACCGCGGTGGAACGCCGATAGATGTGCGCCCCCCGATGGGGGCGCGGCCGTGCCCGTCGGCACGGCAAACTACCGTTGCGTCTGTCGGCGTTTCGCCTCCGAATTTCTTGCTTGGCTTGCGAAGCGAACAAGGCGAGGGACCACCACCTGCGCTTTTGCTTCGTCCGTTTCGTCCCGTTGCGAATAGCGAATGGGTTGCACTCGCCACCCACTATTCGCCGCTCCCATAGCTCGGATGCTCAGCCGCATCGCGAGAACGACTTGACTTATTCGCTCATTTCCTTATTTCCGGCGGCGGGACACCCCTCCCCACCGAGGGGCGACTATCTGGAAGGATAGGCTATGACGTCACCAATCCCCTCCGTGCGGCCGCGTGTGCCGCATTTTTCGTCTGGACCATGCGCCAAGCGCCCCGGATGGAGCCTGCAAAACCTCGGCGGTGCATTCCTCGGTCGCTCGCATCGCGCAAAAGCCGGCAAAGCAAAGCTTAAATACGCCATCGACCTGACACGCGAAGTCTTACAGGTGCCGGCGGACTATCGCATCGGCATCGTGCCGGCTTCCGATACCGGCGCCATTGAAATGGCACTGTGGTCGCTGCTCGGGCCGCAGCCGGTGACAATGCTGGCGTGGGAATCTTTCGGCGAGGGCTGGGTCAATGACGTCGCCAAAGAGCTCAAGCTCAAAAATGTAACCGTGCTGCGCGCGCCCTATGGCGAATTGCCCGATCTGCGCGCGATCGATCCGGCAAGCGATGTCGTGTTCACCTGGAACGGCACGACGTCCGGCACGCGGGTGCCCAATGCGGATTGGATCGCGGCGGACCGCACCGGACTTACCATCTGCGACGCTACCTCCGCTGCCTTCGCGCAAGCCTTGGACTGGCCGAAGCTCGATGTGGCAACCTTCTCGTGGCAGAAGGCGCTGGGCGGCGAAGCCGCGCATGGCATGCTGATTTTATCGCCACGCGCGGTGGCGCGGCTCGAAAGCCACACGCCGCCGTGGCCGATGCCGAAGATCTTCCGCATGACCAAGGGCGGCAAGCTCAACGAAGGCATCTTTGTCGGCGAGACTATCAACACGCCATCCATGCTGTGCGTCGAAGACTATGTCGATGCGCTGCAATGGGCGAAATCGATCGGCGGACTGAAAGCGCTGCAGGCGCGCGCCGATGCCAACGTAAAGGTCATCGCCGATTGGGTGGCGCGCACGTCATGGATCGATTTCCTGACCCGCGATCCGGCGCTGCGCTCGAACACGTCGGTGTGCCTGAAAGTGGTCGATCCGGCGGTAACCCGGCTTCCCGCGGAGGCCCAAGCGGGATTCGTCAAGGGGATCGCCGCGGCGCTGGACAAAGAAGGTGTGGCCTATGACATCGACGCCTATCGCGATGCGCCGCCGGGGCTTCGCATCTGGTGCGGCTCGACCGTGGAGCGATCCGACGTTCAAGCGCTGACGCTGTGGCTTGACTGGGCCTATGCCAAGGCCAAGGCCGCGCTTGCCGCGGCAGCGTGAGATCGCATCCAGCGCGGACTTGAGAGGACAAACGAAAATGGCGCCGAGAGTCCTTATTTCCGATGCGCTGTCGCCGGCCGCAGTGGCGATTTTCAAGAATCGCGGCCTCGACGTGGAGTTTGCGCCCAATCTCGGCAAGGACAAGGACAAGCTTGCCGCCGCGATCAAGGGCTTCGATGGGCTGGCGATCCGCTCCGCGACCAAAGTCACCGACAAGCTCTTGGAGCACGCCAAAGGCCTGAAGGTGATCGGCCGGGCCGGCATCGGCGTCGACAATGTCGATATTCCGGCGGCGACCGCGCGCGGCATCATCGTGATGAACACGCCATTCGGCAATTCGATCACGACCGCGGAACATGCGATCTCGCTGATGCTGGCGCTGGCTCGGCAAATTCCGGAGGCCGACAGCTCGACCCGTGCCGGAAAATGGGAGAAAAACAAATTTCTCGGGGTGGAGATTTTCGGCAAGACGCTGGGCATCATCGGCTGCGGCAATGTCGGTTCGATCGTCGCCGACCGCGCGCTTGGCTTGAAGATGAAGGTTATCGCCTATGACCCGTTTCTGTCCGCCGACCGCGCGCTCAAGCTCGGCGTGGAGAAAGTCGACCTGGACGAGCTGTGGCGGCGTGCCGATTTCATCACCTTGCATACGCCGCTCACTGAGAAGACCCGCAACATCGTCAACGCGGAAACGCTCGCGCGGATGAAGCGCGGCGTACGGCTGATCAATTGCGCGCGTGGCGAGCTGGTCGATGATGCCGCGCTCGCCGCGGCCCTTAAATCCGGTCACGTTGCCGGCGCCGCGCTTGATGTGTTTCGCGAGGAACCAGCCACCCAAAGCGTGCTGTTTGGGCTTCCCAATGTGGTCTGCACGCCACATCTCGGCGCCTCGACCATGGAGGCGCAGGAAAACGTCGCCCTGCAAATCGCCGAGCAGATGTCGGATTATCTGCTGCGCGGCGCTATTTCCAACGCGGTCAATTTCCCCTCGATCAGCGCCGAAGAAGCGCCGAAGCTAAAGCCGTTCATAGCGCTTGCCGAAAAGCTCGGTTCCTTCGCCGGACAGCTCACCGAAAGCGGCATCAAGCAGGTGCGGCTGACCTACGAGGGCGTGGTCGCGCAGATGAACACCAAGGCGCTTACCTCCGCTGCGGTCGCGGGCCTGCTGCGGCCGATGCTGCAGGACGTCAATGTGGTCTCGGCGCCGATCATGGCGAAGGATCGCGGCATCATCGTCGAGGATACCCGGCGCGACGCCGAGGGCGACTACGACAGCTTGATCACGCTCGCGGTGGTCACCGACCGGCAGACCCGCTCGGTCTCGGGCACCGTGTTCGCCGATGGACGCCCGCGCATCGTCGATATCAAGGGCATCCGGATGGACGCCGAGTTCGCGCCATCGATGCTGTATGTGACCAATCAAGACAAGCCAGGATTCGTCGGACGGTTCGCCACCTTGTTGGCCGAGGCCGGCATCAATATCGCCACCTTCCATCTCGGTCGCGAGTCGCAGGGCGGCAACGCCATTGCGTTGGTCGAAGTCGATGGCAGCGTGCCGGCCGAGGTGCTGGCGAAGGTGCGGCAGATTCCGAATGTGCAACAGGTCAAGCCGCTGCAATTCTAGAGCGTGATCCGGAAAAAGCCTGCCCCGGACTTGATCCGGGGTGGAAACCGGTTTCCCGAAAAGATCATGCTCCAGCAAAAAGTCCTATCGCCGCGTCGCCAGCGTGATGCCGGCGAGCACCAGCAGGTAGCCGACGGCGTGAAAGAATTGCAGCCGTTCGCCTAACAACGCGATCGCCAGCACCGATCCGAATACCGGAACCAGATGAATGAATGGCGCTGCCCGGTTGGCGCCGACGAGTTCAATGCCGCGATTGAGGCACAGATAACCGAGGATCGAAGGAAAAATGCAGAGGTAGAGCAGAAGCAACGCGTTGGTGTAGTTGAGCACCATCGTTTGGCCGGCAGCAATCTCGAGCGCCATGGCGGGCAACAGGAAAATCGTCCCGGCTCCCATGCCGACGGCGAGAAACGACAGCGGATGGATCGGCGGCCTCAGCCGCAGAATCGCGACGTAAAAGGCATAGATCAGAAGCGCAACGACAAACCAGAGGTCACCCTGATTGAACGCGGTGGCGAGCAAGATTTGGAAGCTGCCTTGGCAGACGATCACAACAACGCCGGCGAGCGAGACGCCGATGCCGGTCGCTTGGCGCAGTGACAAGCGATCGCGAAATAAGATGAACGACCACAGCGCGACGAACAGCGGTGAAACCGACTGCAGCAACAGTCCGTTGATCGCGGTGGTAAAGTGCAGGCCGTAATAAGCCATCGTGTTGTACGCAGAGAAGCCGGTCAACGCGAGCAGCATCAGCAATCCGGCATGCCGTCGGATCAGCGGCCAGTCGCGCGCCAGGTGGCGAGCGGCAAACGGCAGCAGGATGACAAAAGCGCCGCCCCATCGTATGACCGAGATTGTGATCGGCGGAATATGTCCGGCAACGAAGCGCCCGATCACGACGTTTCCGGACCAAAACAGCGAGGTGAGCGACAACAGCAGATACGCTTCATGGAATAGCCGCGCGCCGGTGCGGGTCCGACCGCGATCGACGAGATCGTGCATTCTGTGAGCCGGATCGCCGCTCCGGCCGGACGCTCGATCGCCGTCCGTTTTCCGATCGCGAAATTGAAACTGTCCCGGCGGGGTCATCTGTGTTCCGGCGGCTGAATACCAAAACACGGCCCAGTTACCGCGATGGGCACCAAGCTGCTAGTGTCCCGATTCCGAAGTTCGTAAGCATTAGCGGCGCACTCGTACGAACTTCGGAATCGATAAGGACACTAGCAACTCTATCCTTGTGGTGCCGCTTTTGAACCCGAAGTTCGCATCCGAGCGCTCCGCAAACGCGTGCAAACTTCGGGTTCGCGGCACTAGGGCGCAGTCCGCATGACTGACCGGGCATCGGCGCGCCGCGCGTGAAGCCTTTGTGGTGGCTACAGCGGCGCGTGGGGCCGGTCAGAACCGCCCAGCTGCCGCGCAAGCCGGTTTATAGCCAAAGTCAGTTAACAGGCAGCCGATGCAAATTCTCTTGGAAAAACAGACTATTGCCACGATCTGCCGGCACCTGCGACAGCCAGTTTTTCTTGCTTCGCAGGGCATCATCCATTATCGGAACGAGCGGCTGCAGCCGGAATCCGAACTATCCGAGTCGTGATCGGCCGTTTGAGGACGCTTCCCTCATGGCAAATGTCGTCGTGATTGGCTCTCAATGGGGCGACGAGGGCAAAGGCAAGATCGTCGATTGGCTCTCCGAGCAGGCTGACATCGTCGT
>DASSXN010000210.1:0-2915 GCA_035703785.1 Xanthobacteraceae bacterium
GCGATCAGCTTCGCACCGTCGATCTTTTGCTCCTTGATTTCCTTGCGCCAGGCATCGATGACGGGTTCGGTCGCCTTACGCCAGCGCGCCACCGCTTCCGGCAACAGCGTCACAATCAAATCGCCGCGCTCGACGACCATATTGGCGACAGCTACCGCTTGCTGATCCCACATTGCTCCGGCCATCGCGGCAGCAACTTGACCGGAATTGCTGTCGATCACGCTTTTCAGCTCCCGCGGCAGCCGATCGTAGCTCGCTTTGTTCATCGCCAGCACGTAAGTCCTCGCACTTGGCGAATGATCGGAAAACTCGGTGTGGGAGCGGAGCAGATCATTCAATCGCAGCGGCGGCACGAGGTGCCATGGATCGAGGCAGCCGTCGACGACGTGTTCGGTGATTGCGACCGGAAGCTGCGCACTTGGCATCATGACCGGACGCGCGCCGAGCGCCCGCATTGCTTCGGCCGCCAAGCGCGTCTGCACATGTAATTTGAAGTCTTTCATATCCTCGGTCGTTCGCACCGGTCGCGCGGCATGGATGACGGCGCTATCCGAGCAAGAAAAACAGATCGTATAAAAGTCCCGGAATTCGTCTTGCAGATTGGCGGCGGCAAAATCGGTCAGCGCTTTCGAACTGACCAGCGCGCGCGGCGACGGCAGAAATGGCAGTTCGAATGTCTCGACTTTGGCAAATCGACCGGGCATGAGGGTGGGTGCAGCCCAGACGATGTCGGCCGAACCGTCGCGCGCCTGATCGAACAGCGCTGCCGGCGCTCCGCCAAGCTGCATCGAGGGAAATATATCGACGCGCATCCGGCCGCCGGATTCGGTCTCGATTTTGCGCGCCCAGGGCAGAAGGAATTTATCGTGGACGCCGGATACCGCCGAAAACGAGTGGTGCAGCTTGAGCGTTATTGGCGGCGTATCCGCGCGCGCGAGGCGCAGAATCGCGGGAGCCACGGCAGTTCCGATCGACGAAGTTAAAAACGTGCGTCGCGCAATCCGCATCAAATAATTTCCTCGCGACGATCGGCGACTGTTCTGGAACTTTGTTCAATTGAGCCGCGACGGACGATCAGTTTGCTCGTTCGGCCGCGCCGCGGCGCTCCCGGCCGGTGGCGACGGCAGCAGCGTCTCCCGCACTCCCTCACGCATCCCCTCCCCCATGGGCTCGCGCGAGCGCTGCTGATAACGCCGATAGGACAGCAAGCCGAACGGCAGGCTGCCGAGATAAGCCAGCGTGCCGAGCGTGAGTAAAATCCACGGATAGGCGATCAAAAGCCCAATCGACAACACGACGATGACGATCACCGGGCCGACCATTTCGGGCGGGACGCGCGTGCCGACCCTTTTGCCGGAATAAACCGGCAGCCGCGATACCATCAGAAGCGCAATGACCAAGGTGTAGAACAGCGTCGACCAGATCAAGACGCTCGAGTGCGGCACGCCGAGGAACGTAACGTATATGGGCAGCAGCACCGTGATGGCGCCCATCGGAGCCGGCATGCCGACAAAGAAATTACTGGCCCAAGCGGGCCGATCGGGTTCCTCCGCCATGACATTGAAGCGGGCAAGCCGCAGGCCGCCGCAAATCGCGAACACCATCGCAGCAATCCATCCAGCCGACTTCAATTCGTGCAGGCCCCAAAAGTACAGGACCAGTGCCGGAGCGACGCCGAAATTGACGAAATCGGACAGGCTGTCGAGTTCGGCGCCAAAGCGCGACGTTCCCTTCAAGAACCGCGCCAGACGGCCGTCGATCCCGTCGAGAATTGCCGCAAACACAATTGCCGCGAGCGCGAGTACGTACCGGCCCTCGAAAGCCATCCGGATCGCAGTCAACCCGGCGCACATTGCCAGGAGTGTGACCATATTCGGCGCAAGCGTGCGCACCGGAATGCGGCGGAAGCGCCGCCGGCGTGGGTCACCCGAACTTGGCGATGCTATTGTCATGGTAACAATATAGCCGCTTGCGTCGGAGCCTGCCATTGGGCCTCCGCGCTCCGGCGGCCGTTTGCGGCTATGAGTTTGCGGCCATAGGTTTAATGGGCCGCCGCAGTGCCCAACACCGCGTGGCGCGCGGACTGGCGTGTCCCCGCCGCTCGCGAACGCGTGATTACACCGCGTTTGCCAGGTCGCGCCCGATAGTGCGCACGAAGGTCTGCACCCCCATGGGCTTTGCAAACAGGAAGCCCTGGATCAGGTCGAAGCCAAGTTCGCGCGCTGTAAGGAAATCGGCGTGGTTTTCTACACCGACTGCCACTGTGCGGGCGCCGAATTGAGCGGCTGCACCGACGATATGGCGGCAGAGCGTCTGCTTCGCGCGATCATGCGCGCAACCAGCCACCAATTCGGGCTCGACCTTGATTTCGACGAAAGGAAAGTCCCGCAATTGCAGGAGCGCGGTCCATTCGCCGCCGAGGCGATCAACCGAGATGGCAACCTTGCGTAATCTCGCTTGTTTGGCGAAGTCGCGCGCCGCCGACAGGTCACGGGCGATCTCGCTGCCATCGACCTCGAGAATGAGCCCTTCGAAAGCAGGGTCATCCGGCAGTTGATGGCAGAGGTAGTCGAAGGAAGCTGGATCGTCCAGAAACGAGATTGGCAGGTTGATCGAGAGATCGACGGGGCGTTGCTCGGCCAAAAAGAAACGCCAGTCCGCGAGCGCCCGGGCGATGACGAATTGCGATAACGCGGGTAAAAGCCGTTCCCCCATTCGCGGCATGAAACCGGCAGGCCGAACGATCCCCAATCGTGGGTGGTGCATGCGAATAAGCGCTTCCGCGCCTCGCAGATCGAGTGTTTGGCTGCCTATCTTGGGCTGGTACCACAGTTCCAGCCAGCCAGCGCCAAGCGCTTTGACCATCTCTTCCGCCGGAGCGCTCGGATCGGAGTTGCGGCTCTGACGCCCGCCGG
>DASSXN010000026.1:0-8509 GCA_035703785.1 Xanthobacteraceae bacterium
CTGGACTTGCCGACACCGACCAGACGACGTGCGCCTCGGGTAGAGTCAGGGCAGCATGCGTGAGGTGATCAACACGCTCGCGCTCCTCGGCGATTTCCGCGGCCAGCTTTTGCGAGCGCGCGTGGCCTTCCAAGATCATCATTTCCAGTTCTTGCCGTCGCACCAGGTAACGGTCCCGCTGCTGGGAATAGGGCAAGTCATTGGCATTCCAGTTGCGGTGGGCGTCCACGCGTTTTTGAAGCTCCGCATCGGCGGCCGTGATTTCGTCGAGCTGCTTTCGCGCGAGCGTGGCTCGCTCTTCCGAGATGGCAAGCTCGCGGTCCAGATCCAACAGGCGCCGCCGGTCCGGTGAAAGCGAAGTGATGAGGCTTACGGTCACCGGCATCGGCACGAAATCCCCCTTATGGGGGAGGTTTTGGCTAAGCTGTCCGGCAATCGGCGCGGCAACGCGCAGCAGCTCGGCGTTTACGAAAGCCGACGGCGCGATGCGATAGGTGATGTAAGGCACGAATGCCCAGGCGCTGAGTGCGACAAGCGTCAGCGCCAGCGCGATGCGAACGCTTCGACTGCGAATGAATCGCTGCAGGTGATCGGTTCCGGACATTGTCAAATCGGCCGTTTTGATCGCTTGTTTGCTTGTTGGTGCGCCGAATTTCTTGATAATTCGCAGACAGAAGTGAAAATGCTTCAACCAGGCGCCGCAATTTAGACCGTGGGTTAACGAAAGCTGTACGCACCGCTGAGAATGCGCGCCGTCTTCTCAAGAGGAGGCACACATCATGCCGGCCGAGCGCTTCGATTTCGCCAATGCTCAGGACGAAAAATTGGCCGCATTGCTTGATCGGCCGGACGGGCCGATCCGCGCCGTGGCCCTGTTCGCGCATTGCTTTACCTGCGGCAAAGACAACAAAGCGGCGCGCCTGATCGCGCACGGCCTTACCACACACGGCATTGCGGTGCTGCGTTTCGATTTCACCGGACTCGGCAGCAGCGAAGGCGAGTTCGCCAACACCACTTTCTCGTCGAATGTGGACGATCTCGTCGCCGCCGCGGATCATTTACGGACGCAGATTGCCGCACCCGCGATTCTCATCGGCCATAGCCTCGGCGGCGCGGCGGTACTCGCCGCGGCGCATCGCATCGCCGAAGCGCGCGCAGTGGTGACGATCGCCGCGCCGTTCGATCCGGCCCACGTCGCCGGCCTGTTCGGCGAGCGCGTCGAAGAAATAAGAAGCAAAGGCGAAGTCGAGGTGACGCTTGCCGGCCGCTCCTTCCGGGTCCGGCGCGGCTTGCTTGACGATATTGGCGAGCACAATCTCGCCCCGCGCATTGCGGAACTGCGCAAGGCGCTGTTGGTTTTCCATTCCCCGACCGATGAGACCGTCGGTATCGATAACGCTAGCCACATCTTCATGGCAGCCAAGCACCCGAAAAGCTTCATCTCGCTTGCCGGCGCCGATCATCTGCTGCCGCGGCCGAGCGACGCCGCCTATGTCGCGCACGTGATCGCCGCCTGGGCCGAACGTTATCTCGAGATGACGGCGCCAATGCCCGCCGCCGAGGCCGAGCTCGGCGAGGTCGTTGTGCGCGAAACGCGGCAGGGTACTTTTCAGCAGGAAATCACCACAGGCACGCATCGCTTCCTGGCCGACGAGCCGGTCGCAGCCGGCGGGCTCGACAGCGGCCCCGGACCGTACGACTTGCTACTGGCGGCGCTTGGCGCCTGCACGTCGATGACGCTACGCCTTTACGCCGACCGCAAGCAGCTGCCGCTCACACGCACGCGGGTGCGGCTCCGCCACAGCCGGGTCTACGCTGCCGACTGCGCCGAATGCGAAACCAAGGAAGGGATGCTCGACAGGATTGATCGCATCATCAACCTCGAAGGTGAGCTTGATGCGGAAGCGCGCAAGCGGCTCCTGGAAATCGCCGACAAGTGTCCGGTGCATCGCACGCTGACGTCGGAGATTGATATTCGCACCAGCGAGGAATCGAGTCAGACCCCGGCACGCTGAACGCGCGCCCGCGCCGCCTTGATCGCCTCCGGGATCGCCGCATCGTTGCCCGGCGCCATGATATGGACGCCGGCGACGCCGCGAATACTCGCAATCTCCTCGATCAGTTCGACGCAGATGCGCAAACCTTCGCGCGCCGGGTCGGGGGCGTTCTCGAGCCGGGAGATAAACGAGTCCGGGATGATCGTGCCGTAGAGGTGATGTTTCATCCAGCGCGCCGATTTGGCCGAGCGCAGCGGATTGACACCGATGAGAAGCGCAATCTTGCTGGTGATGCCGGCCCTTTCCAGGGCGGCGACGTAGCGGCGCACGATCGATGCGTCCATGCAGAATTGCGTCTGCGCGAACTGGGCGCCGGCATCGATCTTGGCGGCAAGCGCATTGGGCTGCCAGCCCTCCGGCGGATCGACCGGCATGTCGGCGGCGCCAATAAAGAAATCGGCCTTGCCTTCGACCTTGCGGCCGGTCGGCAGCGTCCCGTCGTCGCGCAGCCGGCACGCGGTAGCGATCAGCGTTCTCGAATCGATGTCGAACACCGGCTTGGTGTCCGGCTGATCGCCGGATTTGGGATCGTCGCCCGAAAGGAGCAGGAGATTGCGGATGCCGAGCGCGGCCGCGCCCATCATCTCGCTCTGCAGGGCGAGCCGGTTCATATCGCGGCAGGTCATCTGCAAGATGGGTTCGATCCCGGCTTGCAAAAGCAGGCTCGCGCCCGCCAGCGCGCTCATATGGGCGCGGGCGCCGGCGCCATCGGTGACATTGACGGCGTCGGCGAGGCCCTTGAGCGCGCCCGCCTTGTTCAAGAGTGCCTCCGCATCGCAGGACAGTGGCGGCACCAGCTCCGCGGTCATGACGAAGTGCCCTTGCCGCAGCCGTTCTTGCAGCGTGCCGGGGAGGGGGGATTTGCCGGTGCGTTCGTTCATATGTTCGCCGCCGCTAGTGTGGTGGATTTGAAGTTCCTACGAATAAGCGGCTAGCTCGCATAGGAACTTCAAATCCAAAAACCACACTAGAATCTTAAGTTTGCGGGTGTCCCCTTGATTCCGAAGTTCGCATTAGAGCTCGCCGCAAATTCTTGCGAACTTCGGAATCGGGACACCAGAGCGCTTATATGCTTTACCGGCCTATATCAAATTTACCCAAGAGCCCCTGCTTTCCTGGACAGAAAAGCGGTGTCTCGTTAGACAGTTGCCCCGAAATGACCGGCGTCAACGACATCAGAGCGGCGTTCCTCGGCTATTTTGCGCGCGAGGGGCACGAAGTCGTGCCTTCCTCGCCGCTCGTTCCGCGCAATGACCCGACCCTGATGTTCACCAATGCCGGGATGGTGCAGTTCAAAAACGTCTTCACCGGCCTCGAAAAACGGCCGTATTCGCGAGCGGTCACCGCGCAAAAGTGCGTCCGTGCCGGCGGCAAGCACAATGATCTCGATAATGTCGGCTACACCGCCCGCCATCACACCTTTTTCGAAATGCTCGGCAACTTCTCGTTCGGCGATTACTTCAAGGAGCGCGCGATCGAGCTGGCTTGGCGGCTGATGACCAAGGAGTTCGCGGTTCCGGCCGATCGTCTCCTGATCACCGTCTATATCGATGACGACGATGCGTTTGCGCTGTGGCGGAAGATCTCGGGCCTGCCGGAGAAAAAGATCCTGCGCATTGCCGGCAGCGACAATTTCTGGGCGATGGGCGACACCGGGCCGTGCGGTCCGTGTTCGGAAATCTTCTACGATCACGGCGACCATATCTGGGGCGGACCGCCGGGGACTCCGGAAGCCGAGGGCGATCGCTTCGTCGAAATCTGGAATCTCGTATTCATGCAGTACGAGCAGCTTGCCAACGGCAAGCGCATCGACCTGCCGCGGCCGTCGATCGACACCGGATTGGGTATCGAGCGCATGGCCGCCGTGCTGCAAGGCACGCACGACGATTACAAGATCGATCTGTTTGGCGCATTGATCGAGGCGGTCGCCGAACTCACCGGCGTCGACCCGGAAGGCGAGCGCAAGGCGTCGCACCGTGTCATCGCCGATCATCTGCGCGCCAGCGCGTTCCTGATCGCCGATGGCGTGCTGCCGTCCAACGAGGGCCGCGGCTACGTGCTTCGCCGCATCATGCGCCGCGCCATGCGGCACGCTGAACTTCTGGGTGTGAAAGAGCCCCTGATGTGGCAATTGATGCCGGTCCTGGTGCGCGAGATGGGGCAGGCCTATCCCGAGCTCATTCGCGCCCAGCCGCTCGTCACCGAGACATTGAAGCTCGAAGAGGTTCGCTTCCGCCGCACGCTGGAGCGCGGCCTCGCTTTGCTCGAGGAGGCGAGCAAATCGCTCAAGAAGGGCGACATGTTCGACGGCGAGACCGCGTTCACGCTCTACGACACTTATGGTTTCCCGCTCGATCTGACCCAGGATGCGCTGCGGCCGCGCGGCATCGGCGTCGATATCGCCTCGTTCACCGACGCGATGGAACGCCAGCGCGCCAAAGCGCGTGCGTCATGGGCCGGCTCTGGCGAAGCCACTGATGAAGCAATCTGGTTCGCCTTGCGGGAGAAGCTCGGTGCCACCGAGTTTCTCGGCTACGAGACCGAGAGCGCCGAGGGCGTGGTCTCCGCCGTCCTGCGCGACGGCAAGGAAGCCGGCGCGCTGAAGAGGGGCGAAAGCGGCGTCGTCATCCTTAATCAGACGCCGTTCTATGGCGAATCGGGCGGCCAAGTCGGCGACACCGGCGTCATGACGGCCGACGGTATTCGTTTCAAAGTCACGGACACGCAAAAATATGCCGGCGACCTCTACGCGCATATCGGCAGCGTCGAAGAAGGCACGGTGAAACCGGGCGCCGCGCTGGCGCTTGAGGTTGATCATGCCCGCCGCGCCGCGATCCGCAAGAATCATTCCGCGACGCATCTTCTTCACGAGGCCTTGCGCCAAGTGCTCGGCGATCACGTTGCGCAGAAAGGCTCGCTGGTCGCGCCGGACCGGCTGCGCTTCGATTTCTCGCATCCGAAGGCGATGAGCGGCGAGGAGATCGAGCGCGTCGAGGACATCGCCAATGACATGGTGCTGCAGAACGCGCCGGTGATCACGCGGCTGATGAGCCGCGACGACGCCATCGCCTCCGGCGCGCGCGCTTTGTTCGGCGAAAAATACGGCGACGAAGTGCGCGTGGTCGCGATGGGCCAGGATCCTTCAACATCGGGGGGCGGCAACACCTTGGGCTGGTCGGTCGAATTGTGCGGCGGCACCCATGTCAACCGCACCGGCGACATCGGCATTGTCTTAGTCGTTGCCGAGAGCGGGGTTTCGGCTGGCGTGCGCCGGATCGAGGCGCTCACCGCGACGGCGGCGCGGCACAATGCCAACAATCTGGTGCAAATTGCCAAGGCTGCCGCAGCCGAACTGCGCGCGCCGATCGACGAACTGCCGGCGCGCCTCGGCACTCTCATCGACGAACGCAAGCGGCTCGAGCGTGACCTCTCGGAGGCGAAGAAGAAGCTGGCAATGGGCGGCGGCGGCAGCAGCGAAGCCGGCGACGGCGCAGACGGCGTGCGCAAGGTCGGCGACGTCAAATTGATGGCGCGCGCGGTTGAGGGAATCGACCTGAAGGATCTGCGTAGCCTCGCCGATGACGGCAAGAAGAAACTCGGCTCAGGCGTGGTCGCAATCGTCGGCGTCAGTGCCGACGGCAAAGCCGGAATCGTGGTCGGCGTCACCAATGATCTTGTAACACGGTTCAACGCCATCGATCTTGCGCGCAAAGGCGCCGAGGCGCTCGGCGGCAAGGGCGGCGGCGGCCGGCCCGACATGGCGCAGGCCGGTGGCCCGGACGGCTCGAAAGCGCAGGCTGCAATCGCGGCAATCGAGGCAGCTTTGGCCGGCTGAACGCCGCAATTCTTCCCGGATGCGGGGTGACGATTAAGTACGTCATGGCCGAGATCCATTTCACCAGTCATCTGCGCAACCTCGTTCCGGACGGACCGCTGTCGGCCGCCGGCGCGACGGTCGGCGAGGCGCTAGCGAGCGTTCTCGCCGCGCAGCCGCATGTGCGCAGTTATGTGCTCGACGACCGCGGTGACTTGCGCAAACATGTCTGCATATTCGCTGACGGCGAGCGCTTGGCGCACGAGGGTGCGCTCGCACGACGCATCGGTCCCGACAGCAAGCTTTACGTCATGCAGGCGCTTTCGGGCGGCTAAATCTCGAAGCCTAGCGGGGAATCATGAGCGATCATTTGCTGATAGCGACGCGCAAAGGGCTGTTTGCGCTGGAGCGCAAGAATTCGGGTTGGGCCTCGACACTCATTGGGTTTGAGGGCGTCGCGGTGACTAATGTGTTGTCGGCCGATGGCGTGATTTGCGCCGCGCTCAAGCACGGTCATTTCGGCGCCAAGCTGCATCGCTCCGACGACGATGGCGCGACTTGGCGCGAGCTCGCTGCGCCGGCCTTTCCCGCCGATGCCGCCGATGCGCCATCTTTGTTTCAAATCTGGACCATGGAAACCGGCGGGCGGACGCATCCGGACCGGTTGTGGATCGGCGCCATTCCGGCCGGATTGTTTCGCTCCGATGACCGCGGCGAAAGCTGGCAGTTCGTTCCATCGCTATGGAACGTGCCCGAGCGCAAGCGCTGGTTCGGCGGCGGCTATGACGCTGCCGGCATTCACAGCATTTCTCCCGATCCGCGCGATGACGATCGCGTATTCCTTGCGATTTCCTGTGGTGGCGTGTGGGAGACCACCGACAGCGGCAACAACTGGTCGGTGCTCGGCAAAGGCTTGTTCGCGCCCTATGTGCCGCCGGAGCAGGCCGAAGACAGCGCGATCCAAGATCCGCATCGGGTCGTGCGCTGCGCGTCCGCTCCCGACGTGATGTGGATGCAGCACCATGCCGGCATTTATCGCTCGGCCGACGCCGGCGCACACTGGACGCGGCTGTCGCCGCCCACCGACGATTTCGGTTTCGCGGTGGCGGCGCATCCGCGGGCCGCGGAAACCGCGTGGTTCGTCCCGGCGATCAAAGACGAGATTCGCATGCCGCGCGACGGCGCGCTCTGCGTCACGCGAACCGACGACGGCGGGCAAAGCTGGGAGATCATGCGCCACGGTCTACCGCAGCGCGACGCGTATGACCTGATCTATCGCCACGGTCTGGAAGTGGACGAGGCCGGCGAACGGCTGGCGATGGGTTCGACCACCGGCGCGCTGTGGACGAGCGACGACGGCGGCCGCAGCTGGCAGATCGTCAACGCCCACCTGCCGCCGATCTATGCCGTGCGGTTTGTTTGACGGCCGGCGAAGGCGAGATAACCGGGTCGATCAAATCTCGTTCTGCTGTAGTTCAAAGAAGCTTTGCAAACTCCTCGGGCGTTAATCCGGCTTGCCGGATAATTGCGCGCATGGTGCCGGGCTTGAGATCTCCTCCAGAATGAACTGGAACGACAACGGTACGCGTTGGGTTGCCCGGATAGACCAAGACATGGTAGCTGCCGACGATGCGATCAACGCTGAAACCGGCTCGCCGAAGAGCCTGAATGACACGTCTGCCGTTGACGACTGGCAATCGCCCTGCGGCCATTCTAGGCCAATACAGTCACGCGGCGGATTTCCGGTTGCGCATCGGGCGGGATCGTCAGCCCCTGGTCTTTCCGATAGGCGAGTATCGCCCGGATGGCTTCCTCGGCATTGGCGAGCGCTTCTGCTTCAGTAGCGCCTTCCGTCACCACTTCCGGCAGTGCGGGGACAAGTACGGTGAACCCACCGTCTTGTTGCGGCTCTAGGATGACAGAGAAGCTGACATTATCCGCCAAGATCGCTCCTGCGAGCTAGGTGTTTGATCGGCTAATGCTAGCAGAGCGACGGCGAATCAATCCACCCCCAATTGGCATCGGTGTTGAAGTTGGCCGTGCCGGGATTTGCGAGCCACGTCGCATTCTGAGCGCGCGCCGCACTGGCCGAAAAGATCACGCCGGTGAGGATGAGCACCGGGATTATGTGAAGTTTTGCGAAACACACCATCGCAAGCGCGCGCCAGCTTTTGCGCCCGCGCCCGCTCACTTCGAATCCAAGCATAATGACCCCCAGCGAACATTCGCGTTTCGCGTGTCGTGCGAAGCTACATTCCGCTGGGGGTGGAGCTGAAACAAAGAGTCGCGAATCCGACGTTGGTGCCGTCAGATTTTCGCACGCCGTTGCAATATGACCGCGAACAGATCAGTTCGATGCTTGATGCAAATAGGTGATTAAATCTCAACCATCATGCCGTCTTCGGCGGTCTCGTAACGCAGCTCGCCGCGGCGCGCGAGCATGTCATTGCTCATATGCGTGAGGATGAGCCGTTTCGGCCGGATCTGATCCAAGTGCCGCTCCAATAGACTCAGCGCCATGTGCGTGGCGATCGGCTTGTCGCGCGTATAGGCCTCGCAGATAAAAAGATCGGCATTGCGTCCGACGTCGATCAGCGAATCGGTCCACTGCGAATCGCCGGAATAGGCGACGACCTTG
>DASSXN010000206.1:0-2096 GCA_035703785.1 Xanthobacteraceae bacterium
GACTTCCTTACGAGCGGTGCTTGGAACGCCCAAGCCTTTTACCGATCGCAAGAGGGCGTTCTGGCTCATGCCGTCCTCCCCAATCAGGTACAACAACCCGAGATGCCGGCACCGCGGCAAGCGAAAGCCGCTCGATCAGTCCACGCGAACCGACCAACAGCGGCTAAATCCCCACATAAATGCAATAAGCAGGGAGTCAAGAAGATTCTGCAACGAAACCTTTAACGCTTTGTCATCACGTTTGTTGCATCGCGACGTGAGATGAGCGCGCGTTGCAGCCGCGTTTGCAATGACGACGCGCTTGCAACCGACGCCGTACGGCGATCTCTGCCGACCCCATTTCGGCAATATTCTAGTCGAACTTAGGCCTCGAGCCGTTCTATGATGCACGCGGTTCAAACCTCGACGCGAGGATTTGATCTGACCTGAATGAATGCAATCGAACGAGGAGGGAGAGGGATCATGAAGCGAATGCTGGGAGCCGCGGTGTTGTTGAGCATGGCGGCAATAATGCCTGCGCAACAGGCGGCGGCGCAGGATCCGGTCGCCGGAGCTATCGTAGGTGGTGCGCTCGGCGGTATCATCGGCGGCGCGGTTGGCCGCGGCGCGGGCGGTGCAGTGGCAGGGGCCGTGATCGGCGCTACCACGGGCGCTGTCATCGCATCCGAGGCACAGCGCCGGAATAGCGGTTACTACTGGTGGCGCGGCGGCTGCTATTACCGTTATCCGAACGGCTCCTGGCTCCAGGTTCAGCCGGGCTATTGCTACTGAGCGGAAATCCAGGCGGCCGGTGGCGCCGGCCACCGGCTAGCTGTCGACCCACAGGTCCGGTGGTATCGTCGGCGCGGAACCCTTTTCGAGCCGGATGCGGAAGAAGTTCAGCACGCGCCGCGCACTGTCGCGCGGCAGGCGATTGAATTTGGCTAGGGCCTGCGACACGTCCTCTGCCGACATGCCGCGATCGGCGGCGCGCAAGCGCACCAGCGCTTCGGTCGTGATGGATGACAATCCCGCGGCTTTCGCAATCACCAGCACGACGTCGGCACGCGGGTTGAGAAGCGCACGCTCGACGGCGTCACTCGGGATGCTAGTCAGGTTCGCCAAGGCCATCGAGGTCTCGACGAGCTTACCGTCGCGCGCGTGGCGGTAGACCTCGGCTTCGCCGCCATTGCGTGAATGCCCATCCGCTTCGTCCTGCGATCGATGAGCCAGCTCGGCCGTAAGCGCATTATCGGTGCGCGTGCGCTCGTGCACGCGGCGCCAGCCAGCGGCGGAAAAGCGTGCTCCGCGGTTTCGGATCAGGGCGGCGAGGACCGCATGGTCGCCGCGCGCAATCAGCATATCGGTCACCCGTTGGCTCAGACGCTCTCTGTGCGACATTGCCAATAGATGTAGCGGGCCCTTGCCCCCGGCGACCACGAGGAGGTCGCGCTCGGAAAGTCGTTCCGACCGAACTAGCACCGGACCGGCCACGTTCGTGTTGTCGTCCAACGCAAGCATCTGGACGACATTGATGGGTGCGTTGCCGATCGGTGCCAATCGTTCGGCCAAACGAACGCGCGCCTCGGTTCCCATTCCGCGTGCCAAGCGGGCCATCACGTCGCCGAACAGGCGGACTTGGTCCGGCGAATAGCGCGCGGCGTCGTAGACAAACAGATCGGTGACGCGGCTGAGAATGTCGCTACGCCGGATAGCGCTGCCGGAGGCGACCACAGCCTCCAATTCCTCGGCAAGCGAAGGGTTACGCATGGTCACTGAACGCGCGGCGCGGCTACTTCATTGAAGTATCAGCGACAATGCATCGAAAAGGGTGAACAAAATCTTGCCGTGCGGGCTGAGGAGGCCGCAAAGGAAGTTACCAATCCACTAATTTCCTGGGTGACCTTGCGAGTCGCTTGGCTTTGGAAGCGGTCGTCAACACGCGTGCCGATCGCGAGCGCGAAAGATTCCCATGCAATTTTGCACTTCTTGCGGAACCCGATAAAGGCGCATCACCGCCCGCGAGTCGCGCAACCCGCAGCATTCCCGTTGGATGATGAAGCGCCACAGCGCGTCGCCGGCGTCCGCAACCAGAGTTCGGCGTCTCTCGTCCGCGT
>DASSXN010000104.1:0-3014 GCA_035703785.1 Xanthobacteraceae bacterium
GCGACGCAGATAATCCGCTCGCCGCTGTCGCGGGTCTCGGTCCAGACCGTGCCGCGCATGCCGGCGCGATGCACGATCCGGTGCGGAACGCCGCGCAACGGCACCACGGTACCCGGAAGAAACGGCGCCGCCTTCGGCAGCCGGCCGAGGCGCGCGGCGATCCATCCGCCGTGACGCTGCGCGAAATCCTTGGCATCGGCCAAGGTGCCGCGCGGCGGCATGGTCAGGATCGCCTCGCGATCGCTCGGATGAATCCGCAAGGTGTAGCGACGCGCCCGCCGGTGCCGCCGCAAGCGAACCGAGTAGATTTGTGAACCGTGCTTAACGAGAAGTGTCGAGGGTTCGTAAGGCCGCCGATAGAGGAGCGCGCGAGTGGCCATGTCTGCAATTCCGGGGATCAGGAGTTCCCCCGGATTCTGCCATATCCGCCGCCAGTTCAATCGCTCCGCGCAAAAACAAATCATTTGCCCAATATACAGGGGTTTGCCGGATGCAGCCCTCTACAGGATGGGCCTCTCGGGTTAATTTTCGGCCGAAAATCGCGTTCCCCGAGGCCTTCAAGGGCTGAGTTAATACTCACTCCTTCCAAAAGCCCCTGAATCAGGCTGGAACAGGCCGATTTCCGGGGGTACCGGAGGGTGAATCAGCGCGGCGATTTCTGCCGCGCGCCACGACATCGCATTGAAGCGATCAAGACGCGATCAAAATGCGCATCAACGCCGTTAAAGGCGCGTTTACGCCGCGAAAGATGCGCTGCCGTCGCGTTAAAGATTCATTTACTCCGCCGCTGCCGCGACCAAGACCGGCTTCGGCTTCGCATCCGCCGCCGACAGCATGAAATCGGAGATGCGCGGCACGATTTCCGCTTTGAAACGCGAGCCGTTGAACACGCCGTAATGCCCGACGCCCTTCTGCACATAGTGGACGCGACGGTGATCGGGGATCGAACTGCACAGCGCATGCGTGGCTTCGGTCTGCCCGAGACCGGAAATGTCGTCCTTCTCGCCTTCCACGGTCATCAATGCAACGCGTGTGATCTTCGAGGGATCGACCAGCTGACCGCGATGGGTCATCTCGCCCTTCGGCAGCGCATGCTTGATGAACACGGTGTCGACCGTCTGCAGATAATATTCCGCGGTCAGATCCATGACCGCCAGATATTCGTCATAGAAATCGCGGTGCTTGTCGACCAGATCGCCGTCGCCCTTGACCAGGTTCTGGAACAGCCGCTTGTGCGCGTCCATGTGGCGGTCGAGATTCATGCTGATGAAGCCGTTGAGCTGCAGGAATCCCGGATAGACGTCGCGCATCACGCCCGGATGCGGAAACGGCACCTTGGTGATGACGTGATTGCGGAACCAGTCGATGCCGCGCTCGGCGGCGAGATTGTTGACCGCGGTCGGATTGCGGCGGGTGTCGATCGGGCCGCCCATCAGCGTCATCGACAGCGGGACGAAGGGATCGCGCACGGCTTCCATGACGGAAACCGCCGCCACCACCGGCACCGAAGGCTGGCACACGGCGATCACATGCATGTTGCCGCCGAGCGCGTGCAGCATCTCGATGACATAGTCGACATAGTCATCGAGGTCGAACCGGCCCTCGGTCAGGGGGACCATCCGCGCATCGGACCAGTCGGTGATGTAGACTTCATGGGTCGGCAGGAAGGCTTCGACCGTGCCGCGCAGCAGCGTCGCATAGTGGCCCGACATCGGCGCCACGATCAGCACGCGCGGCTGCGGGCTGCGCAACGGCCGCGTCAGCTTGCGATCGAAGTACAACAGGCGGCAAAACGGCTTTTCCCACACCGAGCGGACTTCGACCGCGGTCCGCACGCCGTTGACCTCGGTATGGTTGAGGCCCCATTCGGGCTTGCCGTAGCGCCGCGTCGTGCGCTCGAACAGTTCGCAGCCGGCGGCGATGGATTTGCCGAATTCGGTGTGCGACCACGGATTGAGCGGGTTCTGAAACAGTATCTTGGTGGCGTCGGTCACGGCGCGCGCCGGATTGAGCGACGCTTGCCCCATTTCGTACATCCAGTACATCGGCGTCGTCAGCGACGGACTGCCTTCGGCCGCCAGTGGCGGCGCGCCGCCAAACTCACCAATCGGCATTTAGCCCTCGGATTCCTTTTGCATCGCAGCATAGTGCCGAATGCGTAATTAAGCGTCAACGTACAGATCGGCATATCTTCGCGCTGCACAAGTCGAAGACCATCAAATCCGTGGGATAACTCGGCTATTCGCCGCTTTGAATCAGCGAGCCGGCGCGGCGGGCGCTGCGCAAAAGGGCAAGAAACGTCGCAAATGACGCGATAAGCAGCACGGAATTGATGGCCAGGGCGGAGACCATGAGGTCGGCGCGGAATACGTGGTTAATCAATAGTGCCCGCATACCTTCGAACACGTAGGTTGGCGGCAGCGTCCAGGCGACATATTGCAGCCACTGCGGCAGCACCGTCACCGGATAGTAGATGCAGGCCAGCGGCATCAGGCCGAACATCAGCGTCCAGACGATGCTTTCCGCTCCGAGGCCGTTTCGCAGCACGAGGCCCGAGACGAAGATGCCGACCGACCAGCTCGTGAAGATCAGGTTGCAGAAGAAGGCGATCAGCGGCAGCCCGATGGCGTAAAAGTTGAAGTCGAAGAAGAACATCGCCAGCAGCGTCATCGGAATGATGCCGATCGCAAGCCGGATCAGGCTCATGACCATCAGCGCGATCAGAAACTCGATCGGCTTCAACGGGCTCATCATCAGGTTACCGAGATTGCGCGCCCACATCTCCTCGAGGAACGAGATCGAAAAGCCGAGCTGCCCGCGAAACAGGATGTCCCACAGGATCACGGCGCCGATCAGGGTGCCGCCGGCGCGGGCGAAGAACCCGGATGTCTGCGAGATGTAGTTCTGCAGGAAGCCCCAGGTGATGATCTGCAACGCCGGCCAGTAGAGCAGCTCCAGCAGGCGCGGCCACGACGACAGCAAGAGGTACCAGTAGCGCAGGATCATCGCGCCGA
>DASSXN010000182.1:0-4874 GCA_035703785.1 Xanthobacteraceae bacterium
CGGTGCAGCTTCGACGACTTTCGGCGGCTCTGCCGCTGCCGGCAATGCGGTCGCCGCCGAAGCTGAGACGGTTGCCGCAGCGGCTGCGGTCACGCCCGTATCGGCCGTAGTGGCGGCTGGGGCGGACACGATCCCGCTGGCTGCCGGCGCGACTGCCGGTGGGGGCGGCGCAATGCTTGGCGACGAAGTGTTTGCGGACACCAACGCTGCAGGCAAAGGCGCTGCCGCATTCGCCGCGGGTGGTATCGCCGGTCGGGTTTGCGGCGTCGTGCGGGAAGATGCGCGCGCGGAGATATCTGGCTTGCCGCTCGGCGGCGCCGCTCTGGCGGAAGCGGGCGGTGATGCCAGCTTCGCCGGCGCAGTCATTACCGCCGGCGCGGCGGGGGCGACGGATGGCACGGCGGCGGCGCGGACGCTGGTCACGATCGCGCGCGCGGCAACCGGGGTCTTTTCCGGCTCGCTCGGACGATCGACCAGAGACAGCACAACACCGGCCCCTGCGGTGGCGCCAATCGCGGTCGCCACCAAGACCACACGGACGGTGCGCGCAAAACTCGGCGCCGGGGCCAAATAACCCCATTCCGGACTGAAATTCCCGGCCGAACGCATCAGTACTCCTGCCTCTCAGCCGTAACCGTTATCGGGATCATCTTTGCTGGCGGGCCCCAACCCAGCCGTCCGTGCTGCTTTGCACAAAACAATTGCGCCAAGGCTCTGGTTCCACGTCCGATTCTGGTTGGCTTAACGGGGCCGGCCGTAATGGGCAAGCCGGGGCCCCGCAGGAAAAGGGCAATCCAAGCATAAAAACTGGGAATTGTTGCCAAACGGCACCATTTTGGCCCGATCTGGGGCCGTCTCAGGCCATTGGTCTTCCCGTCATCAAGAATCCGAACTGAACGGCCGCGCGCTCGGCGCCGAACCGCCGATGCGCTCGCCCACCGAGGCGAACATGTCGCCGAGGGCGGCGACCGCCTGCTTGGTCGCGGCGACAACGTGATCCTTCAGATCAAGCGTCTTGGCCAGCAGCGATTCGGGATCGCGGGCAAGCCGATCGGCCGGCGCAGCATTCTGCTGCGGATTCTGTTCGCTCTGGACCATCGCGATTTGTGTGGCGGCAGCCGGGTTCGGCGCAGCGGCGGGCTTGGGGCGCGGCAGCGCGACTTTCGCTGACGTCGCCGCTGCAAGATGGTGCGCGGGTGTCGCCGCTGCGAGCTTGATCTCTGCCGCGTTTTGTTCAGTAAGCGCTTTATTGCGCGCCTCATTTTCTTGTTCTTCTTGGGCCACCTTGGCATCGGCCACTGCACGCGCCGTTTCCGCGTCCTGCGCGGCGAGCCGGGTCTTTTCGGCCGTCATCTGCGACTTGAGGTAGCCGATGATCGCCTCGTGTTCATCGCGAACCAGCGCCAAGACTTCCGCCGAGGCGGGGCTTATCTGTTCGACCGGCGGCGGCGCGGCGCGGCCTAATTGATATTGGGTGAACAGGAATCCGCCGATCACGCTTGCGAGCGCCGCGGGCAAGATGTCGAGCACGAACTTGCCGACAAACCGCGCCAGGAATGGAAATTCGGTCCGTGCCGCACAACTACGCGGCGCCGGGTCTCGCCACTTGCCATCGATCTGCATCGCCAGCCCTCTCGCCGATGAAAAAACGTCGACCTTTTTCAAACGACCGGTTGAATTTCAAACATTCGTTCTGGGCGGCGCAAGGCCCGGAAAAAGGAATTTTTGCGGCATTTCACAGGTTGCTGCCGCAGATCAATTCGTGCGCAGCGGTCGCAATCCCGAGACGACCCAATGGCTGATTATGGCCGAGAGCCATTCCACGGCCTCTTCGTCGAGCACAAGGCTGACCGGCGGCCCTGCCAACTGCTCGCGATTGCGCACGAATACGCTGCACTGGCCTAGGAGCCAGACTGCCGCGACCGTGACCGTGCGTTGATCGGCATCCGGCATGAAGCGGCGCACCAGATCGCCGGCGAGGCCCAGGAACGGAGCGGCCTCTTCGGCCACGAGGTTGCGGAATACCGTCGTCGGCTGCACGGTTTCCCAGTTGAAGATGCGCATGTGCCGGCTGTACTCATCGCGGCCCAGTAAAGGCTGCAGCTGCCGGCGTACGAATTGCGACAGCGCTTCTTCGCGCGACATCGATTTTAGCTCTTCGGCATGCGCGAGCTGGTGTTCGGTCAAAGCGCGGAAAGCCACGCGAAGCACTTCACGATAGAGCCCATCCTTGCCATCGAAATGGTAGTTGATCGCCGCCTGGTTCACCTTGGCCTTGGCGACAATGGCGCGGATGCTGGTGCCATCGTAGCCGCCCTCGGCGAACAGCCGCTCCGCCGCCCTCATGATGCGTTCGCGCGTCACCTCGGATGGTCGCGTCATTCGCCTTTCCGTTGCCACTTTTCAAACCGTCGTTTGAATTCCTGATATGCGTTTGCCGCGCGTAATGCAATCGGTTCTTTGGCATAGGCGCAAAGCTCATCGGGTGGCGGCTAGGCGCGGTCGGCAGGGCATATTAGGGTCGACGCTCTTTATGCCGTTGCCGAACAGACGGTTATTTCGGGAGGATCATCTTATGAATCAGCATCGCTTGCCGTCGGATATCGTCGGACTAGCCAAGGTCATGCCGCCGCTGTCGCGGCGCGGGTTCATGTCGAGTTCCGCGGCAGCGGCAGCCGGCTACACGCTTGCCGCAGGCCCGGTGCGCGCTGACGTCATCCACACCGACACCACGGGGCTCGAAACTGGCGATACCAAGGTCGCAGTGACTGGCGGCGACATGCCGGTCTATTACGTGCGGCCCTCCGGCGCGCAACACCCGCCGATCATTCTTGTCTGCATGGAAGTTTTCGGCGTCCACGAATTTATCAAAGACGTGACACGGCGGCTCGGTCATCTCGGCGCTTTTGCGGTCGCGCCCGATTATTATTTCCGGCTCGGCGATATGACCAAAGTTACCGATTCCCAGGAGCTGATGCCGAAGGTCAACAGCAAGAACGATGTCGAACTGTTCGCCGATCTAGACGCCACCGTTGCCTGGGCGAAATCTCAAGGCGGCGACGCCAACCGGCTCGGCATCATGGGGTTCTGCCGCGGCGGCCGTAATGTCTGGCATTACTCAGCGCATAACCCCACTCTCAAAGCCGGCGTCGCGTTCTATGGCCCGCTCGCCGACAAGAGCGATGCGGCGCCGAAAAGCTCGATCGAACTTGCTCCGGAGATCAAGGAGCCGGTGCTCGGGCTATACGGCGAAGCCGACAGCAGCGGCATCTCGGTCGATCAGGTCCGTCAGATGGAGGCCGCGCTCCAAGCCAACGGCAAGACCGCCGAATTCCATATCTATCCCGGCGCGCCGCACGGCTTCGTCGCCGATTATCGCGCGAGCTATCGCAAAGAGGCGGCCGAGGACGGGTGGAATCGGATGGTCGGCTGGTTCAAAAAATATAAAGTCCTAGGCTGAACCGACGATGCTCACACCGACGCGGCGCCTGCGAGGCGCCGCGTTTTCATCGGATCAGCGCGAGCGGAGAACGCGAATGGCGCGCATCGAACAAGTGGAACGAGAAAAGCTTACGGCACAGCAGCAAGCGCTTTACGACGATATTATGCGCACGCGGCCGCGCGGCAAGCTCAGCGGTCCGTTTTCAGTCTGGATTCACCGCCCTGACATCGCCGAACCCGCCAATGGGCTGGCCAATTGTTTTCGCGTCAGCCCCAAGCTCGACAAGCGCCTGATCGAACTGATCGTGCTGTTGGTGTGCCGTGACGCCACCGCGCAATACGCCTGGTCCGCTCATTTCAATCTCGCGCGCGAGGCCGGCTTGAGCGGCGAGACGATTGAAGCCATTCGGGCGCGCCGACGCCCCGAATTCGGCCGCGACGACGAGCGGGTCGTCTATGATCTCGTCACCGAGCTTCTTGCCAGCAAAAAAGTGAGCCCGGCGACCTATGGCCGCGCCGAAGCTGCGCTCGGGCGCGACGGCATTATCGAGGCCGTCACCTGCGCCGGCTTCTACGGAATGATCGGATTGGTGCTCAATACGTTTGAAGTCCCGCCGCAGCCCGGCGGCGACGTCTTAATCTAGTTCTAAGACTAAAAGAGGCGTCATGAATCGGGCGGAATATCTTAAAACAGTAAAACCCCATTTGATGGTTGACCTAACTCTGTATCCAATAGAGGCCGGAGGAAAAAGTCTTCCGGTTAGTCTTGGATGGGGTTCTCTTTGTACAATACAGAGCGAGAAAGGGTCAGGATGGTTTGGTTACGATGGCTGGCCATTGCTGATCGATGGCCCGATGTCGCGCGGCGAAATGCGCCGCGTCGGATATTTCTTTATGGGCGGGCAAGAGGCAGTAAATTACCTTAGCAGTGCTGAAAAATTCTACATCTGGGAAGGGCGGATCGTCGGCAAAGCCAGAATTGTAAATTCCGAAAACTCCAGAGGCGCTACCTAATCGTGTCCCGCCAAAGCGGCCTGCCGTTTGCGCTCCGCTCGCGCAGGCGCTGTCTTTCGATTTTGCGCCTGCCGCAAAACCGCGGCGCCGCGTTCAGTTAATTTCACCGCACGTCCGCCCTCGCCTTCGAGCCGCACCAGATCGGCGATTACGGCGTCTTCCCAAACCGAAAGCCGCGGGCAGCTGGTGCGCCAGGCGTCCATGGTCTCGGCATAGCTGCGCGGCCGGTCTGCCACCCAGGCGAGGAACTGGACCATAATCAGGCTTGGAGAATCGGACATCGCGGTCTGGCTCCTACTGGCAGTATAGACCCGAACAGCAGTTGATGCAGCCTCCCCCGTCCGATGGTGCTAAACTCGTCGGGCCCGACCCGCGGCGTGACGATTCCTGCGATTCAGATTGGGATTTGCATGTACATT
>DASSXN010000017.1:0-12285 GCA_035703785.1 Xanthobacteraceae bacterium
CGAGGCGGTGAAATCGATCCTGCCGCGCGGCGGCAAGCTCGCCGTCGACGCCAACTCCAAATTCGGCCGCGACGACGCGCTCGCTTACGCGCGCGGCCTCGAGCCGTTCGCGCTGCGCTGGTTCGAAGAGCCGTGCGATCCACTCGATTTCGCGCTGCTCGCCGAAATCGCAGCGGTCTACAACGCGCCGCTGTCGACGGGGGAAAATCTATTCTCGACGCAGGACGTCGAAAATCTGGTCCGCTTCGGCGGGCTAAAACCGCAGCGCCACGACGTTATTCAGGTCGATCCGCCGCAGGCCTATGGCATCGTGCAATATGCCCGCACGCTTGAGATGCTGGCGCATCACCAATGGCCGCGGAGCCTGATGTTCCCGCACGGCGGCAACCAGATGTCGCTCGCGATCGCGGGCGGCTTCGGCCTCGGCGGCGCCGAATCCTATCCCGGCGTGTTCGGCGATTTCGGCGGCTTCGCCGACGATGCGGAGCTTGAAAACGGCTATCTGAGATTGTCGGATCGGCCCGGCATTGGCTTCGAAGGCCAGGCGCGGATTTATCGCATCATGCGCGAGCTCGCGGCTTAGTACCGATGCCCGCTCGTCCCCGCGAAGGCGGGGAACCAGTCGCTTTTCGCAACAGGCGCGCTTCTCCTGGATTCCCGCTTTCGCGGGAATGAGCGGGACGTTTGGCTACTCCCCAGTAAGCCCGTTGTTGCCGATCACAGCGCGCCAGCGCGCGATCTCGTCGCGCATATAAGCGTCGAATTGCTGCGGCGAGCTCGGCGCCGGCGTGGTGCCGGACTCACGCAATTGCGCACGAAGACCGGGATCCTTAAGCGCCGCGACCATGGCGGCATTGAATTTGGCAATGACCGGCGCGGGCGTGCCGGCCGGCGCCAAAACGCCGGCCCAGTTGTCGCCAACGACGCCGGCAAAGCCCTGTTCCACGAAGGTTGGAACGTCCGAGAAAATATCGGAGCGGCGCTTTGACGAGGTGGCGAGCGCTTTGAGCTTGCCGGCCCGAACCTGCCCCATCACGGTCGGGATATCGCCGACCAAGCCGTCGAGCCGCCCGCCAAGCGCGTCGGTAATGGCCTGCGCCGCGCCGCGATAAGGCACCGACTGCAATTGAATGCCGGCGTCGGCCTCGAATAATTGCAGTACGAGGTCGGACATCGCACCGCGCCCGGTAATGCCGATCGTTATCGCGCCGGGCTTTTTGCGCGCAAGCTCGGCAAGCTCGCGCGCCGAACCGACCTTCATGCCGGCATTGACCACCAGCACCGGCGAATTGATCGCGGCCTCGCCGACCGCGGCAAAATCCTTGATCGGATCGTAGTTCAGATCGGGGTGGAACGCCGGGCTGATAGCGATAGCGCCGGCCGTGGTGAAGAACAGCGTGTAGCCGTCGGCGTCCGCTTGCGCGACATATTGTGCGGCCACCGCACCATTGGCGCCCGGCTTGTTCTCGACCGCGATTGCCTGGCCGAGCGCGCCCTCCATCTTGGCCGCGATCAGCCGCGCGGTGCGATCGGCGGCGCCGCCTGCGGTAAAGGCGACGATCAGGCGGACCGGACGGGTCGGATAATCCTGCGCGTGGGCACTTGGAGCAACCAAAAGCGTCATTGCAAGCGTGAGTACAACGACCGCAAATCGATACGTCTGCAATTGCTTCGGGGACATTGAAATCCGCTCATTCCCGCGCAAGCGGGAATCCAGTCTGGGTCCCCGCCTGCGCGGGGACGAGCGGATAATAACAGTCAGCTTGCTTTTATCGAGTTCGGATCAACCGGATAGGCGCTCAATCGCCGCGCCGCAGCGGCCGAGCTTTTCCTCCAGCCGCTCGAAGCCGCGGTCGAGGTGATAGACGCGATTGACGATGGTCTCGCCTTCAGCTGCAAGCGCGGCGATCACCAGCGACACCGAGGCGCGCAGATCGGTCGCCATCACCGGCGCGCCTTTGAGTTGCGGCACGCCTTCGATGGTGGCGCGCTCGCCGTCGAGCTGGATGCGCGCGCCGAGCCGCGTCAGCTCGCCGACATGCATGAAGCGATTTTCGAAGATCGTTTCGGTGATGTGGGACGTGCCGTTGGCGCGCGTCATCAGCGCCATGAGCTGGGCCTGCAGATCGGTCGGGAATTCAGGGAATGGCGCGGTCGTCACGTCCACCGGCGCCAAGCCATTGGCGGCGCCGTTGCGAGTAATGCGGATGCCCTCGTTGGTCGGCGTGACAGTTACGCCGGTGCGCGTAAGCACGTCGAGCGCAGCTTGCAGGAGTTCCGGCCGTGCGTTTTGCAGCAAGACATCGCCGCCGGCCATCGCGGTCGCCATGGCATAGGTGCCGGTCTCGATCCGGTCGGGCAGCACCGTGTGCCGCGCGCCGTTCAACTTGGCGACGCCTTCGATGATAATTTGCTTGGTGCCCGCGCCGGAAATTCGCGCGCCCATTTTGTTGAGGCAGTCGGCGACATCGACGATTTCCGGCTCGCGTGCCGCGTTTTCGATCACGGTGGTACCCTGCGCCAGGCTTGCAGCCATCATGGCGGTGTGGGTGCCGCCGACGGTCACCTTGGGAAAAACGATTTCCGCGCCGCGCAGCCCGTGCGGTGCGCGCGCCACCACATAGCCGCTTTCGATCTCGATTGCGGCGCCGAGCTGCGCCACCGCCATGATGAGCAGATCAACCGGCCGCGTGCCGATGGCGCAGCCGCCCGGCATCGAGACGCGCGCCTCGCCCATACGGGCAACGAGCGGCGCCAGCACCCAGAAGCTGGCGCGCATTTTGGACACGAGCTCATAGGGCGCAGTGGTATCGACAATGCGGGAAGCGGAAATGTGCAGCGTCTGGCCGTGATCGGCGGTCTGACCTGTGCGTTTTCCGCTGACCATGATGTCGACGCCGTGATTGCCGAGGATGCGCTCGAGCAGCGCCACATCGGCAAGCCGCGGTACATTTTCCAGGATCAAAGTCTGATCGGTAAGCAAGCTCGCGATCATCAGCGGCAGCGTCGCGTTCTTCGCCCCAGAGATCGGAATAGTGCCGTTGAGGCTGCGGCCGCCAATGATACGTATGCGATCCATGCTCATCCCCGCGGTCCGTTGCGGACCGATATCACCATAAAGCTTATATGGCGTTCGTTAATCGAATTGCTTGTCTACTCGCCGGGCCCGGCGCGCAAAGCAAAAATGCCGGCAGCCGCCCCATCCACGCCTACTCGTCATCGCGATTACGGCGGAAGTCGGGTGCGCCGCCCGCCCCTTTGGCGTCTTGCTCGCCTTCTTGGGACGAAACTTCGGCCGGGGGGTTTTTGTGCGCCACCGCGCGTTCCCGCGCTTGTTGCTTGCGCCGCTTGAGGTTTTCGCGCAGCGCCGCGGCCAGACGCGCCTTGCGCGCGGCGTGAGCATTCGCCTTGCCCCCAACTTTGCCGCTATTGCTGATTTTATCGTCGGCCATGGCGCAAATCCAAAGCCAGTCCAAAGCGCAAGTCCTAAGCCCAAGTCCTAAGCGCAAGTCCTAAGCGCAAGTCCTAAGCGCAACTCCAAAGCATGCCCGCCGCCGCACGGCAATGCCGTCAGAGTGAGGTCAGGCCGCTCGCTTGCGCGGGCATGCCCCCTATGGCAAGGATCGGCCCGCAATTCCACCTCTTCTGAGACCCGCGCGTCAGCCCGCGCCTGCTGCCGTAGCTCAGTGGTAGAGCACTCCCTTGGTAAGGGAGAGGTCGTCAGTTCAATCCTGACCGGCAGCACCAGTTTATAACCGGCTCAATCAACTTGATCGGCTTGATCGCTGCGACCATCGCAGCGATGATGATTTTCGAACACCGGGGAGAAAACGCCGTGCTGGCGCGCAGCGCGTCCATGGAAAACCGCATCGCCATGTACAATGGCAATGCGCTCAAGATCGGGCTGTTCGGCGCCAATTGTTCGTCCGGCCGCTCGGCGACGAAAGTCCCGGAGCGATGGTCGGCCAGCTGGCCCGATTGTCTCACGCTGGCCAAGCTTGCCGACGAAGCCGGCCTCGATTTCATGCTGCCGATCGCGCGCTGGAAGGGCTATGGCGGCGACACCGATTTCCATGGCTGCTCGCTCGAGACCATTACCTGGGCGGTCGGGCTCCTGTCCGCCACCAAGCGCATGACGGTGTTCGGCACCGTTCACGCGCCGCTGTTTCATCCTTTGATCGCCGCCAAGGAATTTGTCACCGCGGATCACATCGGCGACGGCCGCGTCGGCGTCAACATCGTCGTCGGCTGGAACGAGGGCGAGTTCGACATGTTCGGCGTCAAGCAGCGCGACCATGACGCGCGGTACGACTACGCGCAGGAATGGATCGATGTGGTGAAGCTTGCTTGGTCGCGCGACGGCACCTTCGATTTCGACGGACGGTATCTCCAACTCAAGGGCGCACGCGCCTATCCGAAGCCGTACGGCAATACCCGGCCGCTGCTCATGAATGCCGGTTCGTCCGATGTCGGGCAGGCGTTTGCGCTGAAGAACTGCGACGCATTCTTTGTGGCGACCGCCGGCTCGCGCACCTCGCTCGCCGCCAACGCGGCCAAGGTCGCCGAAATCAAAGCGGCAGCGGTAAAGCTCGGCCGCCAGATCGAGGTGTTCACCGTCGGCCAGGTGATCTGCCGGCCGAGCCAGCAGGAGGCCGAGGACTATTACCGGCACGTCAATATCGAGCACGCCGATTGGGGCGCGATCGACGGCATGCTGGCGAATAAGAGCATCACCCCGCACGCGATCGGCGACGAAGAGTACGACAAGAAGCGCCGCTATTTCGCCGCCAACGCGATCGGCGGTTATCCATTCGTCGGCACGCCCGATCGCGTCGCCGAGGAATTGAACATCATCAGCCAGGCCGGCGTGCGCGGCATTGGCTTGTCATTCGTGAATTATCTCGCGGAAGTGCCGTTTTTCTGCGATGAAGTGTTGCCGCGATTGCAGCGCGCCGGGGTGCGAATGGCGCATTGACGAAGCACAGATCGTTGCGGCAACTAAACTCAATCCGAGTTCACACTGAGGTCTGTCCATGAACATTCGCCCGCCGCGCATCGGCCCGCAACCGTGGGAGGTCGTGCGAACAAAACTCGACCAGTCGCTGCCATTCGCCAATATGCGCGACACGCCGTATTACCGCGACGCGGTTTGGGAGCAATTCTCAAAGGCGGAATATGACCGCCGCTACCGCGCGCTGCGGGCGAAAATGCGCGAACACAAGCTCGATGCGCTGATCGTGCCCGGCGGTCCGAGCCACTGGAGCTTCGGCGGCGGCATGCTGTGGCTGAGCGGCCATTGGGAGTGGCACGCGCTTTCAAGCTACGTCGTGGTGCCGCTCGAAGGCGAGCCGACTTTGATCTACTCGATGGGCGGCACCCATGCCGAGGCGGTGCGCCGCCAGGTCGAGGTCGCGGTCAAGGACGTCCGCCACAGCCGCAACGGGCGCTATGCGGATATCATGGTGGAGCGCCTGCGCGAGCTGAAGCTCGAGCGCGGCCGCATCGGATTGATGGAAATCGATCCGCGCCACGGCGATTACCTGCCGGTCAATCAATACAACGTGCTGCGCGAGAATTTGCCGGAAGCGGACATCGTCTTCACGCAAGGCTTCCTGCACGAATTGTTGTCGATCCACAGCGCCGAAGAGCTTGATTGCGTGCGCAAGGCCGGGGTGCTCTGCCAAAACGCCATGGAAGCCATGGTCGCGCGCGCCAAGCCGGGCGTGAAGGAATACGAGCTGCGCGCCGCCGCCGGCGCCGCCATTCTTGAAGGCGGCGGCGATATCGATTTTCTGATCATCGGATCAACGCCGATGGCCAACCCGGCGATGATCTTCGGCAATCCACGGCCTTCGGCGCGCGTTTTACAGAAAGGCGACATCGTCAATATGGAGCTCGCCGCCGGCTATCGTGGCTACACCGCGCAGATCGGTTCGCCGATCTGCCTCGGCGAGCCCACCGAGATGGTGCGTAGATTCTGGGAAGAGATCACGCTGCCGGGCTACCACCGCATCGTCGCCGAGATCGTGCCCGGCAAGCCGGTCGAGGCGATGCGCCAGGCCAGCAAATTTTTCCGCGACAAAGGCTATCAGTCGCGACCGACCCAGGTGCACGGCATCGATCTCGTTACCGATAATCCCCATGTCGTCGCCGAACACGTCGCGGCGGAAAAATTCGAGGAAGTGCTCCAGCCCGGCATGGTGATCATGGCCGAGCCCAATCCCATCACCGCCGACGGCCTGTTCGGCATTTTCCTCGGCCACACATTCATTGTGACCGAGAGCGGTCACGAAGTGGTCGACAAATTCCCGCTCGAGATCGCGGTGGCGGGGTAACCCCCTCTCCCCGCGCAGCGAGGAGAGGTTACTAGTGGCGTCAGCGCAAAAAGCCGAAATCGCAGCCCTCGTCGGCGCCGAGAATTTGCTCGGCGAAGAGCTTGGCATAGCCGCGTTGCGGAATTTGCAGCGCGCGCGAGGCGACGCGCGCGCGCTTTTGCAGCTCGGCGTCATCGGCCAGAAGCTCGATGCGCCGCCGCTTCACCGAGAGCCGGATGCGGTCGCCATTGCGCACGAGTCCGAGCGGACCGCCTGACGCGGCATCCGGCGTGACATGCAGCACGATCGTGCCAAAGGCGGTGCCGCTCATGCGCGCATCGGAAATGCGGATCATGTCCTTGACGCCGCGTTGCGCCAGTTTTTTGGGAATTGGAAGATAACCCGCCTCCGGCATACAGGCCGGCGCATGCGGCCCGGCATTCTGCAAGACCAGAACGTCGGTGGGCTCGATGTCGAGCGCCGGATCGTCGATGCGCGCGGCGAGATCGGTCAGCGAGGCGAACACCACCGCGCGGCCCTCGTGCTCGAACAGCCTAGCGTCGGCCGCCGAACGCTTGAGGATGGCGCCCTTAGGCGCGAGATTACCGAACAGCGCGACGAGCCCCCCTTCCGGTTCAAGCGGCTTGTCGAGCGAAGCGATGATCGAACGGTCGACGAAGCCTGCGTCATGCGCAAGCCGTTCGCCGAGCGTTTCGCCGGTCACTGTCATGCAATCGAGATGTAGGAGCGGCTTTAATTCGCGAAGCAAGGCGCCCATGCCGCCGGCAGCGCAAAAATCCTCCATGTAACCATTGCCGACCGGCTTCAGATTCACCAGCACCGGCGTCGAGTCGGAAAGCTCGTTAATCCGCTCGAGCAAAATCTTCACGCCGGCGCGGCCGGCGATCGCGGTGAGATGAATGACCGCATTGGTCGACCCGCCGAGCGCAAGCAATACGCGCAGCGCATTCTCGACCGATTTTTCATTGATGAGCTGCGACGGCCGCAGTTTCGAACCAATGAGCTTGACCGCCGCGACGCCGCTCGCCTCCGCCGCGCGCAAGCGGTCGGCATGCACGGCAGGAATCGCGGCGGTTCCCGGCAGACACATTCCGAGCGCCTCGATGAGACAGGCCATGGTCGAAGCCGTGCCCATTACCGCGCAGGTGCCGGCGGTCACGGCAAGCTGACCTTCGACCTCGGAAATTTCGGCGGCGTCGATGTCGCCGGCGCGATAGCGCGCCCAGAAGCGGCGGCAATCGGTGCAGGCGCCGAGCCGCTCGCCGCGATGCCACCCGGTCATCATCGGTCCGGCAAGGAGCATGATCGCCGGCCGGTCAGCCGAAACCGCGCCCATCAGCTGCGCCGGCACCGTTTTGTCGCAGCCACCCATCAGCACCACCGCGTCCATCGGCTGCGCCCGGATCATTTCCTCGGTGTCCATCGCCATCAGGTTGCGGTACTTCAGGCTGGTCGGGGTGAGAAAAACTTCGCCGAGTGAGATGGTCGGAAATTCAAGCGGCAAGGCGCCGGCCGCGAGCACGCCGCGTTTGACCGCGCTCAACAGTTCGGGAAAGTGGCGGTGGCAATTGTTGAAATCCGACCCGGTATAGGCGATCCCGATCACGGGCTTGCCCAGCATCTCATGCGAATAGCCCATCGATTGCGCGAAGGAGCGCCGCAGATAGCGGGAGAAATCGCGGTCGCCGTAATCGGTAAGGCCGTGGTCAAGGCCGGCACTGCGGTCGGTCATGGTTCAATGTGGTCCCAATATTGAAGGCCAGATATTCAAAGATACGGCGCACAAGCCACACCGGTTGGCAAAATCATAGCCCGTTTTGCGCCAATTGATCGGGATCAAATCGCACGCGCCGGGACGGTCTATATGGCCTCGACAAATACCCTAGAACGCTTCTAGAAGTCTTCCCGCAACAGTTCCAATATTCAAGCCGGCCGACAGCCGGAGACGATCGCCAATGGCCTATCCCGACAATCGCCCGGACATTGATTATCACGGCTATTTCACGGGGGCGCTGGCGCGGCTGCGGACCGAGCGGCGTTACCGCGTATTCGCCGATCTGGAGCGTATCGCCGGGCGCTTTCCGCAGGCGCTGTGGCATTCGCCGCAGGGGCCGAAAGGCGTCGTCATCTGGTGCTCCAACGACTATCTCGGCATGGGCCAGCATCCGAAAGTCGTCGGCGCCATGGTCGAGACCGCGACCAGGATGGGCACCGGCTCCGGCGGCACCCGCAATATCGCCGGCAACAACCATCCGCTGGTGGAGCTCGAGCGCGAGCTCGCCGACCTGCACCGCAAAGACGCCGCGCTGGTCTTCACGTCGGGATATATTTCAAACGAAACCGGCATATCGACGCTGGCGCGCTTGATGCCGAACTGCCTGATCCTGTCGGACGCGCTCAATCACAATTCCATGATCGAAGGCGTCCGCCAGGCGCATTGCGAAAAGCAAATCTTCCGCCACAACGACATGGCGCATCTGGAGCAGCTGTTGGCGGTTGCCGATCCGCTCCGCCCGAAACTCATCGTATTCGAAAGCCTCTATTCCATGGACGGCGACGTGGCGCCGGTGGCGCAGATCTGCGATCTCGCCGCGCGTTATGGCGCGATGACCTATGTCGACGAGGTGCACGCCGTGGGCATGTACGGGGCGCGCGGCGCCGGAATTGCCGAACGCGACGGCGTTATGGATCGCATCGACGTGATCGAAGGCACGCTGGCCAAGGCGTTTGGCTGTCTCGGCGGTTATATTGCCGGCTCAAGCACGCTGATCGACGCAGTGCGCTCCTATGCGCCGGGATTTATTTTCACGACCGCCCTGCCGCCGTCGATCTGCGCCGCGGCGACCGCGGCGATCCGGCACCTGAAAGTCTCGAACTGGGAACGCGAGCGCCATCAGGAGCGCGCGGCGCGCACCAAGGCGGTGCTGACCGCCGCCGCTTTACCGGTGATGACGAGCCCGACGCATATCGTGCCGGTCTTCGTCGGCGATCCGGAGCGCTGCAAAGAAGCGAGCGATCTTTTGCTTGCCGAGCACGGCATTTACATCCAGCCGATCAACTATCCGACGGTGCCGAGGGGCAAGGAGCGGTTGCGCATCACGCCGAGCCCTTATCACGATGACGGCTTGATCGACGCGCTGGCCGAAGCCTTGGTCGACGTCTGGCAGCGGCTCGATTTGCCGTTCAAGGAGCGCGCGCTCGCGGCGGAGTGAATCTCCTCATTTGCCTCCGGCACGTCCCGGTCCAGAGCGTCTCGACCCTTGGTCGCGATCCGGCGCGCCGCGACGGCCACCGCGAGGGTGACGACCAAGAATCGCGCCAGATGATGCGCCCCGACATAAACGGGGTCGAGGTGCAGCGCGAGCGCCAGCACCATCATCGTGTCCTGGGCGCCCGGCGCAAAAGCGATGACGATATTGGCGATCGGAAACGAAAATAGCCGCGCCACGATCACGACAAACACCGTCGCCACCACCATCGATACGGCGAACGAGCCGAACGCCGCACCGAGGTGGCCAAGCAGCATCCGCGCGCTGGTATTGGCGAAGCGGGAGCCAACCAGCGCTCCCAGCGCGATCACCGATGCGCCGCCGACCCACCATGGCAGCGCGGCATGAATGAGCCCGGTGCCATGCAAAAGGGCTGAACCGGCGAGCGCGCCAAACAACAGCCCGCCGGGAAAGCGCAGGCGCAGGAAAATAAGTGCAAAGGTAATGGCGACCCCGAGCAGCAGGATCATTTCGCCCAGCACCGAAAATCCCGCCGGGCCACGCGGCACCGGCACCGCCGGCACGACCAGACCGAACAGCGCGAGCCCATTGGGCAGGCCAACGACAAGGAGGAGCACGCGCACAGTCTGTACGATGGCGACCGCGCGCAGATCGCCGCCGAGCTCGCTCGACAGCGCGATCACTTGGGCCATCGAGCCGGGACTTGCACCCATCAGGGCGGAGAGCGGATCCCAGCGGTGCACGACGCGCAGATAGGTCATGGTCGCGGCGATCATGCCGAGCGACGCCAACATCAGCAGCGCGACGCTCGCCGGCCAGGTGATCACGCCGCGCAGCGTTTCCGGCGTCACCACCGTGCCGAGCAGCGTCCCGACGACGACGTAACAGACGCGCGCAAGCGTGAGCGGAACTCGCATCGGCCGGCCGAGCAAGGCCGCGGTCGCCACCGCCACCACCGAGCCCGACACCAGGCCCGCCGGCAGACCGATAAACACGAATGTGACGCCGCCGGCGAGCGCGATCGTCAGCGTTTCGGCGGTCTCGATCAGAATACGTCGGAATGCGGGGTTCATCGGCAGCGGCCAAAACATGCGCCAAAGCATGCGCCATGAATGCCGGCTGCACCGGTGATCGTCAACGCGCGATGGCCTTTAGGCCAGGCTTGCACCTGCGCGTCCAGATAGACACTTCCGACAAACTGTGTGACCTTAACAGCAGCGCAAACATGCGGTTCGGCCCACAGCGCCGGTGACGGCGGAGCCAAGGTCATGTTGCAGGGTTGGGTCATCGTCGCCATCGCGCTCGCTTATATCGGGCTGTTGTTCCTGGTGGCGAGTTATGGGGACCGCCGGCGCATTGCACGTGGAAGTTCGGCGCGGCTCCTCATCTACCCGCTGTCGCTTGCGATCTATTGCACGTCATGGACGTTCTTCGGCTCGGTCGGATTAGCTTCACGCGCCGGCTTTGATTTTCTCACGATCTATATCGGTCCGATGTTGATGTTCGGTTTGGGCTTTCCGCTGCTCATCCGCATCGTGCGCCTGGCCAAAAGCCAGAACATCACTTCGATCGCGGATTTTGTCGCGGCGCGCTACGGCAAGAGTCAGATCGTGGCCGCAACCGTGGCGCTGATCGCGATCGTCGGCATGATCCCCTACATCGCCTTGCAGCTCAAAGCGGTGTCGTCGTCGGTGTCGACCATCCTTGCCGAAGTGGCGCCGGGCGCAGTGGCGCAGCCGCCATTTGGGGATCTCGCGCTGTTTGTTGCACTCGCGATGGCCACATTCGCCGTCCTGTTCGGCACTCGGCACATCGACGCCACCGAGCATCAGGACGGCTTGATGCTGGCGATCGCGACGGAGTCTGTCGTCAAGCTGATCGCTTTCCTCACCGTCGGCATCTTCGTGACCTTCGTGATGTTCGGCGGTCCGTCGGCCCTGCTGGCGCAGGCGCTGGAACGGCCTAGCACCGCGGCCCTGCTGACGCGGGCGCCGCAAATCGCCACGCTGTGCGCGATGACGCTGCTGTCCTTGTTTGCGATCGTGCTGTTGCCGCGGCAATTCCATGTCACCGTGGTCGAGAACCACAGCGAGTCCGAAATCCGCCGCGCCTCCTGGCTGTTTCCGCTCTATCTCGTGCTCATCAATCTGTTCGTGCTGCCGATCGCGATGGCCGGGCTTTTGACTTTTTCCGCCGGGCGCGTCGACAGCGATATGTTCGTGGTCGCGCTGCCGCTTTCCGCGCAGTCCGAACTGATAACGCTGATCGCTTTCATCGGCGGCCTATCGGCGGCCACCGCGATGGTGATTGTCGAAACGGTCGCGCTCGCGATTATGGTGTCGAACGACATCGTGATGCCGCTGGCGCTCAAGCGCCGGGCGCTAGCCGGCGAGCCAACCAATGCCGGCGCCCAGCTTTTGACAACACGGCGCATCGCTATTTTCGCGATTCTGTTCCTCGCCTATGCCTATTACCGCTCGGCCGGGGACGCGCAGCTCGCCGCGATCGGGCTGTTGTCGTTTGCGGCGGTGGCGCAATTGGCGCCGGCATTCTTCGGCGGGTTGATTTGGCGTCGCGGCACCTCGCTCGGCGCAATCGCCGGAATGAGCGCCGGCATTCTGATTTGGGCCTATACGCTGTTGCTGCCGAGCATCTCCGACGCCGGCATCGTCAGCGCGCGCATCTTGACGGATGGGCCCTGGGGCCTCGCGCTGTTACGG
>DASSXN010000127.1:0-28893 GCA_035703785.1 Xanthobacteraceae bacterium
CGCGCGCGGTGCATCGCAGGCCCTGTTCATCGCCCAACTCGCGCTGTTGCTGTTGGTCGGACGACTGATGGGCGAAGCAGCGCAGCGCATCGGCCAGCCGTCGGTCATGGGCCAACTGATCGGCGGTCTTCTGCTCGGCCCTTCGTTCTTCGGCTTGCTCTGGCCGTCGGCCCAGCATGCGATCTTCCCCGCCGATCCCGTGCAGAAGAGCATGCTCGACGCCGTTTCCGAACTCGGCGTTCTGATGCTTTTGCTGTTAACCGGCATGGAGACCGACTTGCAGATGGTGCGGCGGGTCGGCCGCGCCGCAATTACCGTCGCCATCGCCGGGGTCGCCATACCGTTCGCTTGCGGCTTTACACTTGGCGAATTCTTGCCAGCCGAATTCCTGCCCAAGCCGGATGCCCGGCTCGTGACTGCGATCTTTCTGGGCACCGCGCTGTCCATTTCTTCGGTGAAAATCGTTGCGATGGTCATTCGCGAAATGAATTTCATGCGCCGCGATCTGGGCCAAATCATCATCGCGTCGGCCATTCTCGAAGATACGATCGGCTGGGTGATCATCGCCGTGGCGTTCGGTCTCGCCGCGGCCGGCACCATCGACGTGTGGTCGGTCAGCCGCGCCATCGTCGGGACCGGCCTCTTCATGGTCGCGAGCTTTACGGTCGGACGCCGGATCGTGTTTCGCTTGATCCAGTGGGCGAACGATAATTTCAGGAGCGATTTTCCGGTCATCACAACAATTCTGATCATCATGGCGGCAATGGCGCTGACGACGCAGCTGATCGGCGTCAATACCGTGCTCGGCGCATTTGTGGCCGGCATTCTTATCGGCGAGTCGCCGATCCTGACCCGCCACATCGATGAAGAATTGCGCGGCCTCATCGTCGCTTTGTTCATGCCGGTATTTTTCGGTCTCTCCGGCCTGAACGCGGATCTCACGATTTTGCGCAGCCCTGACCTGGCGCTGCTCGCCGCCGGGCTGATTGCGATCGCGAGCATCGGAAAATTTCTCGGCGCATTCATCGGCGGCACAGTCGGCGGATTGTCCCGCGCCGAATCGCTGGCGCTGGGATGCGGCATGAACGCGCGCGGCTCGACCGAGGTCATCGTCGCAACGCTCGGTCTCTCGACCGGCCTGCTCAGTCAGAATCTTTTCACCCTGATCGTCACCATGGCGATCGTAACGACAACGGCCATGCCGAGCATGCTGCGCTGGTCGCTCAAGCGCCTGCCGTTGCGCAAGAAAGAACGCCTGCGGCTTGAGCGGGAAGAGCTAGACGCGAAAGACTTTGTGACCAATCTCGAACGTTTGCTGGTTGCCGCCGACGACAGCGCCAACGGCAAATTCGCCGCTCAGCTCGCGGGCATTATCGCCGGTTCTAGCGGCAAACCCACGACCATCCTCGACCTCACGGCCAGGACAAAGAAAGCGAGCGCGGCCAAAGCCGAGGAACCGGCCAAAACAACGGGCAAAACACCGCGACGGCCATCAGCGCAGGCAAAGTCGGTTAGGCAACATTCCGAACAAGCGATCAAGCGCGCCGCCGCAGCAACGACCTCGCTCGAACCCGATCCTGACGAGGAGAAGCCCGAGAACGTCGACGTTATCACCCGGCAGCACGCGGCCGGGCCGGAAGCAGTCGCGAATGAAGCCAGCAAAGGTTACGACCTCCTTGTTGTTGGCATTGCCAATACCCGCGACCCGAAGGGTAGCTTCAGCAAGGATCTGTCGCTGATCACGCGAGGGTTCGAAGGTCCGCTCGCTGTGGTTGACATGCGCGCTTCGTCCCGCGGACCGGCGCCACCGCGGCATGGCCGTATCTTGATTCCGGTGAATGGCACGGAAGTCTCGCGCCGCGCCGTCGAAGTCGGCCTGCTTCTGGCGCGCGCCAGCGATGCCCATGTCACCGCGCTCTATGTCACCCGGACCAGTCCCAGTCCCGCGGTCAGTCAACCCCGCCGCTTGGTCATGCGGCGCAACGAATTGGGCGTGCTCAAGGACATCGCCGCCCTGGCCGAGCGTTATGACGTCCCATTGCGCAACACGACCCGCGCCGATATGGCCCCCGACCAGGCGATTTTGCGCGAAGCCGGCCATGGCTATGACCTTGTCGTCCTTGGCGTCAGCCGCCGACCCGGCGACATGCTATTCTTCGGGAACACCGGAGCGGCGGTTCTCGAACGGTCGCCGACATCGATTCTCTTCGTCGCGAGTTAGTATAACGAAAGCGCAAATTCGAAACGCCCCCAATTTGGAATAGCCCCATGTCGATAATTCCTTTGCTCGCACAATCGGCTTTTGATCCGGAAACGATTGAAACATTGGTCTCGGTCTTCGAAGCTGCGTGGCGGAAAGTCGAAAAATCCGGCAGCAAGCTCGCGTCGCCCGCCTATAAGCGCGCCGCCCAGGAGATAATCGCCAAGCGCATCATCGAAATGGCCCAGCGCGGCGAGCGCAATCCGGATGAGCTTGCCGACGATGCGGTGTCGTATCTGGATCGTTCTTACGCCTGAAGGCTTTCCGCCTGAACGCGCGATCAATCGGCGTAACCGAGAAAGCGGCTCTCGAAGTTTGAGTCTTGCTGGTAGGCCCAACGGCGAGCGCGCTCCTCATGGATGAGCCGTCGCGCTTGCGCCGCGGCTGCAGCAGATTTGCGGCGGAAATCTCGGGCGGATGCCACCGGCTGTGCAGCGACCGGCGAGCCAGCCGCAGCCGCAGATTTTTCGGCAGGTTTTTCAGAACGACCGGCCATTTGCTTTGCGTGTGCCTCGACCACCGGCGGCTTGTCCGGCGTACTCGGCCGCACCAGCATTACACTTGCGCTTTGTGGCTGCGTTTGCGTTTGGAGCGGTTCGTTCGGCGTGGAAAAGAACAAAAAGAACGACACCGCCAAGCCGGCGAAGAGCGCGCCGATACCGGCCACATAAGCAAGCATGCCTGCCAAAATATCCATCGACGCTCTCGCGGTTAAGCCAGCGCCCCGGCTACAACTACGGGATGTCGAGGTTCGTTCCTTCGCCCGCAATACCGGCGCGGATCAGACGGCGTTCAATTAATGGCGCGACACTCGCGCGGCCTGGTAACGCCGCCGTGATATTTTCGCTGATGCGCCGCCTGCGGTGAAAAAGCGAAATGGCTCAGATCGCCATTTCGCTTCAGTCATTACGCTTGAGCTTTATGTGTGACCCATTGCCTAAACGCGACCGGTCATTCTTGCGAGATAAATTTGGTGTTCAGGTAGGCCGCGAGTCCCTCGATGCCGCCTTCGCTGCCGTAGCCCGACTCCTTGACGCCGCCGAACGGCGTCTCCGGAGTCGAAACCGCGATCGAGTTCACGCCAACCATGCCGGATTGCAGCGCATCGGCGATCATGGTCGCCGTTTGCGCCGAGCTGGTAAACGCGTAAGCGGCGAGTCCATAGGGCAGCGAATTGGCGCGTTCGACGACTTCGTCGAAGCTCTTGAAGGCGAGGATCGGCGCTACCGGGCCGAACGGCTCCACGGTCATGATCTTGCTGTCGTCCGGCACGTCGGTGATGACGGTCGGCTCGAAATAGTAGCCTTGATTGCCGCGGCGATTGCCGCCGGTGACGATCTTGCCGCCGCGCTGTTTGGCGTCGTTGACGAAGCTTTCCATTGCGTCGATCCGGCGCGCATTGGCCATTGGCCCCATGGTGTTGCCCTTTTCGAGCCCGTCGCCGACTTTGATGGCCTTGGCATATTCGGTGAAGCGCGCCACGAAACGATCGTAGACCGGCTCCTGCACGTAAAAGCGGTTCGGCGAGATGCAAACCTGGCCGGCATTGCGGTACTTGAACGCGGCGATCGTTTCCGCGGATTTCTCGGGATCGGCATCGGCGAACACCACCACCGGCGAATGACCGCCGAGCTCCATGGTGGCGCGCTTCATGCCTTTGGCGGCGAGCCCGGCAAGATGTTTGCCCACCGGAATCGAGCCGGTAAACGAGATCTTGCGCACGTCGTCTTTGGCGATGAGGTGCTCGGAAATCTCCGATGGCACGCCGAATACCAGATTGAGCACGCCGGCGGGCAATCCCGCATCGGCAAAGCAGCGTACCATTTCGATGCAAGCGCCCGGCGTCTCCTCCGAAGCCTTGAGAATGAGCGAACAGCCGGCGGCAAGCGCGCCGCCGATTTTGCGCGCCGGGGTCAGCGTGGGGAAATTCCACGGCGTGAACGCAGCAACGATTCCGACCGGCTCCTGCGTCACGATCTGGCGTACACCTTTGCCGCGGCCGGGTACGATGCGGCCATAAGCGCGGCGTCCTTCTTCGGCGTACCACTCGATGATGTCGGCCGAGGTGATCACTTCGGCGCGGGCTTCCGGATAGACCTTGCCCTGCTCCTGCACCAGGACTTTCGAGATCGCGTCATGACGTTCGCGTATCAGATCGGCGGCTTTGCGCATGATCTTGGCGCGATCATAAGCAGGCGTTGTCCGCCACACTGCGAAGCCTTTCCTGGCCGCTTCGAGCGCGGCATCAAGATCGGCCTGGCTGGCGTGCGGTAAATGCGCGAGCGGCTTTTCGGTTGCCGGATTGATCACGTCCTCGCCGCGGCGGCCGTTGCCGCCGAGCCACTTGCCGTCGATGAAAAGTTCGAGATTGGCGTACATGAGAATCCTCGTTGTGCTCCCGTAGACGACTGCTTGGGGCCTGGCTTAAGGCCTCCGCTCGGACGGAGGAATTAGCAGGTTTTGTCGATCCGTTCACCCCGCTTCGGCGCGAGGCGCCTTTGCTGTTACAGCGCATCTCCGCCGGTTTCGCCGGTGCGAATGCGCAGCGCATGGTCGATCGGCGCGACGAATATCTTGCCGTCGCCGATTTCCCCGGTTTTGGCGGCGGTGCTGATCGCCTCCACCACTTTATTCGCATTCTCTTCGGTCACCGCCACCTCGACGCGAATCTTCGGCAAGAAATTCACGGCGTATTCGGCGCCGCGATAGATTTCGGTATGGCCTTTCTGCCGTCCGTAGCCTTTCACTTCGGTCACCGTCATGCCGTCAATGCCGATCGCGAGCAGAGCATCGCGCACTTCCTCGAGCTTGAATGGCTTGATGATGGCGGTGATCAGTTTCATGGCATTCCCCGGCTCGCGGCGAGAGGCTGCATTCCGTTGTGCGCGATGGCATCGGTTTGCTGCCCGCAGATGAAGCTATTGTGTTGCTCAGCGCCCGCCGCGTCCAGTGGTCCGATGACCGTGCCGTTGTCGCAACAGCCCTTCCTGGGCGACCGATGCCACCAGCGTACCGTCGCTTGCGAAGATCAGGCCCCGCGCAAAGCCGCGGGAACCGGCCAGGCTCGGACTGTCCTGGGCGTAGAGGAGCCATTCATCGGCGCGGAACGGACGATGGAACCACATCGCATGATCGAGGCTCGCCGCCATGATGTCGTCGCTGAGAACGGTGCGGCCGTGGGCGATCAGCGCGGCGTCGAGCAAGGTCATGTCGGAAGCATAGGCCAGCACGCATTGATGGATCGCCGGTTCGTCGGGTAGCCGACCGGTGGTGCGGACCCAGACGTGAAACCGGTCGCCGGCGAGCTTTTCGCCGGCATAGCGATTGTACTCGACCGGCCGCAGTTCGATCGGCCGCTCGCGCTCGTAATAGCGGCGCACGGCCTCCGGCATCAGCGGGGTCATCCGCTTCCTGAACTCCGCTTCGGTCGGCAACTCGTCCGGCTTCGGCACATCCGGCATCGCGAATTGATGCGACAGATCGCTTTCCTCGACGTGAAACGACACCGACATCGAGAAAATGGCATGACCGTGCTGGATTGCAACCACGCCCCGCGTGGTGAAGCTGCGGCCGTCGCGAATGCGGTCCACTTCATAGATGATCGGCACTTTCGGATCGCCGCCGATCAGGAAGTAGGCGTGCAGCGAATGCGGCGGCCGCGCCGTGACGTCGTCGACGGTACGGCACGCCGCCACCAGCGCCTGTCCGAGCACCTGGCCCCCGAACACGCGCTGCCAGCTCGATTGCGGGGAGCGCCCGCGAAACAGATTCACTTCGAGCGTCTCGAGGTCGAGGATCCCGATCAAATCCTGAACGGCGGAAGCCATGGTGTCTCCGGCGGCTGGTTTTGCTGTTTCCAATCGGGGCAGCAGCGAGGCGTGCGATCGTGAGCCTTGGTTGCATACGGGATCGGCCGCCCGGTCAAGCCCGTCATTAACGATCGCCACGGAGCAAATCTGTTAGACTGGAATTGATAGCGCAGGGCGAGCGGTTGGCCCGCGGATTTGGCGATCGGCTCGGTGTATCGGTTCTGTGTCATGCCGCGTTCTGATCTCGATGTCCTGATTGCTGGCGGCGGCTTCGCTGGGCTTACGCTCGCCGTCGCTTTGCGCCAGGCGCTCGGCGATCGCTTCGCGGTTGCCGTCGCCGATCCAGGCCTCGGCCGCGCCGCGGCCGCCAATGACGAACGCGCCTCCGCGATCGTTGCCTCGGTGCGCCGGCTGTTCGAGACGCTTGGCGTTTGGCAGCGCGTCGCCGCTGACGCCCAGCCGATTCTCGACATGGTGGTCACCGACAGCCGGCTTCGCGACGCGGTGCGGCCGACTTTTCTCACTTTCGCCGGCGAGGTCGAGCCGGGCGAACCCTTCGCCCACATGATCGAGAACAGGGTTCTTGTTGACGCGCTCACGACCAGGGCGCGCGAGCTTGGCATCGATCTGCGACCCACTGCGGTGACGGATTTCACGCTTGCTGCCCCAGGCGACGATAACGCGTCGGCGGGTCGCCGCTGCATTGAGACGCGATTGAGCGACGCCAAGGCGCTGAGCGCGCGTCTTCTCGTCGCCGCCGATGGCGCGCGGTCGACCATCCGCGGCAAAGCGGGAATCGCCACGCATGGTTGGAGCTACGGTCAGTCGGCCATCGTCGTAAACGTGGCGCATGCGCGCGATCACCAGGGACGCGCCGAGGAGCATTTCCTGCCCGCCGGCCCGTTCGCGATTTTACCGCTCAAGGGAAACCGCGCCTCGATCGTCTGGACTGAAACCACGGCGGAGGCCGAGCGCATCATGGCCTTGCCGGAAGCGGAATTTAATGCCGAACTCGAACAACGGTTCAAGCTACATCTCGGCGAGATCAAAGTGATCGGCAGGCGGCGCGCGCATCCGCTTGGTTTCTTCGTCGCCCGCTCCTTTATTGCCGAGCGCATTGCGCTGGTTGGCGACGCCGCGCATCTGATCCACCCGATCGCCGGCCAAGGTCTTAACATGGGATTAAAGGACGTCGCCGCGCTCGCCGAGGTCATCGTCGATGCGGCGCGCCTTGGGCTCGATCCGGGAGCGCTCGATGTGCTCGAGCGCTATCAGCGCTGGCGGCGCTTCGACACGATGGCGATGGGCGTTGCCACGGACGGCCTCAACCGGCTGTTCTCCAACCGTTCGGACGTGTTGCGGCTTGTCCGCGATGTCGGCCTCGGCCTAGTCGATCGGATTCCCGCGCTCAAGCGCCTTTTCATTCGCGAGGCGGCCGGGTTGGTCGGCGAAGTCCCGAAATTGCTGCGCGGCCAATCGCTCTAAATTGCATGTGTCGCAAATTGCCCTTGCCGCGGCTGGGCTTGTTCCGGCCATTAATGGCTTTACTCTTTGCCTTATCTGACGCGCGGTGCCCGGCACGCAGCTGGGCGGCAATCGCTTTCGGAAAAGCATGGCGTTGAACCATATTGCGGTCCTTGGTGGCGGCGCCTGGGGCACGGCTTTGGCATTGACCTGCGCGCGCGCCGGACGAAGCGTCACGCTGTGGGAGCACGACGCCGCCAATGCCGAACGGCTCAGGAAAAAGCGCGAGAGCGTGTTTCTGCCCGGCATCGCGCTCGACAAGCGCATCGTCATTGCCGGTGATCTCTTCGAAGCCGCGCGCGCCGAAGCGATCCTGCTGGTGGTGCCGGCCCAGGCGGTCCGCGCCGTAATGCAGGCAGTGGCGCCGCACCTTGCGCAGCGCACGCCAGTGATCGTCTGCGCCAAAGGCATCGAACGCGGCAGCAAGAGATTCATGACCGAAGTCATCGCCGAATGCGCGCCCAAGGCGAGCGCGGCGATTTTGTCCGGACCAAGCTTTGCCGCCGATGTGGCGCGCGGCCTGCCGACTGCCGTCACGCTCGCGGCGGCGGATGGCAAGCTCGCCGGCGAACTAGCACAAGCGGTCGGCTCAGCCACATTCCGTCCTTATCATTCGAGCGATGTCCGCGGGGTCGAGATCGGCGGCGCGGCGAAAAACGTGCTCGCGATCGCAGCCGGCGTGGTCACCGGCCGCGAGCTCGGCGCGAGTGCGCTCGCAGCGCTGACCACGCGGGGCTTTGCCGAGCTCATACGCTTCGGCAAGGCCTATGGCGCAAGGCCGGAGACCATGATGGGCCTGTCCGGCTTGGGCGACCTTCTTTTGACATGCTCGAGCCCGCAGTCGCGCAATTTCACCTTCGGCATCAAGCTCGGCCGCGGCGAGCGGCCGGATTCCATTCACGCCGGGCTCGCCGAGGGCGTGTTCACGGCGCCGGTCCTTCTTGAAATGGCGCGCGATCGCGCGGTCGACATGCCGATCTCGGCCGCGGTCGCTGCCTTGCTTGCCGGCAACGTGACCGTTGATGCCGCAATCGAATCCCTATTGACCCGGCCATTCAAGGCCGAGGCATAGCTGGCGCGGGAGCAAGACAAACGTTGGGAGCCACGAACATGGCCTATTGGCTGATGAAAACCGAGCCGGAAGAATTTTCCTGGGACGATCAGGTCAAGCGCGGCGGCAAAGGCGAGCCGTGGAGCGGCGTGCGCAACTTCATCGCGCGCCGCAATCTCAAGGAGATGAAAAAAGGCGAGAAGTTTTTTTTCTATCATACCGGCGACGAGAAGCAGATCGTCGGCATCGGCGAAATCATTCGCGAAGCCTATCCCGACCCCACCGCGAAGAAGGGCGAGCCCTGGGTCGCCGTGACCACCGCCGCGATCGACGCTCTGCCCAAGCCGGTGACGCTCGCCGCGGTCAAGGCCGAGCCGAAGCTCAAATACATGGCGCTCGCCAAATATGCCCGTCTTTCGGTCCAGCCGGTGACCGACAGCCAATGGAAGCTGGTTTGCAAGATGGGCGGATTGTAGTAGCGACGCGGGTCAACGCGGTGGGCTGAAGAGTGGACCAAAATCAATCAGCGGAGGGGAAATCGCCATGACTTTTACCGGCGTCAATTATCTCGCCATCGGCATCGCGGCTGCCGCCGCTTGGCTCGCCAGCGCCGCTTGGTACATGAGCCTTAGCAGCCATTATGTTGCCGCGCTCGGCAAAACCCCGGAACAGATGGCGCAGGACCGCAAGAAGCCGGAAGCTTTTCTGCCGTTCATCTACGCTTTCGTCGCCAACATCATCATCGCCTGGATGCTTGCCGGGCTGCTCGCCCATCTCGGTGCCGGCCAAGTCACGTTGCGCAACGGTGTCGTGTCCGCGGCATTCCTGTGGTTCGGCTTTATCCTCACCACTATGATCGTCAATTACAGTTTCGCCGGCCGCGACAAACGACTCTTGCTGATAGATGCCGGCAACTGGCTGGTTGTTCTCGTCGTTATCGGCGCAGTGGTCGGCGGGATCGGCGTGTAGTGCGGACGCGGCATCCCGGGCCCTATCCCCCGCATGCGGCAGCAGGGGGCGGCCATTGAGCCTTGTCGGTTTTCAATCCGCCGTCGCATAATGCGGCGGGAAAACGCCCATCAATAATACCCGCGCGTGAGCGGAGGAGAGCGAGATGTCCGACAAGATTTACGATGTGCCCGCCGAATGGACGAAACGCGCTTTCATCAACGAATCCCAATACCGGAAAATGTACGAGCGCTCGCTCACCGATCCGAACGGGTTTTGGGCCGAGCAGGCTAAGCGCATCCATTGGATGAAGCCGTTCAGCAAGGTCAAAAACACCTCGTTCAACAAGCCCAACGTTTTCATCAAGTGGTTCGAGGATGGCGTCACCAATGCCGCCTACAACTGCATCGACCGTCATCTGCATAACCGCGGCAACCAGACCGCCATCATCTGGGAAGGCGATGATCCGAAACAATCAAAGCACATCACCTACAAAGAGCTTCACGACGAGGTTTGCCGTTTCGCCAATATTCTGCGCACCCGCAACGTCAAAAAGGGCGACCGCGTCACGATCTATTTGCCGATGATTCCCGAGACTGCCTACGCGATGCTCGCCTGCGCGCGCATCGGTGCCATCCATTCGGTGGTGTTCGGCGGCTTCTCACCGGATTCGCTCGCCGGGCGCATCGAGGACTGCAAATCCACTGTTGTTATCACCGCGGATGAAGGCATCCGCGGCGGCCGCAAAATCTCGCTGAAAGCCAATACCGACGCGGCAATCGCCAAAGTCGGCGGCGTTGATTACGTGATCGTCGTCAAGCACACCGGCGCTCCGGTCGACATGGATCCGGTGCGCGACGTCTGGTACCACGAGGCCAAGGACGTGGTGACGGCGGAGTGCCCTTGCGAGCACATGAACGCCGAAGATCCGCTGTTCATCCTCTACACGTCGGGGTCGACCGGACGGCCGAAGGGCGTGCTGCACACCACCGCGGGCTATCTCATCTATACCGCGATGACGCACCAATACGTTTTCGACTACCACGAGGGCGACATCTATTGGTGCACCGCGGACGTCGGTTGGGTCACCGGTCACAGCTACATCGTCTATGGTCCGCTCGCGAACGGCGCCATCACGCTAATGTTCGAAGGCGTGCCGAACTATCCGTCAACGTCGCGCTTCTGGGAAGTCGTCGACAAGCACAAGGTCAACACCTTCTACACGGCACCGACCGCAATCCGCGCGCTGATGCAAGCCGGCGATGCACCGGTGAAGAAGACCTCACGCGCGTCGTTGCGCCTGCTTGGCACCGTCGGAGAGCCGATCAATCCGGAAGCCTGGGAATGGTATCACCGCGTGGTCGGCGACGGCCGCTGCCCGATCGTCGACACCTGGTGGCAGACCGAGACCGGCGGCATTTTGATCACGCCGCTTCCCGGCGCGATCAGGCTTAAGCCGGGATCGGCGACCTTGCCGTTCTTTGGCGTGGTGCCGCTGATCGTCGATGCCGAGGGCAAAGTGCTGGAAGGGCCGGCGAGCGGCAATCTCTGTATTGCCGACTCCTGGCCTGGCATGATGCGCACCGTCTACGGCGATCACCAGCGGTTCGTGGACACCTATTTCAGCACCTATGCCGGAAAATATTTCACCGGTGACGGCTGCCGGCGTGACGAGGACGGCTACTACTGGATCACCGGCCGCGTCGACGACGTGATCAATGTCGCCGGGCACAGGCTCGGAACGGCGGAGGTGGAATCGGCGCTGGTTGCGCATCCGAAAGTCTCGGAAGCGGCCGTGGTCGGCTATCCGCACAACATCAAGGGACAGGGCATTTACGCCTATGTCACGCTGATGGCCGGCGAGCAGCCCACCGAAGAGCTGCGCAAGGAACTGGTCGGCTGGGTGCGCAAGGAGATCAGCCCGATCGCCTCTCCCGATCTGATCCAGTTCGCGCCGAGCCTGCCAAAGACGCGATCCGGCAAGATCATGCGCCGCATCCTGCGCAAGATCGCCGAAGACGAATTCGGCAATCTCGGCGACACCTCCACGCTCGCCGATCCGGCGGTGGTCGACGACCTGGTCAAGAACCGGCAGAACCGCAAGAGCGCATAGCCTTTCCCTTCCGCTCCATCGGGCGCGCGAGCACGCCGCTACTGGCAAGCTCGCGTGGAACCGTTTGGCTATCTGCGCTTTGCCGGCAGGCGGCAACGAGGTCGTGCAAGGAGGTGGTGCGCGGAGAACACACCCGGCGAAAAAAATTACCAAACCTCAACCTTGTTGCAGCTGAGCTGCTGAGGGCAGCGATTGATTTGGCTAGAATATTCGTAAGTATCCCCGCTGCGCAGCGGGGCGAGCGGGGGCGACAAGAAGCATTAGGGAATGTGAAAATGCGAGGAAAGATTCTGGTTTATGGCTTTGCGGCCGTCGTCGCAGCATTCGGTTTTGCGCCTGCGCCGGTGCAGGCCCATGGCGATCGGGTTTCGGTGAAGGACAGCTATTTGCCGGGAACCATTCTCATCCGCACCGGCGAACGCCGGCTCTATTATTTTGTCGGCTCCGGCGAGGCGATCCGCTACCCGGTCGGCGTCGGCCGCGCCGGCATGCAATGGTCAGGCACCGCCTTCATCGACGGCAAATATATCAGGCCGGCCTGGACGCCGCCGGCGTCGATCAGGGGCGATTACCGATCGCTGCCGCCGGTCGTGCCGGGCGGCTCGTCGCGCAATCCCATGGGAGCGGCCGCGATGACGCTTTCCGGCGGCGGTGAATACGCCATTCACGGCACCAATGCGCCGGGCACGATCGGCGGCTTCGTCTCCCACGGCTGCATCCGGATGTACAACGAGGACATCATGGATTTGTACAGCCGGGCCAGCCTCGGGACGCGCGTCGTGGTCACCAGATAGTCAGGCATCAGGGATCAGGGATGGGGCATCAGAAAAATCAGTGATCACGACGAAGCTGCATCGCTTGCCGATACCTGATTGCTGATCCCTGATATCTGCTACTCAAAAATCCGAAGCGATCCCGTTGACCTCCCAGTCGCCGTAGCGCGTCGGATCGAGGCCGCCGCGGCCGGCGATTTCGTTCGCGGCTTGCGACGTCCCGGCTTTCTTATTGCGGCGTTCGACTCGCCTTGCCGCGGCTTCCGCCAGTGCGCGAATGGCGGCATCCGGCAGCGGCCGCCTGTTGGCCGGCCGCTCGCTCGCGGCGTCCGCGGGTGTTGACAACGGCGGATCAGCTGTTGGCGTTGGCATCCCCATTGATTTGGCGTAGCCCTGCGGCGACCGCAAGGAGGATCTCACCGCGATGCAGAAGCCGCGCAAGCACGCGACAACACTGGCGCGTTCCGGCGAAGCGCCGGGCTTTGCGGTTCGCCGCGTGGCCGCCGACATGCTCGACGGCGTGCTGCGCGGGCATCGCGCGCTCGATGAGCTTCTCGATTCAACCAGCGAATTGGCGGCGCTCGCGGAGCGCGACCGCGCGCTGGTACGCGTTCTGATCGCCACGGTGCTGCGCCGGCTCGGCACGCTGCACCATCTTCTCGGGCTGTTCCTTGATCGCGGCTTACCCGCGCAAGCGCCACTGGTCGAGACCGCGCTCTTGCTCGGAGCGGCGCAGATTCTTTTTCTCAAGGTGCCGGATCATGCCGCCGTCGACCTTTCCGTCCGGATCGCGCAAGCCGATCGGCGTACTGCCGGATTTGCTGGTCTGATCAATGCCGTGTTGCGACGCGTGGCGCGGGAAGGCGTCGCGCGCCTCGCTGCGCTCGATACATCGACGCTCGACACACCGGAATGGCTGATGACGCGCTGGACCGCGGCTTACGGCGCGGCGACCGCTCGCGCCATCGCCGCGGCCAATCGCAACGAGCCGGCGCTCGACCTCACGGTTAAAAGCGATCCGGAATATTGGGCGAACAAGCTCGGCGGCCGCGTGCTAACGACCGGATCGGTGCGCGTGATCGCGGCCGGCGCGGTGAGCGCCGTGCCTGGTTTTGCCGAAGGCGCGTGGTGGGTGCAGGACGCGGGAGCGGCGCTGCCGGCGCGGCTCCTTGGCGATGTCCGCGGCCGACGTGTCGCCGACCTCTGCGCGGCGCCGGGCGGCAAGACCGCGCAGCTGGCGCTTGCCGGCGCCAGCGTGACCGCGCTCGATCGCGCGCCAGCGCGGCTGCAACGATTGCGCGACAATCTCGCACGCCTTGCGCTTGAGGCCGAAATCGTCGCCGCCGATGTCGAGGAATGGTCTGCCGAGCCGTTTGATGCCGTGCTCCTGGACGCTCCGTGCTCCTCGACCGGGACCATTCGCCGCCATCCCGACGTGCCGTGGCTCAAAAATGCCGGCGACATCGTCAATCTCTCCGCGTTGCAGCGCCGCCTGCTCGATCGCGCACTCGCTCTGACCAAGCCTGGCGGGACGCTCGTTTACTGCACCTGTTCGCTTGAGCCGGACGAAAATGAAGCGATTGTCGCAGGTCTGCTCGCGCGCGCGCCCAATGTACGGCGCGTGCCGATTGTTGCTGCCGAAGTCTTCGGCTGCGCGGACTTCATCAGCAAAGACGGCGATCTGCGAACCTTGCCGTGCCACTTTCCCGATAGCGATTCGCGGTTTGCGGGGATCGATGGTTTCTATGCCGCCCGGCTGCTAAAAGACCAGTAAACTTAACAGTTTGGGCCACCATTGGCCGGGGCGCGAGCGTTTCGTTATGGTCGCGCGGGAGGGGTGTGCAGAGAGGGCGAGCGAAGCCGATGTCGCGCATTGCGGTCGCGAACCATGCGAAGCTGTCGTGGCTTCTGCTTCGCGGCGCGTTGCGGCGCATCGCCGGCCGCGCCAACGGCCACCCGCTGTTTCGCTGGCCGTTCACCCCGCTCAAGTCCGACCGCCTCGTAATCGCGCCGCAGGATCTGCGCACCGCCGACGCAACCCGGGCCACCGAAATCTATTCCGGACGTTTCGCGTTCGCCGGAAAGGTCGTGGTTTGCGATCGGCGCTCGATCTTCGAGATGGAGCCGCCATCGGACGAATGGGCCGCGGCGTTGCTGGGCTTCGGCTGGCTTCGCCATTTGCGCGCCGCCGAATCTGGAATAACACGCGCCAATGCGCGCGCACTGGTCGACGAGTGGATTTCATTCCAGGGCGGCTGGCACTCGATCGGTTGGCGTCCGGACGTGCTGGCGCGCCGCATTATCTCCTGGCTCAGCCAGTCGACTCTGGTTTTGCAGGACGCCGATGTGCGCTTTTATAGGCGGTATCTGCGAAGTCTGCTGCGCCAAGTCCGTTATCTCCGCCACACCGCCGGTGATGCGCGGCGTGGCGTCGCGCGCTTGCAGGCCGTGATCGCGCTGAGCTATGCCGCGCTCTGCATTGCCGGTCAGGCGCGTCACATCAAATCGATGACTGAACGCCTCAAAGGCGAACTCGAGCGGCAGATTCTTCCCGATGGTGGGCATGCCAGCCGCGATCCCGGCGCGGTCATTGAAATCCTGCTGGACTTGTTGCCGCTGCGCCAAGCCTTCGCCTCGCGCAATATCGCACCGCCGCAGGCGCTGCAAAATGCGATCGACCGCATGATGCCGATGCTCCGCTTCTTCCGCCATTCCGAGGGCACTTTCGCGCATTTCAACGGCATGGGCGCGACGCCCGCCGATCTGCTGCTGACGCTATTGGCCTATGACGAGGCTCGCGGCGCGCCATTCGCCAATGCACCCTATTCGGGCTATCAGCGGTTGGCGGCAGGCGGCGCCGTTGCCGTTGTCGATACCGGATGCGCCCCGCCCATCGAGATGAGTCTCGATGCCCATGCCGGATGCCTGTCGTTCGAGTTCTCCGCACCGAGGCAGAGCCTGATCATCGTCAATTGCGGCATGCCGACGATTGGCCGGGAGAACTGGCGCCCGATCGCGCGGGCCACGGCCGCGCACTCCACGGTGACATTCAACGATGCGTCTTCGGCGCGCTTTGTTGAATTGGCGACGTTTCGGCGCATGCTCGGCGGTTCCCCGATTGTCGGCGGACCAACGCGCGTGACGGTGAACCGCGAGGAGAGTTCCGATACGATTGCCTTGCGCGCGATGCACGACGGCTACGCCGCGCGCTTCGGCATTCTCCACGAGCGCGTTTTGATGTTGTCGACCGACGGCATGCGGCTCGAAGGTGAGGATATTTTCCTGGACGCCGACGGCGAGTCGCAGGTGCGCAGCACGCGCGACGAATTCGCCATCCGCTTCCACCTCCATCCCACGGTGAGGGCGACGCGCTTGACCGACGGGCATGGCGTCATGCTGATGACGCCGAACAAGGAAGTGTGGACGTTTAGCGCGCATCACGACCAGGTCGAACTCGAGGATAGCGTCTACCTTGCTGGAAGCGAGGGTCCGCGGCGAGCCTTGCAACTGGTCATCCGCGGACATGCGCGCACGGCCGCGCGCGTCCAATGGCTGCTGCAAGCCCATCCTTCGGTGGGCGCGAACGGCGGCGCTACGCGGCAAGCGGACGAGGAGGAGCCGAGACTGCCGTTATAAGACTGCCATTATGAGAATAGTTCCGATCAGACAAATGGAACGCATATAGGAGCACGATGAGCGACAATTTGCGCCGCGCCTCGCGCGCGCTGGTTTCGGTTTCCGACAAATCGGGCGTAGTGGATTTCGCGCGTGCGCTCGCCGGGTTCGGCATTGAACTGATTTCGACCGGCGGCACGCGCAAGATTCTCGGCGATGCCGGGTTGAAAGTGCTCGATGTCAGCGAGCTCACTGGCTTTCCGGAAATGATGGACGGCCGCGTCAAGACGCTGCATCCGGCGGTGCACGGCGGATTATTGGCAAGGCGCGGCAATTCCGAACATGTCGAAGCTATGCGGGCGCACAAAATCCGCCCGATCGACATTGTGGTCGTGAATCTCTATCCCTTCGAAGCGACGGTCGCCGGCGGCGGCGATTTTGCCGCCTGCATCGAGAACATCGACATCGGCGGCCCGGCGATGATCCGCGCTGCCGCCAAGAATCACGACGATGTTGCGGTGCTGGTCGACGCAAGCGATTACGCCGCGCTGATCGAGGAGCTCGAGCGCCACAACGGCAGCACGAGCCTGACGCTGCGCCGGCGATTCGCCGCCAAGGCCTATGCGCGCACCGCTGCCTACGATGCGGCGATCGCCAATTGGTTCACCGGCGCGATCAAGGAGTTCGCGCCTGATTATCGCGCGTTCGGCGGCCGGCTTATAGAAGCGTTGCGTTATGGTGAGAACCCGCATCAGTCGGCGGCCTTCTATCGTACGCCCGAGCCGCGCTTTGGCGTCGCCACCGCGCGACAGGTCCAGGGCAAGCAGCTCTCCTACAACAACATCAACGACACCGACGCGGCCTACGAATGCGTCGCCGAGTTCGATCCGGCGCGCACCGCCGCTTGCGCCATCATCAAACACGCCAATCCCTGCGGCGTGGCGGAAGCCGAGAGCCTGGTCGATGCCTATCGCCGGGCCTTTGCCTGCGACCGCACCTCGGCATTCGGCGGCATCGTCGCGCTCAACCGCACGCTCGATGCCGAGGCGGCGCGCGCAATTACCGAGATTTTCACCGAAGTGATCGTCGCCCCGGATGCGACCGAGGAGGCGATCGCGCTTATTGCAGCGAAGAAGAACTTGCGGCTTCTGCTTGCCGGCGGGCTGCCCGATGCGCGCGCCGCCGGTTTGACGGCGAAGACAGTCGCCGGCGGACTTCTGGTGCAGACCCGTGATAACGCGGTCGTCGACGACATGGATTTGCGGCGGGTCACCCGGCGTGCGCCGACCGACGCCGAATTGCGCGATCTTAGTTTCGCGTTCCGTGTCGCCAAGCACGTCAAGTCGAATACGATCGTCTATGCCAAAGACCTGGCGACGGTAGGCATCGGCGCCGGCCAGATGAGCCGCGTCGATGCCGCGCGCATCGCGGCGCGCAAGGCGCAGGACGCCGCGCGCGAAGCGGGGTTGAAAGAACCTGCCACCAAAGGGTCGGTGGTCGCTTCCGACGCTTTTTTCCCGTTCGCCGACGGTTTGCTGGTCGCCATCGAAGCCGGCGCGACCGCGGTGATCCAGCCCGGCGGGTCGATGCGCGACGATGAAGTGATCGCAGCGGCCGACGCCCACGGCATCGCCATGGTCTTCACCGGCACGCGGCATTTCCGGCATTAGCGTGCGGCGTGCGCGTCATTGCGAGCGCTAGCGAAGCAATCCCGATTTTATTTGCGCTATGCGCCTCCGGATTGCTTCGCCGCCCCCTGTCGGGGCTCCTCGCAATGACGAGGCGGAAAACGGCGACGCTACCCGCTTGATCAAGACAACCAGCAAATCAGATCGAGCCGCTAATCCACTGCTCGAGCTTCTGCTTCGGCTGCGCGCCGATCTGGCGCGACGCCAGCTGGCCGTCCTTGAACAGCATCAAGGTCGGAATCGACATGATGCCGTATTTCGCCGCCGTGCCGGGGTTCTCATCGACATTGAGCTTGACGATTTTCACCTTGCCATTGAGCGAGTTGGAAATCTCTTCAAGCGCCGGCGCGATCATCCGGCACGGGCCGCACCATTCCGCCCAGAAATCAACGACCACAGGACCGCTCGCCTTGAGCACGTCCTTCTCAAACGTGGCATCGGTTGTTTTGTCGACCATGAAATACCTCGTCTTTCAGGGAGTCGTCGGTTCTGGGGAAAAGCGCAGAATCGGCCGCCCGATGAATCGGGCGCTGAACGTATGAATGCGTTGCTTGGGCGTCAAGCCGCGCTCACTGGAGCGTGACAGCGCTGCGTCCCGTGCCGATTGAGCTCAGCCTCAAGGGCGACATCCAGGGTTGACGCGGGAATCTCCAGCAAAACTGGCCCGGCGCTGAAGATGAGTGCTGCGCGCACGCTTTTGCCCGGATAAATGCGCGTCAGGACCGCTCGATACAGCGCCAGCTGCGCGATGTAGGCGGGCGGCACGTCGTCCAGGCGGCCCGGCACAACGCTGTCGGTCTTGTAATCGACGGCGAGGACAGCGTCATCGGTGGCGATCAGCCGGTCCACTTGACCGGCGACAAGAACGGGTTCGCAATCCGGTCGCGAAATTCGGCCGACGATCGGCACCTCCGGCCGGCTTCCCGCGGCAAAGACATCGGTAAACTTGTCGTCTTCGAGAATTGCAAGAACGTGCCGCGCGATTTCGGCGAGCTCGTCCGGCGAAAGGTCTCGGGCGGCATTGGCGAGATAGTGCTCAAGCGCCGGCTTGCGCGCCGCCGGCGCAATGTCCGGCAGCGACTGCATGAGCCGATGCACGATCTGCCCGCGCTGCAATGCCTTGTGCCGATCGCCCGCGGCACCCGGCAATGCCCGTCCGAGCTCCTCGTCAAAAGCTGAGGAGGGCGCCAATGGCGTAGCCCGAGGCGGTCGAACCGGCGCAGCCTGCCGCAGCCAGGATGGCAATTCCGGCTCTGCGGTCTTGCCCGGCGCGCCCGGCGCCGCCGCTGGCGCTGCCGCCGTCCAGCCGAAGCGCAGGACTTTCTCGCCGTCATCCGTCGCTTCGACCAGCTGCGGATCGAGCGCCGCGCGGACGAGATCGTACCAGCAGCCGTCCGGCCGCCTTCTTTCGCCGTCGGCGCCGCAAATGATCAGCCGGTCGGCGGCGCGGGTCATCGCCACATAGAGGAGCCGCCGATATTCGTCGCGCGCCTCGGCGAGCGCCGCCTGCCGCGCGCCTCCCATGGCGGACGAGTCGTCGGCTTTTTTCCCGGCCCAGACCACGGCGCCGCCGGAGAGCGTCAGAAGCCGCGGCTGCCGCGGTCCGGCTGGCGGGGTCATGGTGTCGGCCAGGATCACGAGCGGCGCTTCAAGACCCTTGGCGCCATGGACGGTCATGACGCGCACCTCGTCACGGGCGATCTCCATGTCGCGCTTCACTTCGGCGCGCGCTTGGCGCAGCCAGGCGAGAAAGCCCTGCAGCGAAGGCGTCTCGCGGCGTTCATATTCAAGCGCCAGATTGAGAAACTCATCGAGTGCGTCGTTGGCCTCGGGGCCGAGGCGGGCGAGAAAGCGGCGTCTGGCGCCGCCGGCGCCAAGTACCTGCGCGTAAAAATCGAATGGCGTCTCGCGCTTGGCTAGTTCGGCGAGCTTACCGAGGAGGGCCGCGGCCCCTGCGAACAGCGGCGTCTCGCCGGCTCTGCGGCTGAGCGCGGTACGCAGTGGCAATGGCCCGCGATCCCACGCCAGCGCAAATAGATCGTCGTCGCTGAAACCGAACAACGGGCTGCGCAATACCGTGGCAAGCGCGAGATCGTCGTCGGGCAACAGTAACGCGTCGGCGAGCACCATCAAATCCATGACCGCAATATGCTCGGTGAGCACGAGACGGTCGGCGCCCGCGACCTCGACATTTTCATTTTTCAACGCGCGGATGATGGCCTCGAACAATTCGCCGCGCTGGCGCACCAGCACTAGGACGTCGCCATAGCGCAAGGCGCGGCCCTCCATCCCGACCGGCTCGCGGGCTTCGACAAGCCGCCGCACGGTGCGCGCGATCCGACGCGCCAGTCGCACCCGCGGGCTGGTCTCGCTGACCTGGTCGAATGGCGCGTCCCAGCCGTCGATTTCGGCGCTTTTCTCCGGTTCGACCGGCCCCCAGACCTCGATCAGGCCGACCGGCGCCTCGGGCAGCGCGATATGCGGGGGAAATCCGTCGGCGTCGGACGAGACGCTCGCCGCAATCGCTTTATCGCTGAAGACTGCATCGACGGCGGCAAGGATGTTTGCTCCGGAGCGGAACGAATGCTTGAACTCGCGAAACAGGAAGCTACGCTGGCCGGCTTGATGCGTGCGCTCAAAGTAGCGGCGCATTTCGGCAAATTCTTTCGGCGCGGCGTTCTGGAACGAATAGATCGATTGTTTCTCGTCACCGACCGCGAACACGGTTCGCGTCGCGGGCCGCGCGCCGGCGCCGGCGGTGAATTCGGCGACCAGGCTGCGCACGATCTGCCATTGCTTGCTGCTGGTGTCTTGCGCCTCGTCGATCAAAAGATGATCGACGCCGAAGTCGAGCTTGTAATGAACCCAAGCGGCGTCGACGTTGCTGAGAAGTTCGAGCGCCTTGTCGATGAGATCGTCGTAGTCGGCGAGACCGCGGCGATCCTTCTCGGTTTGATAGCGCCGCTGGATCTCGTGCGCGATGGTGAGCAGAGCGGCCGAGCGGTCCCGGCAGATCACGGCGCGAAGCCGCTCCAATAGTGCACAAACCCGCGCCTGTTCGGCCGCGAGCCGTTCAACCAAGTCCTTATCTTTGATGGCCTGGGTAACGATCGACCGCCGCGCGGCGCGCTCGTTCGCGGTGCAGAAAATGTCGAGATAGGCCTCGACACGGTCAGATCGCGGCAACGAGGCAAGCTGGCGAAACCGCCGCGCTTGGTCGCGATCGCTCTTGCCGCCTTGTTCAAGCGCGGCGGCAACGGCTGGCCATTCCGCCGACATGATGAGCGATCGAGTGAAGAACTCGTCCTCGATGCTGTCGCGGGTTTCGCCAGGCTCAAGGCCAAGTTGTCGCGACATCGCAGCGATTGCCGCTTCCACGCCGCCGGTATCGATGAACCAGCGTGCGACGGCCTCGCGTGCGGTGATCGCTGCCCGGATGGCGTCGCGGAAGCTCTGATCGGACGCGGCGGTGATAGCCGCTGCCAAAGCACCGCCGATCGGGCTCTCCGGAGTTCGCGCCGCCTCGAGTAAGAGATCGAGCGTCAATCGCTCCAAAAGCTGCGTCTGTTCGGTCTCATCGAGCACGTCAAAACGCGCCGCGACATTGGCCTCGAACGGAAACTGGTGCAAAAGCTGCGTACAGAACGCATGGATCGTCTGCACTTTGAGCCCGCCCGGTGTCTCCAGTGCCCGGGCGAACAAACGCCGCGCCAAAGCGCGGCGGGGGGCATCGGGTTCGATCTCGGAGCGGGAGCTGATCGCCTCGTCGAGCGCAGCGTCGTCGAGCGTGGTCCATTCGGCAAGCGTGTCGAACACGCGCTTGGCCATATTGGCGGCCGCGGCCTTGGTGAAGGTGATACAGAGAATTTTCTCGGGCGCGACGCCTTCCAAGAGGAGGTTGATGACGCGCTGCGCCAGGACATGCGTCTTGCCCGATCCGGCATTGGCCGCGACCCAGGCCGAGACCGCGGGGTCGGCGACGGCACGCTGCAAATCACGAATCTGAAGCGGGATGATGTCCGGCTTGATCATTCGCCACCCACAAAATCGTCCGTAACGCCGCCCGAGCTCGACCATTCCTTCACGCGCGCGAGATGATCGTAGTCGCCATAATGCGTGCGCCACATCGGGTGGACGAGCGAGCGATACGGCGTCTCGTCATCGTCGAAATGCTGCGCGAGCTCCTTCAGCTTGGCCAAAGCACGATCGGCCTGGCTGTCCGCGGTGCCATCCTTGAATTGGATCGATTTGACTTCGCCGGCGGGGTCGCCGCCTCTTAGCTGCACGTAGAGCAGCTCGGCGACCGACCCGCCGGCGGCAATGCCGCCAAAGCCGCCACCGCGCAGCATTGCCGCTTCCAATGTGAGCTGCGGGGCCAGGCCCGTGCGCACCTGCTTTTCGGTCCGCGCCGCGCCGGTCTTGTAGTCCAGAATGACGTACCGGCCGTCACGGCTAAGTTCGATCCGATCGGCGACGCCGCGCAATTTGAAGGTGCCGTCGCGCAGCGCGATCTCGATCTTGCCGTGGGTTTCGGCGGCGAGAGCAGCAATGCTGGCGCGGCGTTCCGTCTCCCAGCGCGCGAACCAGTGCGCGATGCGCACAAATCGCGGCCACCAGAACGCGCGCGCCTCGGGAAAATCCTCCAGGGCAGCAAAGCGTGGCTCGCCCAGCGCAATCAGCGCACCAACGCAATCGGCTGGCAGCTCCTTGACGTAGGTCTGGGTAAATTCGGCGATGGCGGCATGAATGATGCTGCCGCGCTCGGCGGCGCCAGGTTCGGTATCGACGGGATCGAGCGGGCGCAGCCGCAACACATGTTTGGCGTAAATCGTGTACGGATCGCGCAGCCAGTCCTCGATCTCGGTGACCGACAGACTTTTTGGTCGCGCCGTGCGCGGCGGCTTGGGCGCGGGCTGCGCCGCCGCCGCGATGCGCTCGGGCCGGTCCAGTTGCCGCGCCCAGGACAGATAACGATGGCCGCGCGTCACCACCTCGATCCAGCGCTCACCCGTCAGCGCCGCAAGGCGCTGGATGAAACGCGACGGCATCGCCGGTGCGCCGCCAATCTTCGCAGCGCGGCTGAGCACCACTTCGCGGGCGTTGCCGAGCTGGGCGAAGTCATGAGCGCTAAGCCCGATGCGCCGCTCCGGCAGATCGAGTCCAAGCGCAAGCCGCATCCGCCGGCTGAGCCAGGCATCGGAATTGGTCTCCGGCGGCCACTTGCCCTCGACCAGACCGCCGAGCACAACGCGGTCGCTCTCGGTGAGCCGCGCTTCGAGCAGACCCAAAATTCGCACCTGAGCGCCGGTCCCTGTGGCCTGCCGCACGAACTTTCCCATGAGCATGGCCTTGAACAATTCCACATACTCGGATTTCACGAGCTGCAGCTGCGCCGCCGCACTGCTGGCCGCGACTTCGTCGAATGCATCCGCGAGCTTCGTTCCCTCTGGACCCAGAAACGCCGCCTCCGCATCGTGCTGTTTCGATAGCGCAGCAAGCACGGCGCGATGCCGCCGCGCAAATTCCGCGAGCGGATGGCGTGCATCGTCGATCGCTTCAAGTGGCCCAAGCGCGGTTGCGAGCCGCGCGACCAGCTGGGTTGCCTCGGCGAGCGCATCGTCGGTTAGCGTCGTACGGTGATCGGACGGATGCAGTTCGCTCGCTTCGCCACGGTGGAACTTGCCGAGCTGGAAGCGAAAACTCTGCAGCGCTCCCGCCAAGCCGCGCGTTCCGGGACGCGGGCGAGGTCCACGCAGGATCGCGCGTTCAAGTGCGGCGCTCGCGCGCTCGCGCCGCTCGAAATCAAGCCGCAGCAGCGGATGTTTGAGCAGAGCCAGCAAATCGACCGGCGCGGCGCCGTGCAGCGCCACGAGCGCGGCGAGCCGGGCAAAAACACCCGCCGACGTATCGGCGAGCGCTTCGCCCCCTGAGTCTTCTGCAGTGATATCCCAGCGACCGAGCGCGGCGGCGACACGGCGCGCCAATGCCCGATCCGAAGTGACGAGAGCTGCGGTCTTGTTCTCCTGCACCGCCTCGCGCAGCGCCACCGCGACGGCGAGCGTTTCTTCCTCGGGATTGGCCGCTTCGATCATGCTTACATTGTGCAGCGCCGCCGTCATGTGCGCGGTGAATCCGGCATCGGCGGCATTGGCGCGCCATTTTTCGGTTGCGTCCGCGGGGCGTAGCGCCTCCGAGATCAGCCGTTCGCGTCCGCGCGCCGGAGCCAAGGCGACCACCGCGTCGCGCTTGACGCCCATGCGAGCCAAAAGTGCTTGCATCGCGAATTGGGGATGTCCCGGCGCCGGAGCTGCGCCCTTGCTTTCATCGCCTGCAATCAGCCGCCAGCTGTCCTCGTCGAGGTCGGTGTCGAGTCCCGGCAGCACCACGGCGCCGTGCGGCAATCGCGCAATGGCGGCGATCAAGTCGGCGGTTGCCGGAATCGATCCGGTCGAGCCGGCGGCAATCACCGGCCCATCGGGTTTGCGTGCAAGCCGCGCCGTCTCGGCTTTGATCAGCGCGTCGCGGCGCGCCATTGGTTCAATCGCTTGCGCTTCGCGCAGAACCTCCGGCCAGCGTTCGCGCGCGATCTGCAAAAAACGCAGCGTGAGCTGCCAGAACGCGTCGAACTCGTCCGGCACCAGCTCGCCCAGCCGCTCCCACGGCACGTTACGCGTTGTCATGTCGTCCATGAGCCGGGCAAGGTCGTCCGCCAGAGCGGATGCCGCCGCCGGGGTTTGCGCCACGAGCGGCGTCCCGGTCGCGCCGCGGACTTCCGGCGATTTCGACCACGCCATGACCAGCCGGGTCAGCAGGAGCTTGCGTTCAAGCCCGCCCAGCGCCCGCGGCAATGCCAGCGCATCCGCGGCGATGCCGCCGCCCGCGCTCTCGGCGAAGGCGATCTCGTCTTCGTCGATGTCGCCGATGGCGACGATGCGCGGCAGGATCGCTCCATCACCGCGAAGCCGGTCAAGAAACGCCTCGCGCATCAGCTTGCAGGCACGCTGCGTCGGCAGATAAAGCGTCGCTGCGGCAAGCGCCAGCGGATCGTCGGCAAAATCGAAGCCGAGTCTGCCGTCGTGCAGTGCCTCGATTAGCGTCGGCAAAAACGGCGCCGACGCCGGGATGTTGAAAACGCGCGAAGTCATGTGGGGATCGCGGAAATGGCCGCGACAGTCTAGCAGAGCTTATGCCGTTGCCGCGAGCGCCGCCTCTGCCGCAGAGACCGCTTCCGGCGTGCCGACATGCATCCAGACGCCATCGAGGCGCAAGCCGAACAATCGCCCTGCGGCGGCCGCGCGATCGAACAAAGGGGTGAGCGCGAACGCACCTTGGGGGGTGGCCGCGAACAGCGCCGGCGAAAGGATTGCCGCGCCCGCATAGATGAACGGCGCCACTTCGTGTTCGCCGCGCCGGCGCAGCCGGCTGTCCGCGAGCATGCTGTAATCGCCGCGCCCTTGATAGCCGAGGCTGCCGACGCTCGGAGCCAACAATAGAAGCGCATCCATTGCGTTGGCGTCGAAATTTTCTGCCAGGCGTTCAAAGTTGGGCTTAACGCCGTCCAGCCACAGCGTGTCGGAATTGACCAGAAAGAACGGTGCAGTGCCGAGCTGCGGCAGCGCCTTGGCGATGCCGCCGCCGGTGCCAAGAAGGCCTTCGCGTTCGTTGGAGATGATGATGCGGGGGCGCTTCCGTGCCGCCAAATGCCGTTCCACGGCGTCGGCGAGATGGTGCACATTGACAACCGCGCGTTCGACGCCGGCTTCCGCCAGCCGGTCGAGGCCGTAATCGATCAGCGATCGCCCGCCGACGGTCACCAGCGGCTTTGGCACATGGCCGTTATACGGCCGCATGCGCGTGCCAAGGCCGGCCGCCAATACGATCGCGCTTCTCGGCATCATCGCGCTGCCCCATCCAGCCCAGAGCGCAATCGCTCTGCGCCCTCAATATTTTTGTTTGCGCATGATCTTGTCCGACCTGCCTTCGCCCGCCGAAGCATCAAATCACCCGGCCAAGCGGTTGCCGGGGCTTCGCGCAGGCGGGAAACCGGTTCCCACTTTTCGGGATCATGCGTTCCAGCCCGAATCGCCGCATCATAGCCCATCCAGAGATGGCACATTTGCGGCATACCAGCCTTTGAGCGCCGCCAGTGCCGGATGCGCCAGGGACCGTTGTAAATAGCCCCACAGCCGCGGCATATGCCGCAGATATTGCGGCTTGCCGTCCCGCCGTTGCAGCCGGGCGAAAATGCCGAGGATCTTCGTCGCGCGCTGCGCCGCCAATGTGGCGTAAAGGAGCGTGAAGCCGCCGGTGTCGAAATTGCGATCGTGGCTTAGGCGCGCGCGCACGTAACGTCCGAGCAGGTTCATTTCCAGGTTCTCAGGAACGTCGACGCGGGCGTCCTGCAGCAGCGAAGCAACGTCGTAGGCCGCGGGTCCGATCAACGCATCCTGAAAATCGACCAGGCCGACGCGGGCGATGCCCTCGCGCTGCGGCAGCCACAGCAGATTAGGCGAATGATAATCGCGCAGCACCCAAGTCGCCGGCGCTTCCATCGCCGGTTCCAACGCATTGCGCCACAATGTCACGAATGCGGCGCGCGCCGCCTCGCCCACAGGCGCGCCGGCATTAACGAGATACCAATCGAGCAGCAACTCGGCTTCAATCAGAAATGCATCGATGTCATAGCGGGGCAGGCGGTAGTCGAGCGCGCTCGTGACCGGCAAACGGTTCGGCAGATTGCGTGCGTGGAGCGAAGCCAAAAGATCGACAGCGGTCGCGTATCGCACTTCGACGGGCGTCGGGGGATTGCCGCTGACGATGCGCTCGTCGCCCAGGTCCTCCATCAGGATCAGGCCGTGATCGAGGTCGGCGTGCAGGATTTCCGGGGCGGAGAGATCGATGCGCCGCAATCCTGCGGCGAGCGCGACATAGGGCACGATATCTTCGGCAAGGTGCGCGATGGCGCTGTAGGGTTTGCCGTCGCGAACCGGCGGACCATCGGGCCGCCGCGGCGCGTTCATGAGAACGGCAGTCCGATTGCTCGAGGTGAGCCGCTCGAAGATTCGCGTCGATGCATCGCCTTGCATGCGCCGCCGCGGCGCCTCACCAAATCCGGCCTCGTCGATGAAGCCGCGCACCAGAGCGATCCGTTCGGCCCGCACGGCGAACACGCCATAGCCGGTGTAGCGGATCTGGCGGACATTGGGCCCGGCGGCGGGCGCAAGGGTGAATGCGATATCGAGCCGGTCAGCCGGCAAAGCTCCCGCGGCGCGATCGGGCCATTCCATCAGGACCACCGCGCCGTCCGGCACATCATCGAAGCCGAGTTCGGCAAGCTCGGTGGCGCTCCTCACCCGGTATAGATCGGCATGGACGAGCGTGAAGCGCGGCAGCTCGTAATTTTGCACCAACGTAAAAGTCGGACTCGGCACCTCGATCGTCTCGTCGCTGCTGAGATGGCAAATGAGCGCGCGCGCAAACGTCGTCTTCCCGGCGCCGAGGTCGCCAGACAGCGTGACGAGGTCGCCGGGTTCGAGCGCGCCCGCGAGGTCCGTTGCGAAGCGCCGCGTCGCCTCTTCATCCGGCAATGTGACGGTAAAGCTTGCGCCCCGGGGCGCTGTCAAAAGCATCTCGGTCCCGCTACTCCGCCGCCGTCAGGTTGGCGGCTTCGGCGAGGGGAAAGGTACATGTGACGGTGGTGCCTTGTCCCACGGCAGAAGCAATCGTCACCTCGCCACCGTGCAATTCTACAAACGACCGAACCAGCGAAAGCCCAATGCCGGGGCCGCGGTAGCGCGAGCCGAGCGAATGGGTTTCGAACCAGTCGAACACTTTTTCGAGCATGTCCGCCGGGATGCCGGGGCCCGTGTCGGTAACGGAGAACACGATGGCGTCGGGCCGGCGTTCGGCATGCAAAGTGACGGTCGAGCCGGGTGGAGAAAAATTCAAGGCGTTCGCCAAAAGATTGAACAAAATCTGCCGCAGTCGCAGCTTGTCGGCGACGAAACTGCCGATATTGGACGGCGCATTGATGTCGAGCGTGACGCCGCCGCTGACGGTGCGGTCTTGGACACCTTCGGCTGCCGCCATCATGGTTTCGCGAATATCGACCGAAGTAAGCTCGAGTTGCATGCGTCCGGCATCGATGGTCGCCAGATCGAGAATATTATTGATCAGTGCCAACAATGTATTGGTCGAGACAGTGATGTATTCGAGATATTCGCGCTGCTTCTCGGTCAAAGGACCTGTTGCCGGATCACCGAGCAGGTGGACGAAGCCGATAATATTGGTGAGCGGCGAGCGCAGCTCGTAGGAGACGTGATGGACGAAGTCGACCTTGATCTTGTCGGCGTCTTCCAGCGCCTCGTTACGCTCCCGCAGCGCCCGCTCGACGTTGACTGAATCGCTCACGTCATGAAACGTCACCAGCGTCGCGCCATCGGGCAGCGGCACCGTGCTGCAGTCGATGACCCTGCCGTCACGCCGTTCAATGCGGCCGCGCGTCGTTTCGCGGCTTTCCATCGCGGTGACGGCTTCGCGCAAAGACCGCCATGCCGGCGCATCGCCGTGCAGCGGCTGGCATAAAGCGGAAATTTTCTCGATGTGCGGCCGGTCGGACAGCGCTCGCGACGATAGCCGCCACATCGCTTCAAAGGCGGCGTTGTGCAGTCGTAGCCGGCCATCGCTGCCGAAAACCGCGACGCCCTCGGCGAGCTTGTCGAGCGTTTCGCCCTGAATGTGGATCAGCTCCTCGAAACGCCGTTCGAGATCGAGCCGTTCGCTCACATCGTGGAACAGGTAAGTCACGCCGCCGTCGGGATTGGGAGTCGTCACCACGCGCAAGGTGCGTCCGTCCGGCAGATGCCAGGTGTGGTCTTTTGCTTCGACGGTGCGATAGGCTTCGTGCAGCTGCGATTTCCATAGCCGAAAGTCGCGCTCCTCAGGGAGCTTGCGTCCCATGCGCAACAATTCGATCACGGCAGAATCGGTGGGCCGCTGATCGAGAAATGCGGCGTCGAGATTCCACAGCGTGCGATAGGCCTCGTTGTAGAACGTCAATCTGTGGCTGGCGTCGAACATGGCGACGCCGGTGGGAAGCTGATCGAGCGTGCG
>DASSXN010000131.1:0-3830 GCA_035703785.1 Xanthobacteraceae bacterium
AAGAACGCGATCATGATGATCGACTTCGCCATCGAAGCCAAACGCGCCGAGCACTTAAGTAGCTACGACGCGATCTATCAGGCTTGCCGCTTGCGCTTCCGGCCGATCATGATGACGACAAGCGCCGCCATTCTCGGCGCGATGCCGCTGGCCTTGAGCTTCGGCAATGGCAGCGAAATCCGCCGCCCGCTCGGCATCGCGATCATGGGCGGGCTGATCATCAGCCAGCTTCTGACCATCTACACGACGCCGGTGGTTTATCTTTATCTCGATCGGCTCTTGCAATGGACGCTGCGCACGCGGGGCCGCCTGTTGCCGCGCCTATTCGGCGGCCCGGCGCCTCCCCCCGCACCTGCGGAGTAAGGTGCGCGAAATCTGTCCCCTCCCCCCTTGAGGGGGAGGGTTAGAGATGGGGGTCTAAAGACAAAGACGCCGGCTCGGCCACGAGTTCTAAAAACAGACCCCCCTCCCGATCCGCTTCCGCTCTTAAATTGCGTATCCCGGACGCGGTGCAGCGCGTAGCGGTGCACCGCAGATCCGGGATCGTCTCATACTCCGCGTGTGTAAAGGTCCCGGTTCAGCAGCGCATCACTTGCGTGCTGCGCTGCGCCCGGGACACGAGTTCGAGATTGCTTCGCTTCGCCCGCACCTCACTCACCTCACGTAAAGCCGCTTTCGCCAATAGCAGCACGGCGCCACGCTGACCGTCTCGACCGGCCCGAGCATCCGGCGCAGCCGACGCACATCGGCGTGGGCACCAAGAATCCACGGCGCCTTGTCCGCCTCATCGACATCCGGATTGGCTTCGAGATGTGCGATCAATTTGGTGTCGACATAGATCGCATCGCGGATGCACCAGTAGCAGAGCGGCTCGGCCGGCCCATAAACGACCGGCGGTGCATAGACGATCGGCCGTGCATGAGCGGCCCGCCACAGGTCAGCGGCTTCCGATGGCGCGGCTAATGCCGCAAACAAGGCAGCACACGAAATAAGCCCGATCGAAACACCCCGCATCATCGCAGGCTCCGATCCCGCAGCAACGAGCGAGTCACACGCGATGATAGCCAAATTGCCGGCGTGAGCAAAAGCAAAAATGAAAATCGAAATGGTCCGGCGCGCCGGGCAAACTTAGATTCCTCAGACCCAGTTACGCCGGGGCGACGGCTTTGGCGCGCTGCGCCTCGCCCTGACCGAATGAAAAGTTCTCGCCCGGAGCCTCATATAGCGCGATCATCATGTCGTCCGGCGAGATACCAGCCGCGGCGGCAACGCGCGTGTTGATGTCCTTCAACAGCGCTAGCCGGGTCTCTTTCGGTCGTCCTTGAATGAAAGATATCTCCAGAATGATCATATCGTCGCTGTAATGCATACCGACAAACGAGGGTGTGTGAAGGAAGCGATTCTTCGGCAGCTCGAAGATGAGCTGGAAAAAATCCTCCCGCGGCACGCGAAGCGTGTTCATCAACGCCGATTGAATGGCACCCGATATTTTCGCGATGCGGCTCTGGTCGTAACGGCCTTCGAGCACGTGGATCTTGGCAAGCGGCATGGCAGACCTCCGGTTTGCTCCAGTCTTTTCAGTGCAGCGTTTCTATGGCGAGCGCGATGCCTTGCCCGCCGCCGATGCAGAGCGTGACGACGCCGCGCTTGAGGCCGTCGCGGCGCATCGAATGAATGAGTTTTGTCGTGAGCACCGCGCCGGTGGCGCCGATCGGATGGCCATGCGCGACCGCTCCGCCTTCCACGTTGACGATGTCCTCCGGCAATCCAAGTTCGCGGGCGACGACAATGGCAATCGCGGCGAAGGCCTCGTTGATCTCGACCCGCTCGACCGAACGAATATCCCAGCCGGCGCGTTGCAAGGCCTGCCTCACCGCGGGAACCGGTCCCAAGCCGAACATGCCGGGCTCGACCGCGGCGATGCCATAGCCGGCAAGGCGAGCCGTTGCGGAAACGCCGCGTTTGTCGGCCCAGCTCGCATCGGCGAGCACCATTGCCGACGCCGCGTCATTCAATCCCGGCGCGTTGCCAGCGGTGATCGTGCCGTCGGGCCGAAATGCGGGCTTGAGCCGCGCCAGCGTCTCGAGCGTGGTGTCCGGCCGATTATGCTCGTCCTTGTCGAATTGCACCGGTCCCTTTTTACCCGGCACTTCGACCGGCACGATCTGCGCCTTGAAGTGGCCGGCGGCTTGGGCGCTGGCGAAGCGCTGCTGCGAGCGCAGGGCCCAACGATCCTGCTCGTCGCGAGTCACTTGATATTTTTGAACCAGGTCCTCGGTGTGCCAGCCCGAATGAGCATCGGAGAACGCATCGTTCAAGCCGTCGCGCAGTACGCTGTCGTAGAGCGCCCCGTCGCCCATGCGATAGCCCCAGCGGGCGCGCGAAACCAGGTAGGGCGCGAGGTCCATGTTTTCCATGCCGCCGGCGACCGCGACATCGACATTGCCGAGCGCGATCTCCTGCGCCACCGACACGATCGCCTGGGCGCCCGAGCCGCAGACGCGGTTCACGGTCAGTGCCGGCACGGTCACCGGCAAGCCGCCATGCACCGCGGCCTGGCGCGCCGGATTCATCTTTGTGCCGGCCTGGACAACGTTGCCCATCACCACGGTCTCCACTTCGTCGGAGCGGATCCCGGCGCGCGTGACCGCGCCACGAATGGCCGTTGCGCCGAGCGCGGGCGCTGGCACATCCTTGAGACTGCCGCCGAAGGTGCCGATAGCGGTTCGCACCGGTTCTGCGAAAACGATCGATCGTGATGTCATGACCAACCTCCCAATTCTTGGCTCCAAATTGACTCCGGCCCGCTCACACTTGCGCGAAGCCGCCGTCGACGAACAGCTCTATTCCCGTGACATAGCTCGCATCGTCGGAGGCGAGAAACACAGCCGCGGCGGCAATCTCGTCGGCCGTACCGAACCGGCCGAGCGGCGTGACCGTCTCGATCATCTTGCGGCGCTGTTCGCCCGCCGGCGCGGACGCGAGCAGCCCACTCAAGCCCGGTGTGTCGATGGAGCCCGGACTGATCGCATTCACGCGAATCCGGCGCGGCTTCAAATCTGTGGTCCAGGTTCGGGCGAAGGAACGCGCCACCGCCTTGGTGGCGGCATAGACGCTGTTTGCCCCCAATCCTTTGCTGCCGACAATCGAGGAGGTCACGATGATCGCTGAGCCATCCGGCATCAGCGGCAGCGCCTTCTGCACCGTGAACAACATGCCCTTTACATTGATATTGAAGATCGAATTGTAGAGCTCTTCGGTGATCTCGCCGAGCACCGCAAATTGCGCGATGCCGGCATTGGCGAACACGATGTCGAGCTTGCCCTTGGCTTCATGAATTTGCGCGACGATGCGGTCGAGATCGTCGAGATTCGACACATCGCCCTTGAGCGCCCCGACGTTCTCGCCGATCGCGGCGACGGCGGCGGCCAACTCGGCCTCTCGACGCCCGGTGATGAAGACGTAAGCCCCCTCCCCGACAAAGCGCTTCGCCGTCGCCAATCCGATGCCGCTGCTGCCGCCGGTGATGAGGGCGATTTTGCCGTCGAGTTTGCCCATCGGTCCCTCCTTTATTGCGCGCCACCGCTGGTTGCCGCCCAAACCTGGGATCAAAAACCGCGACTAAGCCATAGTCGGCGCATTGACAATAGGAGTATATGCTCGTATATGGGAGCACATGCACCTTTGTCAAGGAGATGGGATTTACAGATGTCGCTCGATTCCTCGCTCAAGCCGGAAGACTGCAACTGCTTTGTCGTTCGCTCGGCGGCACGACACGTGACGCAGCTCTACGACCAGTTCCTGGCGCCGGTTGGACTGCATGTCACGCA
>DASSXN010000099.1:0-15173 GCA_035703785.1 Xanthobacteraceae bacterium
CCTCCGTAGTGTTGGGGCGATGGGCTGCGAAAAAACCAAACGCACCCGCCCCCCCTGTTAGGGGTCAAAACGGATGCGTTCACGTGCGGAGTGTCGCGCCAAGCTGCCGGTTCCGCACCACGCACCACCGGACGCTATAGCGTCGCGGGGTAGAACATTGCTTGGCTGTTTGGAATCTGAGACTGTTCGTTGGGTTAGTCAAGCCGGACTTCTCGGGACAATGCGGGACTGCCCATAGCCAGTACCCAACGCTATTTTAGCGGTGCGGAGCCTGGCAGAAACGCCAAGAAAACGGCCATAAACCTGAGATTTCTAGTGGCATCGCCCACTAAAATGATATAAGCGCGCCGGCGGCCGCCCTGCATGCTGCGGGCGTGGCGGAATTGGTAGACGCGCGGGACTTAGAATCCCGTGACGAAAGTCGTGGGGGTTCGAGCCCCTCCGCCCGCACCAACCGGGCGGTTTCTCCAGAATCTGGGCGGATATGCCGGAAACGGCGGGGTAATTTGGTCCGCAAAATGGGCCGTGAAGAGTAGTGCCGATGGAAGTGACTGAAACCGCCGCAGCGGGGTTAAAGCGCGAATTTCGCGTCGTTGTCCCGGCAACCGATCTCGAAGCCAAGGTCAATGCGCGGCTCGATGACCTCAAAGGCCGCGTGCAACTTCGGGGCTTTCGCCCAGGCAAGGTGCCGGTCGCTCATCTCAAGCGCCTTTACGGCAAATCGGCCATGGCCGAGGTGATCGAAGCGGCTGTCCGCGAAGCCAATTCGCAGATAGTAAACGAGCGCGGTCTCAAATTGGCGACCGAGCCGAAAGTGGTCCTGCCGCCCGAGGAAGGCGCGGTCGAAGGTATCATCGCCGGCAAAGCTGACCTCGCTTACACGGTCGAGATGGAGATCGTGCCGGCGATCGCCCTTGCCGATTTCAAAACCATCAAGCTGGAGCGGCTTACGGCTCCGGTCGAGGATGCCGAAATCGACCAGGCTTTGCAGGCCATTACCGAGCAAAGCCGTCCCTTCAACGACAGCGCCGGCGCGCCCGCAGCGCGGGGCGACCGCGTCACGGTTTCATTCCAAGGCAGTATTGACGGCGCACCATTCGAGGGCGGTTCGGGCGATGACGTCGCCTTGGTGCTTGGCTCGGCCCAGTTCATTCCGGGTTTCGAGGACCAGCTCGTGGGCGTTAAGGCCGGAGAAAACCGCACGGTGGAGGTGAAGTTTCCCGAAGGTTATCGCGTCGAGTCATTGGCTGGTAAAAACGCGGTGTTTTCGGTGACGGCGAAGAAGGTCGAGGCGCCGGGTTCGATTGTCCTTGACGATGAGTTTGCCAAAACGCTCGGACTGGAATCGCTCGCCAAGCTCCGCGACGCGGTCCGCGAGCGTCTCGAGCGCGAGCATGCGGCGGCCTCACGGCAGAAGATTAAGCGCGCCTTGCTCGATCAGCTCGACGCCCGGCATAAATTCGATCCGCCGCCTACGCTCTTGGAAGAGGAGTTCAAGAACGTTTGGTCGACAATCGAGAACGACCTCAAGCGGCAAGGCCGTACCTTTGCCGATGAAGGAACCACCGAGGAAAAGGCGAGGGAGGAATATCGCGCCATTGCGGAGCGTCGGGTGCGCCTCGGTCTTGTCCTTGCCGAGATCGGAGAGAAAAACAGCATCAAAGTGACGGACGAACAACTAACCCAAGCGGTCGTCGCCCAAGCCAGGATGATGCCCGGCCAGGAGCAACAGGTCTGGGACTATTACCGCAACAATCCGGCTGCTCTTGCTGCCGTGCGGGCACCGCTGTTCGAAGACAAAGTCGTCGATTTCCTGCTCGAACTGGCCGATGTCACTGACAAGCAGGTATCCAGAGAGGAACTGTTCAAAGAGGAGGACGGCTAAGCCAGGCTGGGACCGCCGGCTCGGACGTCTTGTCCCGGCGGTTTCCGCGCATATCTGCGCTGGCGGAAAGGCGCTCGCCCGGCACCTTCTGACGGCTGCGTCCAGGCTTCGACAAATCGGTCCGACTCAAGCCAGATTGGGCGAACCGGCTGCACGTGACGTCTGTTGAGACGTCAATCACATTCGGGCGAGCCAAATTAGGTGAACCATGCGCGATCCCAAGGACACCTACATGAACTACCTCGTCCCGATGGTGGTCGAACAGACCAACCGCGGCGAACGGGCCTACGACATCTATTCGCGGTTGTTGAAGGAAAGGATCATCTTCATCACCGGGCCCGTCGAGGACGGCATGGCTTCGCTGATTGTCGCGCAGCTTCTGTTTCTCGAGGCCGAGAACCCGAAAAAAGAAGTTTCGATGTACATCAATTCGCCCGGCGGGGTCGTGACCTCGGGCCTCGCGGTCTACGACACGATGCAGTTCATCCGGCCGCCGGTCTCGACTTTGTGCACAGGACAAGCCGCTTCCATGGGCTCGCTATTACTCGCCGCGGGCGCCAAGGATTTGCGTTTTGCACTGCCGAATGCGCGGATCATGGTGCATCAGCCGTCCGGCGGGTTCCAAGGCCAGGCGACCGATATCATGCTGCACGCCCAAGAGATCCTGAACCTCAAGCGGCGCCTTAATGAAATCTACGTCAAACATACGGGGCAGCCGCTCAAGAAGATCGAGGATGCCCTGGAACGCGACATGTTCCTGACGGCGGAAATGGCCAAGGATTTCGGCTTGATCGACAAGGTAATCGAGAAACGCGCGGAAGAACCCAGCCTCAAGGCCGAGCCCATCCTTAAGGGTGTCAGCTAGTCGCGGCCGGCCGCCTCGAAACGGACCGATTCGGCCGCTCCTGGTGTTAGTTCCAAGAGCCAGGTCAAGCGTTTTCTCGGTCCTGTGATCTAGAAAACACAGTGGTGCAAAGTCGCGTTATCGTTAATGGATTCTTGATTGGCACGCCATTAGCATGTCAGCTTGCGCCGGGGCGCTCGGCGTTGGCAACGTGGCGGCCGCGAGGATCGGATGAAAACAGCGCCGCGATGCTACAGAATGTTAGCGCTGCGCGCCTTAGGATTTCTCGTTAAGGCGCCGCATTCGCGGAGACGGAGATTGGAATGAGCAAGGTCGGCGGTGGCGATTCAAAGAATACGCTCTACTGCTCGTTCTGCGGCAAAAGCCAGCATGAAGTGCGCAAGCTTATTGCCGGCCCCACCGTTTTCATCTGCGATGAGTGCGTTGAACTTTGCATGGACATCATCCGCGAGGAGAACAAATCCTCGCTGGTGAAGTCGCGTGACGGCATTCCGACTCCGCGCGAAATCCGCAAGGTCCTCGACGACTACGTGATCGGTCAGGATCACGCCAAGAAGGTGCTCTCGGTCGCGGTCCACAATCACTACAAGCGGCTCAATCACCAGAGCAAACACAACGACGTCGAACTGGCGAAGTCGAACATATTGCTGATTGGCCCGACCGGTTCCGGCAAGACCTTGCTGGCGCAGACGCTGGCACGGATCCTCGATGTGCCGTTTACGATGGCGGATGCCACCACGCTGACGGAAGCCGGCTATGTCGGCGAGGATGTCGAGAACATCATTTTGAAATTGTTGCAATCGGCGGACTATAACGTCGAGCGCGCGCAGCGCGGCATCGTTTACATCGACGAGATCGACAAGATTTCGCGTAAATCCGACAATCCCTCGATCACGCGTGACGTCTCCGGCGAGGGCGTGCAGCAAGCGCTCCTCAAAATCATGGAGGGCACGATTGCGAGCGTGCCTCCGCAGGGCGGCCGCAAGCATCCGCAGCAGGAATTCCTGCAGGTCGACACCACGAATATTCTGTTCGTCTGCGGCGGCGCTTTCTCCGGACTCGAGAAGATCATTTCGGCGCGCGGTCGTTCCACGTCGATCGGGTTCGGCGCCAAGGTCATGGCGCCGGAAGATCGCAAGCAGGGCGAGATTTTCCGGGACGTCGAGCCCGAGGACTTGCTCAAGTACGGCCTGATCCCGGAATTTGTCGGTCGGCTTCCCGTGGTCGCGACACTGGAGGACCTCGACGAGGCCTCGCTCAAGCGCATCTTGATCGAGCCGAAGAACGCGCTGGTCAAGCAATATCAGCGCATGTTTGAAATGGAGACCGTCGATTTGACGCTCGCCGAAGAGGCGCTAGCGGCAATCGCCCGCAAGGCGATAGATCGCAAGACCGGGGCGCGCGGCCTGCGGTCGATTATGGAGAGCATTCTGCTCGACACCATGTTCGATCTGCCGAGTCTCGAAGGCGTCGAAGAGGTAGTGATCTCGCGCGAAGTGGTCGAAGGCAGCGCCCGGCCGCTCTATATTTACGCGGACCGTTCCGACCGTGCAGGGGATGCCGGCGGGGCGAGCGCCTGACGGGTGGGCGAATCTCGGACCCGCGATTCGCTGCGCGGCCCTTCGTTCCGCTCCCGGCCTAGTCGGTTTTGTCCGAAAAACTGGGCTTTCTTGACTCGCTCGCCGGGCAACGCCACCTATAGTGTGCAAGCGACAGGAAGGTACGAGAAATCGCGTGGAATAGACCGGATCGTGGCCGAGTCATCGAGATGATCGCCATCCCGGTCCTTGGGCAATCCGCAGCAGCAGCGCCATCAGCGGGCCGCGAGCGGGGGTGCCAAAACAAAAAAGGAAGTGGGCCATGACAAGCGCCGCCAAACCTAAGCCGCTCCTGGCCGGCGAAAGCCGCGCCTATCCGGTGCTACCACTGCGGGACATCGTTGTTTTCCCGCACATGATTGTTCCGCTCTTCGTCGGCCGCGAAAAGTCGATCAAGGCCCTCGAAGAAGTGATGCGTTCGGATACCTTCATTCTGTTGGCGACGCAGAAGAACGCCTCCGACGACGATCCGGCCACTGACGCCATTTACAATGTCGGCACGCTGGCGAGCGTGTTGCAGTTGCTCAAGCTGCCCGACGGCACGGTCAAAGTGCTGGTCGAGGGCGCCGCGCGCGCGCAGGTGAAGAAATACACCGACCGGGAAGACTATTTCGAAGCCGAGGCCGAGGTGGTTGCCGACGCGTCCGGCGATCAGGTGGAAGCCGAGGCGCTGGCGCGGTCGGTGGTGAACGAGTTCGAAGGCTATGTGAAGCTGAACAAAAAAGTGTCGCCGGAAGTCATCGGCGTTGTTCAGCAGATCGAAGATTATGCCAAGCTGGCCGACACGGTCGCGTCGCATCTAGCCGTGAAAATTCCCGACAAGCAGTTGATCCTGGAAACGCCCATTGTCACCGAGCGCTTGGAGAAGGTGCTCGGCCTGATGGAGAGCGAGATCTCCGTCCTCCAGGTGGAAAAGCGCATCCGTACCCGGGTGAAGCGTCAGATGGAGAAGACGCAGCGCGAGTACTACCTCAACGAGCAGATGAAGGCGATCCAGAAGGAACTGGGCGACGAGGACGGCAAGGACGAACTCGCCGAGCTCGAAGAAAAGATCAAGCACACCAAGCTGTCGAAAGAGGCGCGCGAGAAGGCGCAGCACGAACTCAAGAAGCTGCGGCAGATGTCGCCGATGTCGGCGGAAGCCACTGTTGTGCGTAATTATCTCGACTGGCTGCTCTCGATCCCGTGGAACAAGAAGTCGAAGATCAAAAAAGATCTTACGCTGGCGCAACAGATCCTCGATGCCGATCACTACGGTCTCGAGAAGGTCAAGGAGCGCATCGTCGAATATCTCGCCGTGCAGCAGCGCGCCAACAAGCTGACCGGCCCGATCCTTTGTCTGGTCGGTCCGCCCGGCGTCGGTAAAACCTCGCTCGGCAAGTCGATAGCCAGGGCGACCGGACGCGAATTCGTCCGCGTTTCTCTCGGCGGCGTGCGCGATGAGGCCGAAATTCGCGGCCACCGCCGCACGTATATCGGCTCGATGCCGGGCAAGATCATCCAATGCATGCGCAAGGCGAAGACCTCGAATCCGCTGTTCCTGCTCGACGAGGTCGACAAGATGGGCGCCGATTTCCGCGGCGATCCGTCATCGGCGCTGCTCGAGGTGCTCGATCCCGAGCAGAACCACGCCTTCAATGACCACTATCTCGAGGTCGATTACGATCTGTCTCACGTGATGTTCATCACCACGGCGAATACGCTCAATATTCCGCCGCCGCTGATGGACCGCATGGAGATCATTCGCATTGCCGGCTACACCGAAGACGAGAAGGTCGAGATCGCGCGCAAGCACCTTATCCCGCACGCGGTCGTCAAGCATGGCCTCGGACCGAAGGAGTGGTCGATCGACGACGAAGCGTTGCTGACGATGATCCGGCGCTACACCCGCGAAGCGGGCGTCCGCAACCTCGAGCGCGAGCTCTCAACCTTGATCCGCAAGGCGGTCAAGGAGCTCACGATTTCGAAGAAGGAGTCGGTCGAAGTCACGGATAAAGTGCTCGGCGAATATCTCGGCGTGCCAAAATTCCGCTTCGGCGAAGTTGAGGACCAGGATCAGGTCGGTGTGGTCACCGGCTTGGCCTGGACCGACGTTGGCGGCGAGTTGCTCACGATCGAAGCGGCCATGATGCCCGGCAAGGGCAAGATGACTGTGACCGGTAATCTGCGCGATGTCATGAAGGAGTCGATCTCCGCGGCGGCGTCTTACGTCCGCATGCGGGCGGTGGCCTTCGGTATCGAACCGCCGTCGTTCGATAAGCGCGATATCCACGTCCACGTGCCGGAAGGCGCAACGCCGAAAGACGGACCATCGGCCGGCGTCGCCATGGTCACGGCGATCGTCTCGGTGATGACCGGCATTCCGGTGTACCGCGATGTGGCGATGACCGGTGAAATCACCTTGCGCGGCCGCGTGCTGCCGATCGGCGGCTTGAAGGAGAAGCTGCTTGCGGCCCATCGCGGTGGCATCAAGACCGTGCTGATTCCGGAAGAGAACGCGAAGGACCTGGTCGAGATCAACGAGAGCATCAAGAGCGGCCTCGACATTGTGCCGGTATCCCGGATGGATGAGGTTCTGGCACGCGCGCTTGTGCGCAAGCCGGAGCCTATCGTCTGGGAGGAAGCGGCGGCGAAGCCGGTCGATGTTCCGGAGCCCGTTGTGGAGGAGGATTCGTCCGGTCTTACCGCGCACTAGCGCATGATCCCGAAAAGTGGGAACCGGTTTCCCGCCTGCGCGAAGCCGTGCTAGCCGCTGCTATCGTGTAACGCTTCGGCGGGCGAAGCCAGGTCGGATAAGATCATGCGCAAATAGAGTGGTGATCCCGATAACATTGGATCAAGGCGGCGCCGTTTGGCGCCGCCTTTTCGTTGCCAGGTCGCTTGCAGTATCAGATTGGCCGGACCTCTCAGTTTCGCTAAAACCCTCTCCGGGGCGTTGCCAGCACCCACCGCATGGACGGGCGCGGGTTAATAGCCGAGGCAAGCGCGTGCGAAACTCTGTTCGACTGATCGCCGGATCCATCGCCGTTGCGGTGGTAGGGGTGCTTTTCGGCGCCGCATTGGCCGACGATTTTCCGCTCGTCGGTAACTATACCCAGAATGTCGCCTGCAAGGGCGACGGCAGTGATCAAGCTACCGCTAAGGTCACGATCTCACCGCAGGAAATCGTGTCCAATGTCGGGGTCTGTACCATTTTGGATAAAAAAACGAATGGTCCCAGCATCTCGGCGCATGTCGAATGCAAATTCGCCGGCGGGCCGCTGATCGGCGACATCACGTTCACGCCGAGGCCCGATAATACGATAGAATTCATCGATCGCAACATGACCTACAAGGCAGTGCTGTATCGCTGTCCGCAATAAGGGCCGGTCGCCAAGTATCGCTCGCGTTTCTCGTCGGATGGAGTGCACGCATGAGTCACCATCGCGCCCTGCAAGCGGAGACGGTGAAATTTCGCGGCCATAACGGCGATCACGGCGAGGCCTATTGCGCCAGGCCGATCGCTGCGGGGAAATATCCCGGCATTGTCGTCATTCATCACCTTCCCGGATGGGACGAATGGATCATCGAGGTCGTGCGTAAACTGGCCCATCACGGCTATGCGGCGATATCGCCGCATTTATATTTTCGCGAAGGATCGGATAGTCCGGACGACATCGGCGCGCGCGTGCGGGCGGCCGGCGGCGTCGCAGACGCGCAAATCATGGGCGATGTCGCCGGTGCAATGGCGTATCTGCGCGCGCAGCCCAATGCTACGGGGAAAATCGGAGTGATCGGCTTCTGCTCCGGCGGCCGCCATTGCTATCTCGCGGCGTGCACGCTCTCCGGCATCGACGCCGCGGTGGATTGCTGGGGCGGCAATGTCATTGTCGACAATCCGAAGGACCTCAACGACAAGCGGCCGGTCGCGCCGATTGATCTAACCGTGAAGCTGAATTGCCCGCTGTTAGGTATTTTCGGAAATGACGACGCCAATCCGACCGCTGACCAAGTGAACAGGACCGAGGCCGTGCTCAAGCGCCTTGGCAAAAATTACGAATTCCATCGTTACAATGGCGCCGGGCACGCTTTCTTCAATACGTCCCGCGACGCCTACCGACCGGAACAAGCGCTGGATGGCTGGAACAAGGTCTTTGTTTTTTTCGGGCGTCATCTTGCTGCTGCGGCAACAACCATCGCTGCCGAGTAAGCGTGCGGACACAGACAAGGATTTAGGGTTATCGCCATGTGCAGCTACATCGTGGAAAAAACCGCTCTTGTCGGCAGCGCCAAGGGCCGCAAAGGGTGGATGCGGATCGACACCGCCAATGTCTATTTCGATCATCCGTATTATTCGACGCTTGACCACGTTCTCGCCATCGACTTCACCAACGAAGGCCGGGGCGGACGCGACCGCGTGGCGGTCGAACTGAGCGCCGATTCCGCCCGCGCATTGGTGGCGCGCATCCTTGCCGCGCTCGCCAGCGGCGAAGCGGCACATGGCGAGCCGGCGCAAGCCGCAGATTCAGCCGCCGCGGCTTAACGCGGCCGCAACAACGGCGCTTTCGGGCGTCAGAGGGGGGACTAGGATGAGACTGGTCGTTTATTTGTTGGCGATCATCTGCGCGATCGCCGCCATCATGTATATCACCACGCAAGCCGGGTCGCTGCCGACATTCATGCCTGGTTATGCGGCCGGCTCTGCGCGCATCCACTCGACCCATGCGGTGGCCGCCGCAATCGCAGCGGTGGTTCTCTTCATCATCGGATGGGCCGTCGGCCGCTCGCGGGCGTGAGCTCTGCGCTGCTGCTTTATTTGACTGCCGTTCCGGCCTGACGGAGCGCTCTATCGCTTGCCGCTATTTTTCTGCGCCAGCTTGCGCTGCACGCGTTCGTCGAAGCGTGAAACGCTGACGACCACGCGCCGGTGCGTGCCACCGCCGATCGGCTCGAATTCGTCGCGCGCCGCCACGCGAAAAGTGATGGTGCGGCCTTGAACCTGCGAGACCTCGGCGGTTGCGGTAACCCGCAGCCCAACCGGCGTCGCCGCGGTATGGGTCACATCGAGCTGAATACCCAAGCTCTGGTGCCCTCTCGGAAGCAGGTGTTCGACCGCCGCCAGCGCCGCGGCTTCGATGAGATTGATCATCACCGGCGTCGCTAGCACCGCGATCCGGCCTGAGCCGACAAAGGGGGCGGTATGCTCCGGCCCAACCACGATTTCAGCCGTGCCGGTGAGGCCGGGGACGATCCGGTCGAGAAATGTGCGGCCGCCGTCGGGCGAAGTCATCCACGCTTTATAGCGCCAATTCGCCGGATCGTGCTAAGCGACTGCCCTGTTGTGCTATCATGCCCATGCAACAGCCCGGGGGGTTAAAGCATGTCTCGTTACGCGCTTTTGGCTGCCGCTCTGATCGTGTTCGTTCCAGCAGGGCCGTGTTTCGCGGTCGATGCGAAGCAGAAAATGGCAACTTGCAAATTCGGCGCTGACGACCAGAAACTGCAAGGCGCGGCGCGCAACGCTTTTCTCGAGAAGTGCATGGCGAATCGGGACGATCCGCGCGGCCCGGCTTCTGGACGGGGCGCCGCGCCCAAGCAGTAGCGCACCCACAATTTAGCGTTTCCGCATGAATCTGCCGCCGCTGCGCACGCTGTTCTTCGAGGATCTGTCGGTCGGCATGACCGAGACGCTGGAAAAGACCGTGTCATCCTCGGACGTGGTCGGCTTTGCGCAGCTTACCGGAGATCGCAATCCGATCCATCTTTCCGAACATTTCGCGGCCCGTACATCATTCGGCAAGCGCATCGCGCATGGGCTTTATACAGCAAGTCTGATTTCCGCTGTGCTCGGCACGCGGCTTCCGGGGCCGGGCGCGATTTATATTTCGCAGACGCTGAATTTCCGCGCGCCGGTGAAAATCGGCGATACCGTCGTCGTCACGGTCACTGTGCGCGAGCTCATTCCGGAAAAATCGCGTGCACGGCTGTCGTGCATTTGCGCCGTCGATGACGAGGTGGTGCTGGACGGCGAGGCGCTGGTCAAGGTCCCGAGCGAGAAGACCGCCAAGGGCAAGCGGCCGATGATCAAGCTGTAGTGATCGGGGCGCAATCATCCTCCCCCGCTTCGCGGGGCAGGATGGATGAGACGAAAATGAAACGCGCCAAACCGAAACCGCAGGCGCAGCGGCGGACACCGAGCGAAACGCGCCGGCCATTGTTGGTCATCTACGGCGATTCCTTCGCGCATCGCGCTTACCATGCGCTGCCGAAGAATATCCTGCGCGACGGCGACCGTCCCGCCGGCGCTATTCTCGGCTTTGCCAACCGTCTGTTGCAGCTCTATCGCACCGAGCGGCCGCGTGCGGTGTTGGTCGGCTGGGACACGCTCGAGGCGGCGACCTATCGCCACGACGCCTTCGCCGCTTATCAAAGCGGCCGCGAATTCGACGACGATCTGGTCGAGCAGCTGGCGCTCATTCCGAAATTCGTCGTCACCTGCGGCTTCGCCAATGCCAAACGCGCCGGCTACGAGGCCGATGATTTTCTCGCCGCCGCGGCGAGCGCCGAGGAGCGGCGCGGCGGCACCGCGCTGGTGGCGAGCGGAGATCGCGATACTTTTCAGCTCGCCTCGGCGCGAACGACGATCCTCTATCCGGTGCGCGCCGGCGAGATGGCGCGGATCGGACCGGAACAGGTGCGCGAACGTTATGGCGTCGAACCTCACCAGGTGCCGGATTTCATTGCGCTGCGCGGCGATCCATCCGACAAATTACCGGGAGCGCCGGGCGTGGGCGCGCTCGGCGCTGCGGCTTTGCTGCGCCGCTACGGCAGCATCGATGCAATCCTCAAAGCCGGGCGATTTGCGCGAATAGCCGACGATCTGCGGCTCTACCGGTCCATTGCCACCATGAACAAGAAAGCGCCGCTCCCGAGCCTGGCGGGACAAAGGCCGGCTTTCGTCAAAGCTGCGGCGCTGGCGCGCAAATGGCAGCTTCGGCAATTGGCGACACGGTTGGAGGAGATGGCGCGGGCTTCGTCATTGCGAGGAGCGCAGCGACGAAGCAATCCAGGTCAGTTGTAGGGGTGGATTGCTTCGCTTCGCTCGCAATGACGGCGATCACCGCTCCCGCTGACGCTCCGCCAGCGCCGCGCCGAAGGCTGCGAATAGTTTGCGATTCACCGGATTGTGTTGCGCGTCGTATTCGGCATGCCACTGCACGCCGAGGGCGAAGCTCGCCGCCTCGGCGACGCGGATCGCCTCGATCGTGCCGTCATCGGCCACGCCCTCGACCACGATGCGCTTGCCCGGCTCGAGAATACCCTGGCCGTGGAGCGAATTGACGCGAATGCATTCGGTCCCCAGCAATTTGGCAAATACGCCGCCGGGGGTGAGGCGCACGTCATGACGATCGGCAAACACCACCTGCACATCGGGGTGGAATTCGCCGTTCGGCAATCGCGGCGCGCGGTGATTGATGCGCCCGGGCAGTTCGCGGATTTCCGGATGCAGCGAGCCGCCATAGGCGACGTTGATCTCCTGAAAGCCGCGGCAAATGCCGAACAACGGCACGCCGCGTTCGACGCAGGCCTCGACCAAGGCAAGCGCCATCGCGTCGCGCGCATGGTCGTAAGGCTCGCTGCTCGGATGGGCGTCGTGGCCGAACAGGCTGGGATGGACATTGGCGCGCGCGCCGGTGAGCAGAATGCCGTCGACAGTGTCAAGAAGTGCGCCGATGTCGGTGATCTCGGGTGAGCCTGCGAAAACGAGGGGCAGGGCGCCGGCGGCCTGCGCGACCGCGCGCAGATTACGCTCGCCGACGCGCTGCGCCGGGAACTTGCCCTCCATCAGGTGCAAGCTGCCGATCACGCCGACGACGGGTTTTCTGCGGGTCACCTAACGGCCCTCAGCCCTGCGCTGCCACGATTGATTTGGAATATCACCCGGGGGCAGGGGTTGAGAAGGCGGTCGCGCTACCTACTTCGTGACTTCGTCCGCGATCGCTGCCAACGCCTTGCTCATGGCCGCAACCGCGCCAGCGCTTCTTTCGGTAAGCCCGGCACGCGCGGCGATCCAATCCGGTGCGTTGTAGCCGAGCCAGACCTTGCCATCGGCCTCCTGCCAGACCAGCGCTTTGAGCGGCAGATCGATGCCGGCGCGCTGTTGGTCTTGCATCAAGACGGTGCCGCCCTTTGGATTGCCGAACAGCACCACTTCAGTCGGCCGCAACGGCATGCCCACTGCGGCCGCATTGGCGGCGTGATCGATGCGGGCGAACACGGCCAAGTCGCGCTTCTGCAACGCTGCTAGCAGCCGCGCCATGGTTTCGGCAGCGGAATAACGGCTGGCGATCGAGACAAGCCCTTCTTGCGCCATGGCGGCCCATTTCCTGGAGCGTGTCGATGCCTATAGTGCGGCGCGCCCGCGAATAAGCAAGATGGATGGCCGGGCCTTCGCCCGCCGAAGGGGCGCCACGACAAAACAAAAAAGGGCGTCAGCTTCGACCCGCAGGCGGGTCAGGCGCGGTCATGACCACATGGATGATCGGGAGGGTCACAGTGCTCGACCCGCCTTTGCCGCGCTACGCCTCTGCTATACTTGTCGGCCAGGAGGCCCACATGTTCGAACGCGATGAAGTACTTCAAGACCTGCATAATCGTCTGGTAGCGGCAGGAATAAATCCGCTGGATCCGAAGGTGCAGGCGATTTGCGAGGTCGTGAACGCGTTCTACGCAGAGAAGACTCGCGAAGTGCTGGAGAAGATGCAGGCGGTGCTGAGCAAGATCCCGACTTAGGGCAGAAACTAGCTACTCCGCCGCCTCGACGCGCTTGTTCCTGCCGCGGTCGCGGGCGCGGCGCGCCAGCACCGGCTTCAAAAACGCCCCTGTATAACTCACCGGCGTCCGCACGACGTCGTCCGGCGTGCCGGCGGCGACGATCTCGCCGCCGCCGTCGCCGCCTTCGGGGCCGAGATCGATGATCCAGTCGGCGGTCTTGATCACTTCCAGATTGTGCTCGATGACGACAACGGTGTTGCCGGTCTCGACCAGCTCGTGCAGCACGTCGAGCAGCTTCGCCACATCGTGAAAATGCAACCCGGTGGTCGGCTCGTCGAGGATGTAGAGCGTGCGGCCGGTAGCGCGCTTCGACAACTCCTTGGCGAGCTTGACGCGCTGCGCCTCGCCGCCGGACAGCGTGGTCGCCTGCTGGCCGACATGGATGTAATCGAGGCCGACGCGGTGCAGAAGCTTTAGCGGCTCGCGCACCCGCGGCACCGCCTTGAAGAATTCCAGCGCCTCCTCGACCGTCATGTCGAGCACGTCGGCGATCGACTTACCGCGAAACAGGATTTCCAGCGTCTCGCGGTTGTAGCGCTTGCCCTTGCAGACGTCGCAAGTGACGTAGACGTCGGGCAAGAAGTGCATCTCGATGCGGATCACACCGTCGCCCTGGCAGGCCTCGCAGCGGCCGCCCTTGACATTGAACGAAAAGCGGCCCGGTTCGTAGCCGCGGGCGCGGGACTCTGGGAGCCCCGCGAACCATTCGCGGATCGGCGTGAACGCGCCGGTATAGGTGGCCGGATTGGACCGCGGCGTGCGGCCGATCGGCGACTGGTCGATGTCGATGATCTTGTCGAGATGCTCGACGCCTTCGATGCGGTCGTATGGGGCAGGGGCCTCGCTGGCATTGTTGAGCCGTCGCGCCAGCGCCTTATAGAGCGTATCGACCAGGAGCGTGGATTTGCCGCCGCCGGACACGCCGGTGACGCAGGTAAACAGGCCGAGCGGAATCTCGGCGGTGATATTTTTCAGATTATTGCCGCGCGCGCCGATAATTGTCAGAGTTCGGCTCGGATTACGCGGCCGGCGCTCGGGAATGGGCACGACCAGTTCGCCGGAGAGATATTTTCCGGTCCAGGATTGCGGCGACGCGATCAGATCGTCGATCTTGCCTTGGGCGACGATATGGCCGCCATGGATGCCGGCGCCGGGCCCGATATCGAGCACATGATCAGCGGCACGGATCGCGTCCTCGTCGTGCTCGACCACGATCACGGTGTTGCCGAGGTCGCGAAGTCTTTTCAGCGTTTCCAGAAGCCGCGCATTGTCACGCTGATGCAGCCCGATCGACGGCTCATCAAGGACGTAGAGCACGCCGGTCAGCCCGGAGCCGATTTGCGAGGCGAGCCGGATGCGCTGGCTCTCGCCGCCCGAGAGCGTGCCGGAAGCCCGCGCCAGGGTGAGATATTCCAACCCGACATCGACCAGGAATTTGAGCCGCTCGCGGATTTCCTTGAGCACCCGAACCGCGATTTCGTTCTGCTTATCGGTGAGCCGCTGGGGTAGCTCGGTGAACCACTTCGCCGCGCCTTTGACCGACATATCGGAGACGTCGCCGATATGCAGCCCGCCGACCTTCACGCACAAAGCTTCGGGCTTGAGCCGATAGCCCTTGCAGGCGTCGCACGGCACGTCGGTGAAATAGCGCGCGATCTCCTCGCGCGCCCAGTCGCTGTCGGTTTCGCGGTAGCGCCGCTCGAGATTGGTGACGACGCCCTCGAACGGCCGCCGCGTATCATAGGCGCGAATGCCATCGTCGTAAGAGAAGCGGATCTCGGTATCGCCGGAGCCGTAGAGAATGGCGTCTTGCGTCTTCTTCGGCAGGTCCTTCCACTTGGTGTCCAGCGTGAAACGGTTATGCTTGCCGAGCGCCTGCAGCGTTTGCACGTAATAAGGCGAGCTTGATTTCGCCCACGGCGATATGGCGCCACGGCGCAGCGTGCGATCCTGATCGGGAATGACGAGATCGGGATCGATGTGCTGCTCGACACCGAGCCCGCCGCATTTC
>DASSXN010000119.1:0-46256 GCA_035703785.1 Xanthobacteraceae bacterium
GTAAATATCGGTTTGCGCAAGCCGATCGCGCGCCTGCGCCTCGGTCAGTCCAACCGCGCCGACTTCCGGTTCGGAGAACACCGCCGTCGCTACATTGGTGTGATCGACCGCGGTCGGCTTGCCGCCAAACACGGTGTCGGCGAATGCATGGCCCTCGCGGATCGCCACCGGCGTGAGATTGATGCGGTTGGTCACGTCGCCGACGGCGTAGATGTTCGCCACCGTTGTGCGCGAATATTCGTCCACCGCGATGCCGCCGTTCTTGGCAATCTCCACGCCGGCTTCTTTAAGGCCCATCCTCGCTATGTTCGGCGCGCGCCCGACCGCAAACATGACCCGATCAGCGGGAATCTGATTGCCGCTCGTCAGCCGCGCCAAGAAGTGTCCGCCGGCATCCTCGACGGCTGCGACTTTGCAGCCGGTGAACACGCGGATGCCGCGAGCCTCCATTTCGACGCGCAGGTGATGGCGGACGTCGTCGTCGAAACCGCGCAAAATGCTTTCACCGCGATAAACAAGCGTCACATACGAGCCGAGCCCGGCGAAGATTCCAGCGAACTCGACCGCGATGTAGCCGCCGCCCTGGATCAGGACGCGGCGCGGAAAGCCGGGCAGATGGAACGCCTCATTCGAGGAGATGACATGCTCGATGCCTGAAATCGGATCGCCGTAGCTCGGCGTGGCGCCGCTGGCGATCAGGATATAGCGGGCGCGCACTTGCGGGCCGGTTGCCAATTGCACAGTGTGTGGATCGAGAAGCGTGGCGCGGCATTTAACGACTTTGACGCCCGCCTTCGCCAAAGTGGCGCCGTAAGCGGCTTCGAGCCGGGCGATCTCGCGATCCTTGTTGGCGATCAGCGTCGTCCAGTCGAACGATGCCTGCGGCACCGTCCAGCCGAAGCCGGCGGCGTCTTCGAATTCGGCATGAAAGCGCGAGGCGTAGACCAGAAGCTTCTTGGGCACGCAGCCGCGGATCACACAGGTGCCGCCTAGCCGATATTCCTCGGCGACCATGACGCTCGCCCCGTGCTCGGCGGCAACGCGCGCGGCGCGGACGCCGCCCGAACCGCCTCCGATCACGAAAAGATCGACGTCATGCTCGGCCATATCACTTGTCGTGCCCGTCACATGTCGTGTCCGCGCTTCTTCATCTCGGCGCGCATTTTAATGATGACCTCTTCGGAGAGCTTATCCGCCCAACTGCCAGCCATCGCCATGCTTTCGTCTGCCGCTTTTGGTTCTTCGGCTATGACCTTCTGGCCGAGCGGCGACTGGTAGAACGTCAAAAGCTGTTTCAGCTCCGGTTCGGTGAAATGGCTCGCATAGATACGAGCTGCGTCATTCATAAGCTCACCCGCTCGGGCGCTGTATTGTTTAATTAGAGTGTCGGTGACCTCGTTCAGATCCTTGCCCCACATGAAGTTCGTCTGCATGAAGAAGTCGCGGGTCTTTATCACCACGCCGCGAACTAGCGGTTCAAAGATACTGTCGGCATGTTTGATTTCGAGAATCTGCTTTGCCAGCAGAATGGAGGCTTGCGATGGCGGGTGTGCCGTATTCGGCGCCGCGCCTTGCGCAGCGGCCCGGCCGGCCGTGCCGGCCACCGCGAAAGCGATCAGGGCCGCCATTGCGTAACGCGCCACTGCGCCACGCGCGCTGATCAGAGGCGCAAAGCCGCGACGGTTGCGAGAACGAACGGTCATGGGTGCACTTTCCTTTCGTGCTAGTGTGGTGGATTTGAAGTTCCTACAATCAAGCGGCTAGTTCGGATAGGAACTTCAAATCCAAAACCCACACTAGAATCATAAACTTGCTAGTGTCCCTTTGATTCCGAAGTTCGCATCCGAGGCGTCGCAAACACTTACGAACTTCGGAATGGGGACACTAGTGATCAGGGCCGCTCGACAAGGCGCACCCCCTTGGGACCGGCCAAGATAGCAGTTTGCGCCAAACCGATGAACAAGCCGTGCTCCATCACGCCGGGCACGGCGGCGAGACTGCTTGCCAGCACCGGCGGATCGGCGATGCGGCCCAATTGCGCATCAAGGAGCCAGTGCCCGCCATCCGTGACAAAAGCGTGGCCGTTGCGATCGCGCCGTAACTGCGCCGGACCGGCGCTGCCCGCGCGCGCCGCTGCGGCCTCGACCGCCCGGCGCGTCGCCGTGGCGCCGAACGGAGTGATTTCGATCGGTAGCGGAAAGCGCCCAAGCATATCGATCCATTTGCTCTCGTCGGCAATGACGATCATGCGCGCCGACGCGGCGGCGACGATCTTTTCGCGTAAGAGCGCGCCGCCGCCGCCCTTGATCAAGGTCAGATCCGGGCCGATCTCGTCGGCGCCGTCAACGGTCAGATCCAGTTCGGGGACATCGTCGAGCGTGGCCAGCGCGATGCCCAATCGCGCGGCTTGCGCACGCGTCGCCTCGGAGGTCGGCACCGCAATCACGTCAAGTCCCGCCCGGACCCGTTCGGCCAACAGCTCGACAAAATGCTCGGCCGTCGAGCCCGTGCCGAGGCCCAGCCGCATGCCGGAGCGCACGAAATCGATGGCCCGTGCGGCCGCGGCCCGTTTGTAGGAATTGGCGTTCATGACAGGCTGTGTATCCGGCTTATGGCGGCGATCCTAGGGTCAAAACTCATTATCGCCACGAACGTGGTTTTGTTCTCGAACCGGCGCAAATACTGGTATCAATACGGAATCATGCGCACCATCGTCTTCGATCTCGACGGCACGCTGGTCGATACCGCGCCCGATCTGATTTCGACGCTCAATTTTGTCCTCGGCGGCGAAGGCCTGCCGCCGGTTGCCTACGATGATGCGCGGCGAATGATCGGCGGCGGCGCGCGCCGCATGATCGAGCGAGCCTTGACTGCCGAAGGCCGAAACGTATTGGGCGCCGAGCTTGATCGCATGTTTCGGATCTTCATCGAGCATTATAGCGCCCATATTGCCGACCGCTCGCGACCGTTCCCGCACCTCGAGAGCGTTCTCCAGCGGTTCGCCGGCGAAGGATTCCGCCTTGCAGTTTGCACCAACAAGCTGGAATGGCTTTCGCTGCGCCTGCTCGATACTTTGAATCTCAGCCATTATTTCGCAGCGATCTGCGGCCAGGACACGTTCGGCATACAGAAACCGGATCCGCAAATGCTGCGGCTGACCATCCGCCGCGCCGGCGGCGAAGTGCAGCGTGCGATCATGATCGGTGATTCCATAACCGATGTGCGTACCGCGCGCGCGGCTAATGTGCCGGTGATCGCGGTTGATTTCGGCTACAGCGAGGTGGCGCCGGCAGCGCTCAACGCCGACCGCCTGATCAGCTCGTTCACCGACCTGCCGCCTGCAATCGCGGCCGTGGGGACGGAAGCGGCGGCCGCCGCGCCGCTCGCCGGCGGCAATCCGCCCTAGCTCTTGGCGGCAGCCTTGGAAGCGATTTTGGCCAACATCCTGGACCCTCAGGGCTTTATCCGGCACACTGCACGCATTATCTGAGCGTGCGTAAGGGCAGATCCGCGAACCCTGCAAAACCGGATGCAAGACAGCGTGGAAACAGCGTTGGAAGCTCGCAAAATCGGCGGTGGAGCCGACCGGCGGCAGCTTATTGATCCGTTCGGCCGCGCCATTTCCTATCTGCGCGTCTCGGTGACGGACCGCTGCGATTTCCGCTGCGTCTATTGCATGGCGGAAAACATGTCGTTTCTGCCCAAGTCGGAAATCCTGACGCTTGAAGAACTCGACCGCCTGTGCGCGGCCTTTATTGCGTGCGGCGTGCGCAAGCTTCGCCTCACCGGCGGCGAGCCCTTGGTCCGGCGCGGCATCATGACGCTCGTGGATTCGCTGTCGCGCCATCTGCGTTCCGGTCAGCTCGACGAACTGACGCTGACCACCAATGGCTCGCAGCTGGAAAAATATGCGCGCGATCTGCGGGCTGCCGGCATCCGCCGGATCAACGTCTCGCTCGATACGCTCGATGCCGAAAAGTTTCGCGCCATCACGCGGTGGGGCTCGCTGGACAAGGTGCTCGCCGGGATTGACGCCGCGCAGTCCGCCGGGCTCAAGATCAAGATCAACACCGTGGCACTCAAGACCGTCAACGAAGACGAGTTTCCACGACTGCTCGAATGGGCCCATGGCCGCGGCATGGATTTGACGCTGATCGAAGTAATGCCGCTCGGCGAGATCGGCGAAGGCCGGCTCGATCAATATCTGCCGCTGTCGCTCGTTCGCGCGCGGCTTGCCGAGCGTTATCGGCTCGACGACATCGATTATCGGACCGGCGGGCCAGCGCGCTATGTGCGCGTTGCGGAAACCCGCGGCCGCCTCGGTTTCATTACTCCGCTCACGCATAATTTCTGCGAATCCTGCAATCGCGTGCGGGTGACCTGCACCGGCACGCTCTATATGTGTCTCGGCCAGGAAGACGCGGCCGATTTGCGCAAACCATTGCGCGCCTCGGAAGCCAACGACCTGCTCTTTGCCGCCATCGACGAGGCGATCGGCCGCAAGCCCAAGGGCCACGACTTCGTCATCGATCGCCGCCACCAGCGCCCTGCCGTGGCCCGCCATATGAGCGTGACCGGCGGCTAAGGCGAGCATCATCGTTCTCACGGCGCGGCTTGGCGCCCGAGCTATGAAAGGGAGCGAATAACGAGTGGCGAATGGAATCCATTCGCTATTCGCAAAGGCACGAAACGAGCCGCGAAGAACGCGCGCAGGTGGTGGGGCCTGCATTTTCGTCTTCGCTAAGCCACGAAAGAAAGAAATTCGGAGGCGAAACGCCGACAGACGCAATTCGTATTCTGCCGTGCCTTCGGGCACGGCCGCGCCCCCATCGGAGGGCGCCCATCTATCGGCGTTCCACCGCGGCTCTGGCTTAGGCGACCGAACGCCACCACCCAGCTTCAGTTCCGCGCTACCCGGGATGAGGCCGCCGTCGGGCTTTCCCCTTAGCTTGCCAGTCTCGGTACAGCGATGCTTCTCGCGGACCGGTCGTGATGCCGGTCGGGCGGACTTCCCGAAGCTGCCCGGGAGCGGGTTGCAAAGCCGCGCGCGGGCACCGCACTCGCCCCGTGCTTACGGCCTGCCGGCCGCAGCCCGTCCGAATCATCGGGCGAGGTTCGCGTATATGTAACTGAATAGGAGACAAATGTCAACAGGACGGTGACATTCTTTTCTCGGCGTGCCTCAATGAGGCCGCAGATACCCCTGATGCTCCACCCTGCCTTTCCACGGGGGATGAGGCGGGGGATGACGTTCGGCGCCAGACGCCGCATTACCTATATCGAATATGACCACCGACGTTTGCCACCCAATGCGCTGCCGCAGCGGGTGTTGGGCGGGACGGCGGTCGTATTCGTCGCCGCGCTATGTGCCTGGACAATTTGCGGTTTCATCGGCCCCGGTGCGGGTCGGACTGATGATGCCGTCAGAGCCGACGGTGTAGCCGGCCGTAGCGACAGGCTGGCGATGGTCAGCAGGCGCGGCGACAAACTTGCAGTGGCTAAGCCGGACTCGCCTTGGTCCTATTATGCCTTGTTGCTCGATCCCCACCCGTCCTCGCCAGCAACGGCAAGCTTTGTGGATGCAAGCTTTGTGGATGACGGCTCGCTTCAAAACAACATTCGCCCGGTAGCACTGACCTCATCGGTGCCGTTGCCGGCGGCCAATCCGATCACGCCAATGCGCAGCGATCGCGCAGTCAAGAGTGCGGCTGCGCTCGGACCGCGGCCAGGCTTGGCGGCGGCACGCATCGCCGGCTCGCGCGTTGCCACCGCGGAGAGCGCCACCGAGAAGCCGTCATTCTTTAGAGGGATTTTCGAAAAACTCTTCGGCAAACCTGCGCCGACCACGCTGGCCTATGCGGCGACCGACGATGCCGGTCTGAGCGCCACCAAGAACATCGGCGGCCGCTACGACCGCTGGACCGCGGTGTACGATATCTCGGCGCATATCGTTTACATGCCGGACGGCACCCGGCTCGAAGCGCATTCGGGACTCGGTAGCCGGCTCGACGATCCGAATCATCCGGACGAGAGAATGCACGGCGTCACCCCGCCCAACGTCTACGACCTCGAACTCCGCGAAGCGCCGTTCCACGGCGTGCGCGCGCTGCGCATGATTCCCCAAGACGAAACAAGAACCTTCGGCCGCTCCGGTCTGCTCGCTCACACCTACATGCTCGGGCCCAACGGCGATTCGAACGGCTGCGTATCGTTCAAAAACTACGATGCGTTCTTGCAGGCCTATCTCAACCACGACATTAAGCGGCTGGCGGTCGTCACGCGCCTGGATTGAGACTCTGCGATCGCCGCTAAAGCGGTTTTGAAACCAATTCTTTTCAATTGACCCGCCACATTCTGCCCGCGATCCGCCTCTACACGGCGCTTCGAGCTGAGATGGATGTTCACGAGGGAAGTTGATGACAAATTTATTGCGGCACATGACGCGGGCGGCGTATTCCCTCGCTCTAACCGCCGTCGCGCTGACCTTGCTGGCCAGCGCGCCTTTCGCGCTCGCGCAGAGCGCTGCGCCGGCACCTTCGCAGGACAAGACCCGCGCAACGATTTCCAGCGACGGCAAGCCCGCGGCACAGACGCCCGACTCGCGGATCAATGCGGCGGAAGTGACCAAACGCGTAAACCAAGAACTGGGAATCGATTTGCAGGCCACGATTGCCGACTGGCAGCGGCAATTGGATCTGCTGGAGAAAGAACTCGGCCGCCCGCGCTTACGCTATTCGGAGCTCAATGAGTTTCGCGATCGCCTGCAGCGTGCGCGTTCGGACGTTGCGGATCTGTCGAACAAGCTGCAGCCGCGGCTCCAGGCCGATAAAGCGCAGATAGATCTGTTTGGTCCCGCTCCGGCCGCGGGTCAGCCTGCCGAGCCGGAGCAAACCGCGCTGGCCCGCGCCGAACTAAATTATCATTCAAGTCTTCTGTCCGGAGGGCAAACCGCGGTCAATTCGACCAATCTGCGGATCGAGAATCTGCTGAACGCGATTCAGGATATCCGCCGCAAGAATTTTTCTTCCATCCTGTTTCAACCGATACCCGGCGTTTACGCCTATGAGACTTGGGCAAACCTGCCGGACCATGTGCCAGCGGCGGCGCGCAAAATCCGCGACTTGGTCGCGGATTGGTGGCGGAACGTTTCGGATCGGCGCGAAGTTGGATACATCGCCGGCGAAGCATTGCTGCTGTCATTGCTGCTCGGCGCCGCATGCTGGCGAGGCGTTCGCCGAACGCGGCGCTGGGAAGACACCGCCAAACCGCCGCCATTCTGGCATCGCGCTTCGGCGGCGGCCGCAGTTGTGGTTTTCCGCGCCGTTCCGGTCGTCATACCGGTCGCCTTCCTGTACGGCATGATTGCCAGCACGCAAAACCTGCCGGAGCGCATCGACTGGCTGTTCTACGTCACGGCGCAGTCGCTCATAATCGTCTTCACGGTTTGGGCGCTCGCCAGCGCGGTATTTTCGCCGCGAGCGCCGCACTGGCGGCTCGTTCCGACCTCGGACGCGGCAGCGGCGCGCTTGCGCAGCCTCGTCACGCTGCTCGCTGTCGTTTATAGCCTGACTACGTTTCTTTATGTTGCCACCCGGCTTATTCAAGCTCCGTTTGCGCTGACCATCGCAATCGCGCTTCCTTCCAGCCTGCTCATGGCCGGCCTTGTCGTTGCGCTTCTGCGCACTCCTCTTGCTACGGCGAGCACCTCCGCGCCGCCGCGACTGTTCAAACTTATCCGCACGATTGTCTGGGCCATAGTCGGCGCGATTGTCGTCTGCGCGGTCGCCGGCTATCTGCCGCTGGCGCGCTTTCTGGCGCAGCAACTGGTCGTCACTGGATCGATCCTCGCCCTCATCTATCTTTTGCTGCTGTGGGTGGACGGTTTCGCGCAAGGCTTGAGCGACGACGGCACGATTGTCGGCGGATGGCTCAAGCGCAGCGCCGCACTGGAGCGGACGCGGCGCGAACAGTTCGCTCTGCCGATGAGCCTGTTCTTGAAATTCGCGGTGCTGGTGCTCTCGGTGCCGCTGATCATGCTGCAATGGGGATACACCGGGCCGGACATTCGCGAATGGTATTGGCAGCTGTTTTTCGGTCTGCGCATCGGCAGCACCGAGGTCACTTTCGGCGCGCTGCTGGCTTCCGTACTGGTGTTCGGGGTCGGCTACGCGGCGGCTCGACTGTTTCAAGGCTGGCTTGACGCGCGCGTGCTGCTGCCGGCCGGTATTTCCGGCGGGGTGCGAAACTCGATCCGTACCGGGATTGGCTATGTCGGCATTGTCATCGCCGCACTGACGGCGTTCTCTTATGCCGGATTCAGCCTGTCCAACATTGCGATCATCGCCGGCGCGCTGTCCGTCGGCATCGGTTTCGGCCTGCAGAATCTCGTCAACAATTTCGTCTCCGGCCTCATTTTGCTCGCCGAACGTCCGATCAGAGTCGGCGACCTGGTGGTCGTCGGCGGCGAGGAAGGCTATGTGCGCAAGATCAGCGTGCGCTCGACCGAACTGGAAACGTTCGACCGCGCGCATGTTCTTATCCCGAATTCCTATTTCGTTTCGGAGAAGGTGAAGAACTGGACGTTCCGCAACAATATCCGGCGCATCGCAATTCCGATCGGCGTCGCCTATGGCAGTGATCCGCGCCAGGTCCAAGCCGTCCTGCTCAAAGTGGCAGCGGACAATCCGGACGTGCTCAAAACACCGGACCCGGCCGTCACGCTCGACGAATTCGCTCCCGCAAGCGTGAATTTTACGCTTTACGCGTTCATTGCCGATATCGCCAAAACCGGCAGCGTTCGCACCGAGCTGGCGATGGCGATCCTCGCGGCGTTCGCGCAAACCGGCATCGTGATTCCGTCCGGACAGACCGACGTGACCATCCGGAAAATGGACTGGCTGCGCGACATCATTGCCAACTACGCGTCGCCGGCCAATGCGCAACATGCCGGCAACGGCAGCCGCACGCCTTCGCATCTCATGGCGAAGTGAACTCGCGGATGCCGCACGCCGCCTTCTTATTCGATCACCTCGTCGGCGATCGCCAACACGCCCGGGGGAATAGTCAGACTGAGCGCTTTTGCTGTCTTGAGATTGATGACCAGATCAAATTTGGCTGCTTGCAGCACGGGGATTTCGCCGGGCTTTTCTCCCTTGAGGACTCGTCCGGTGTATACGCCAGCTTGGCGGTAGGAATCGACCAAGCTCGTGCCGTAGCTGATCAAGCCGCCCACCTTGGCAAACTCGCGATACTGGTAGATCGCGGGTAAATTCTGCTGCGCAGCCAATCTGACAATTTGTTCGGCCCGCCGGCGCAAGAACTCCCCGGTACCCACCAACAGGCCGCGCGCTCCGACCTGGGATATATTCGCAAACGCTTTATCAATTTCATCTTCATTGCGGATAGGGATAATCGCCATTTGCAGGCCAAGACCACGCGCCGCTTCGTTCATGTCTGCGACTTGCGCCTCGGCCCTCGGATCCGCCTGATCGACCAGCAAACCCACCACCTTGCCCGCGGGTATTAATTCATGGAGCAGGCCCAGCCGCTTCGAAATCAACTCAGAGCTTAATTGGGTTACCCCGGTGACGTTGTCGCCCGGATGGTTCAGGCTTTTCACCAAACCAAGTTTGATTGGGTCACCTGCGGTTTCAAACACGATTGGAATCGTGGTCCCGGTGGCTTTGGCCGCAAGCGCCGCCGGTGTACTGCACGCCGCGATGACGGTGACCTGTCGGTGAACAAGCTCGGCCGCGAGACTCGCCAGTCGGTCAATATCACCTCCGGCCCACTGGTATTCGACCGTGACGTTCTGGCCGTCGGTGTAACCGGTTTCGCTGAGCCCGCTTCGAAATGCAGCCCCGAGGTAGGCGTCCACGTCGGCCTTACCGACATAAAGGAATCCGACCACCGGCTTGGCGGGTTGTTGGGCGCGTGCGGCCAGCGGGCAAAGCGCGGTAGCGCCCAAAATTCCGATAAATTCGCGTCGCAGCATCCACCGCCCCCAGGCTCCAGACGCTTGAACGGCCTCAGCTTAGCATGATGGCAATCACAAAGTGTGTGACATAAGGCACCGCGAGCTTGGCGCCGCAAAACTCGCGGCCACGAGCGCTGATGCGGCCGCTGTCAGCTGCGTTCTACTGCTTTTTTCAGAACTTCGGGATTGACGACATTGATCGGCCGCCCGGCCGCGAATGCAACAATCTGGCCAAAGATGTCGATGAATTGCGTTTCGTATTCCTCGCGCGTCACATAGCCGATGTGCGGTGTCGCGACGACTTTGTCGAAGCGCAACAGCGGCAAATCCGGATCGCGCACCGGCTCGTCTTCGAAGACATCCACGGCGGCATAGCCCGGCCGGCCGGCGCGCAGCGCCGCCACCAGGGCTCCGGGCTCGATCAGCGGCGCGCGGCTGGTATTGACCAGTATGGAGTCTGGTTTCATCCGCGCCAAATCCTCGGCTTTGACAATGTGCCGCGTCGCCGGAACGAGCCGCATGTGCAGCGTGACGATGTCGCACGCTTCGAAAAACTCCGCCTTGCTGCGGGCAGTCGCGTAGCCGTCCGCACGCGCGCGCGCCAGCGACTCATCGCGCGCCCACACCAACACCTTCATGCCAAATGCTTTGCCATAGCCCGCGACCGTCGCGCCGATGCGGCCATAGCCAAAGATGCCGAGCGTCTTATCGCGTAACGTTGTGCCGACGCCGATCTGCCACTTGCCGGCTTTCAGTGCCGCCATCTGCTGCGGCAGTTGACGCGCCGACGCGAGAATGAGCACCCAGGTCAGCTCGGCGGCGGCGTAGCAAGGAATGCCGGCGTGCTGGCTGGACGATACGACAACGCCACGGCGCGTGCAGGCTTCAATGTCGATATGTGGATAGACGCTGCGCTGGCTGATGAGCTTAAGCTTGGTCAGGCGCTCGAGCAGAGCTGCCTGAATTTTCGTGCGCTCGCGAATGAGCACCAGGCATTCGGTGTCCTGCAAGCGGGCAGCCAGCGCGTCAGTGTCCTGGACATGATCGTTCCAGATAACAACATCGTGTCCTTTTAGTATCTGAAAACAAGGAAGCGTGCGTAGCGTGTCAAAATAATCATCGAGAATCGAGATCTTCATGAGCCGCCCTTTTGCGCTGGCAAGGACCAAAGATAAGACCCGGCGCCTTCCGCGCCGCATCTCTACACGTTACCAGGGGATCGGTGTAGCCTTGCTCCATCATGAAGCTCAGCCGCAAAACATTCCTGCGTTTTGTTGCCTGCGGCGGCGCGTTACCGATCCTGAGTTGGAGCGCACTCATTTGGAGCGCAGCTGCGCTCGATTATCCCACCCGCCCGGTTCATATCATCGTCGGCTTTCCTGCCGGCGAAAGCGCAGTGATTCTGACTCTGACGCTGCGACTTCCTTTCCCTCCCCCCGCTTGCGGTGGGGAGGGTCGGCGAATGATTGCGCAACGTACGTTCCCGTCATCCTGAGATGCTCGTCGCGAAGCGACGAGCCTCGAAGGATGAACGGCAACCGAAATCGGTCTTCCGATTTCGGATCATAATTGTCCAAGTCGGCAACAGCCGACTTGGCATGCGCCCTTTGAGGGCCGCGGAGCTTGTCATCGGGCCGGCCACTTCGGGCCGGACCCGTTGGCGGCCACCTCAGGGTGACGGGATCACAGGTTCGCGGGCAGCGCGTTGAGCGTCTGCAGCACCAGCGCCGCGGCTTGGAATTCGGCGAAACCGAAGCCGCGCCGCTTAAGCGCGATCTCGTCGCTCCCCCACTGCTCCATGTTCCAGTCCTCGTCGACATGCGCCGCCTGCCATGCGGCCTCGGGCGTGACCGCGCCATGCATCAGCGCCAGCGCGATCAAAACCGAACCCGTGAGCGTCGTTGCCGCATGCAGCGCACCGAGCCGCCACGGATCGTGCGGCAGCGCGGCGCCGGCCCGATCCAGCGCCGCCGCGGGCTGGTCGACATGAACGACGCCGGCGGCAAGCTTGAAATCGGCGCCGAGCACCTGGCGCGCCCAGGACAGAAGCGGATCCCAATGCGCCGCCTGGCGGGCGCGCAGCGGCGCCGGGCTCTCGGCGCGGTAGAATACGAGATCAGAAGCGAGATATTTCCGGATTTCCGCGGCGACCTGGTCCTGCGCCGTGCCGACGCCGTCGATGATGGTATTGGCAAGCCGTGTCAGCGGCATCTTGGCCGGCTCGATATATTCGCCTTGCGCCGCCCATTCGTCGGCGAGCGCGCGGGCGAGTTCTGCCGTCGGCGCGGCGAGTGCGCGGCGGCCCGGCGTGCGAACGGGTTTGCCGTCGAGGCGGACCGCGTGGTCTCTTTGGGCCGCTTGGTCCCCTCGGGCGCTTTGGCCGGGTTCACCTGCGGCAATTGTCACCGCCTTGTAGAATCGACGCCGCAGTGCCGGCCGCACCGCGCGCCGCGCCGCCTCGACCGGACCGTCGGTTTGATGACCTTCCAAGAGTTCCCGCATGTGTCGAGATTTACCCGCTTTTTCAAAGACTTACTTGGTCAAAAATCGGCCGTATACAAGCCGCAGGGCTCTCGCGCCGACCAGCTGTCCGCCGCCTGACCAAGCGCGCCGCCAATCGCGCTTTTGTTAAGGACCAGTGGCCACAAAACCTTGTTATACCAAGTACAAACCATGGAAATCCGCACCCCTCTCGACTAGTATCCGCGCCGGATTCGGCGACCGGACCGCCCAAAGGGACGACCAAGGGGAAGAGTGGAAGAACAGTCACGCAGCGGCGTGCGTACCGCCAGCCAAGAGCGGAAGCTGCGTGCAAGAGGAATTAATGAAGCCCACTGACATTTCGGTCCCGGACTACTTCCACAAGGTGGTGGACTGCCAGTGGGCTTGTCCAGCGCACACCCCCGTGCCCGAATATATCCGCCTGATCGCCGCCGGGCGTTACAGCGACGCCTATATGATCAACTGGGAGTCCAACGTGTTCCCGGGGATCCTCGGGCGCACCTGCGACCGCCCCTGCGAACCCGCCTGCCGACGCGGCCGGGTGGAGAAAGAGCCGGTGGCGATATGCCGGCTCAAGCGCGTCGCTGCCGATTTCAAGGACGATATCCGGGCCCGGTTGCCGAAGCCGGCGGCACAAAAAAACGGCAAGCGCATTGCGCTCATCGGCGGCGGCCCGGCCTCGCTCACCGTAGCGCGCGATCTCGCGCCGATGGGCTACCACTGCATCATTTTCGACCAGGATCCGCAGTCCGGTGGCATGATGCGCACCCAGATTCCGAAATTTCGCCTGCCGGAAACAGTGCTCGACGAGGAATGCCAATACATTCTCGACCTCGGCATCGAATTCGTCGGCGGCAAGCGCATCGACAGCCTCAAAGCGTTGCTGGCTGAGAATTATGATGCGGTCTTTGTCGGCTGTGGCGCGCCACGCGGCCGCGATCTCGACATGCCGGGCCGCAAGGAAGCCGCCAAAAACATCCATATCGGCATCGACTGGCTCTCCAGCGTCTCGTTCGGCCATATCGACAGCATCGGCAAGCGCGTGATCGTGCTTGGCGGCGGCAATACCGCGATGGACTGCTGTCGCTCCTCGCGCAGACTCGGCGGCGAAGACGTCAAGGTGATCGTGCGCTCCGGTTTCGAAGAGATGAAAGCGTCCCCTTGGGAGAAGGAGGACGCCATGCATGAAGACATTCCGATCTTCAATTATCTGGTGCCGAAGGAATTCACCCATGACAACGGCAAGCTGACCGGCATCACCTTCGAGAAGGTCAAGGCGGTGCGCGATGCCAAGGGCCGTCGCGAGCTCGTCCCGACCGGAGAACCGGACCAGCATTTTCCTTGCGATGATGTCCTGGTCGCGGTTGGGCAGGAAAACGCCTTCCCCTGGATCGAGCGCGATTGCGGCATCGAATTCGACAAATGGGACATGCCCAAGGTCGATGCCAAGACAATGGCCTCGACCCATCCGAAAGTCTTCTTCGGCGGCGACTCGGCGTTCGGTCCGAAGAACATCATCTGGGCGGTCGCGCATGGCCACGAGGCCGCAATCTCGATCGATCGGCTGTGCCGTGGCGAGGACATCACTGTGCGCCCGGCCCCGCAGGTCGGGGTGACCAGCCAGAAGATGGGCATCCACGAATGGAGCTACGACAACGAGATCGCGCTCGATAAGCGCTATCGGGTGCCGCATCGCGACAAGGCGATCTCGCTGCGCGACATCAAGGCCGAAGTCGAACTCGGCTATGACCTTGAGCTGGCGCTCAAGGAAGCGGAGCGGTGTCTCAATTGCGACGTGCAGACGGTGTTCACCGGCCAGCTCTGCATCGAATGCGATGCTTGCGTCGATATCTGCCCGATGGATTGTATCACTTTCACCGAGAACGGCGAGGAAGCCGAGCTGCGGCAGCGGCTGCAGGCGCCGGCGAAGAATCTCAGCCAGGATCTCTATATCGGCAATAGCCTGAAAACCGGCCGCATCATGGCGAAGGACGAGGATGTCTGCCTGCACTGCGGTTTGTGCGCGGAGCGCTGTCCCACCGGCGCCTGGGACATGCAGAAGTATCTGATCGACATGACTCACGCAGAACAAGCATGCCAATTCAAAGCGTAAACGACTTCGTCGTCCGGTTCGCCAACGTCAACGGCTCCGGCTCCGCCAGCGCCAACGAGCTGTTTGCGCGCGCGGTTCTGCGCATGGGCGTGCCGGTGGCGCCGCGCAATATCTTTCCGTCCAACATCCAGGGCCTGCCGACCTGGTACGAAGTGCGCATTTCGCAGGCCGGCTATCTCGGCGCCCGCGGCGGCACCGACCTGATGGTGGCGATGAATCCGCAGACTTGGGACAAGGACGTCGCCGGCGTCGAGCCGGGCGGCTATCTGCTCTACGATTCAACCAAGCCGATGCCGAAGTCGAAATTCCGCGACGACATCACGGTGATCGGCGTGCCGCTGACCGCGATCTGCAACCGCGAATATACCGATCCGCGCCAGCGCCAATTGTTCAAGAACATCATTTATGTCGGCGCGCTGTCCGCGCTTCTCGACATGGATGTCGGCGAAATCGAAAAACTCATCGCCGAGCAGTACAAAGGCAAGGAAAGGCTGTTCGACGCCAACAAGCACGCGCTCCATCTCGGCCGCGATTGGGTCATGATGAATATGGAGCATCCGATCGGGCTGCGCTTGCAGCGCGCCAACGCAGTCGGCGACCGCATCTTCATCGAAGGCAATTCTGCCGCCGCGCTCGGCGCGGTTTATGGCGGCGCCACGGTGTGCGCCTGGTATCCGATCACGCCGTCCTCGTCGCTCGCCGAAGCCTTCACCCGCCATTGCAACCGGCTGCGGGTCGATACCGCAAGCAAGCAGAACAAGTTCGCCATCGTCCAGGCCGAGGACGAACTCGCTTCGATCGGCATCGTCATCGGCGCCGCCTGGAACGGCGCGCGCGCCTTTACCGCCACGTCCGGCCCGGGAATTTCGCTGATGCAGGAATTCCTCGGCCTTGCCTATTTCGCCGAGATACCGGCGGTGGTGTTCGACGTGCAGCGCGCCGGGCCGTCGACCGGCATGCCGACCCGCACGCAGCAGACCGACATTATCTCCTGCGCCTACGCCTCGCACGGCGACACCAAGCACGTGCTGTTGTTCCCCGAAGATCCGGCGGAGACCTTCGAGTTCGGCGCCATCGCGTTCGATCTCGCCGATCGCCTGCAAACGCCGGTCTTCGTGATGATGGATCTCGACATCGGGATGAACCACCGGCTGTCCCGCCCGCTCGCCTGGGACGACAGCCGCAAATACGACCGCGGCAAGGTGATGACGGCGGCGGCGCTGGAAGCCGGCAAGGATTTCGGCCGCTATCTCGATGTCGACGGCGACGGCATTCCGTATCGCACCTATCCGGGCACCCATTCGACCAAGGGCTCGTTCTTCACCCGCGGCACATCGCGCGACCGCTACGCGCGCTACACCGAGGAAGGCCCCGCTTACGCCGACAATATGCAGCGGCTGTTGCGTAAATTCGAAACCGCTAAGGACCTGGTGCCACGACCGATCCAAGCCAATTCCGAGAAGCCGACCAAATACGGCGTGATTTATTTCGGCTCGACCTCGCCGGCCATGGACGAGGCGATCCAGGTGCTCGAAGCCAACGGACAACATCTCGACCGGCTGCGCGTGCGGGCTTTCCCGTTCCATTCCAGCGTCATAAGCTTCATCGCCGAGCACGACTTCATCTTCGTGGTCGAGCAGAACCGGGATGCGCAGTTGCGCTCGCTGATCGTCAATGAAAGCGGCATCGATCCGGTGCGGCTGGTGCCGATCCTGCACTACGACGGCACGCCGATCACAGCGCGGTTTATCGCCCGCGCCATCGGCGAGCACCTCGATGCCTTGAAAATCACGCCGCTGCGGAAAGTCGTCTCATGACCTACGTCGTCAAGCCGAAATTCCATCATCCCGAACTGCCGAAGAACAAGCTCGGCTACACGCACCGCGATTACGAGGGCAAGATCTCAACGTTGTGCGCCGGCTGCGGCCACGACTCCATTACCGCTTCGATCATCGAGGCCTGCTTCGAGCTCTCGATCGAGCCGCACCGCGTCGCCAAGATTTCCGGCATCGGCTGCTCGTCGAAGACGCCGGATTATTTCCTCGGCAATTCGCACGGCTTCAATTCGGTCCACGGCCGCATGCCGTCGGTGCTGACCGGCGCCAATCTGGCCAATCGCGACCTCATCTATCTCGGCGTCTCTGGCGACGGCGATTCCGCTTCGATCGGACTCGGCCAGTTCGCGCATGCCATGCGCCGCGGCGTCAACATGGTCTATATCGTTGAAAACAACGGCGTTTATGGGCTGACCAAGGGCCAATTCTCGGCCACCGCAGATCGCGGCTCGAAGTCCAAGCGCGGCGTCACCAATACCGACAGCGCCATCGACATGGTCGGCATCGCCTTGCAGCTCGGCGCGAGCTTCGTGGCGCGATCGTTCTCGGGCGACAAGAAACAGCTCGTTCCGATCATCAAGGCGGCGATCGAGCACCGCGGCGCCGCTTTCGTCGACGTGATTTCGCCGTGCGTCGCCTTCAACAATCACGCCGGCTCGACCAAGAGCTTCGACTATGTGCGCGAGCACAACGAGGCCGTCAATTTTCTCGATTTCATGACCGGCCGCGCGCCGATCCATGTGGACTACGCGCCAGGCACGGTGGAAATGGTCGAACAGCATGACGGCACGACGCTGGCGCTGCGCAAGCTCAACGCCGAATACGACGTGCATGACCGGCTGGCGGCGATGAATTTCATCGCCCACCATGCTTCGCAAGGCCAGATCGTGACCGGCTTGCTCTATGTCGAAGAGGACGCTTCCGCTCTGCACGGTCATTTGAATACCGTCGAAGCGCCGCTCAATGCGCTTGGCGAGAAGGAGCTGTGCCCCGGCTCGGCCGCGCTCAACAAGATCAACGCCAGTCTGCGCTAATCGGCCAGTCGTCATGGCCGGGCTTGTCCCGGCCATCCCGATTCCAAAATCGAAGCGTCGTCAAAATTAACGGGATGCCCGGCACGAGGCCGGGCATGACGACTGAGCCAACGCGCCGCGCGCTCACTGCACGCACGCGCCCATATACTGATTGCGCAGATTTCCCGGCACGCTGTAAAGCCCGGACTGGGACGTGCAGCGCGAGGCGCGGTCCTGAAACGTCTCCGCTCCATGCGGCAGGTTGGGAACGATTTGCGCGGTGCCGGGAATCCGGGTTGGGCCCTGCTCCTGCTGCAGCGGCGCCAGCGTCAGTGCGCCGCCGCCCTCCGGCGGAATGAGTTGCGTGCGCGGCAACGGCGTCGGCAGCACAGAGCCTGACGAGCCGCGCGCAGCGTAAAGGCCTCGCCGGTGCAGCTTGGCAACGAATTTTTCGCGGCCCAGGAGGCTCGGGCGATGCAGCTCCGTCGCGGCCGCCATTGTGGGCACTGTTTCGGTTGCGCCAGTGCCGCGGTGCCCGCCCGCGCGCTGATGAATCCCGGAGCCGCGTTCGGGCGTCATGATGGAATTCGGATAGCCGGGATAACCCTGCGCCGCTGCCGCCTTGGGCATCAGCGCGCACAGGATTGCTGCAGCGCAGATATGATGAACGCGAATAGCCATAACCTGCTGCTTGCCCTCTGCCACGCGGCACAGCCCGCCAAGCTAATAAACCACGGAATGAGACTGATGTTCCTGATCTGTCTCAGTCTGCCGGCGCCTCCTCGATCGGATCGTAGCGCCTGGCGTCGAGCCCCAGCAGATTCCATGACTGCTGCATGTGCTGCGGCAATGGCGCGGTGACGTCGATCACGCCGGCCCGCGGATGCGGCACGGCGATGCGGCGCGCCAGAAGATGCAGCCGGTTCTGCATGCCGCCGGGCAATTGCCAATTCTCGCGCGAGAAATATTTGGCGTCGCCGACGATCGGATGACCGATATGCGCCATGTGCGCACGCAATTGATGGGTGCGCCCGGTCACCGGCTTGAGCGACAGCCAGGCGAGCGACGGTCCGGCGGTATCGACGACCGCGTAATAAGTGACGGCGTGGCTGGCGCCCTCTTCGCCGTGGCGGGCAATGCGCATCATCGATTCCTCTTCGCGCTGTTCCTTGGCGAGAAAGGTGGAGATGCGGCCCTGGCGCGGTTTCGGTACGCCAGCGGCCAGCGCCCAGTAGATCTTCCGCGCCGAACGCGAGCGGAACGATTTGGCGAGTGCCGCCGCGGCGAATCGCGTCTTGGCGACCAGAAGACAGCCGGCGGTGTCCTTGTCGAGGCGATGCACCAGACGCGGGCGCTGCCCGTGCGCGTCCCGCATGACCTCGAGCATGCCGTCGATATGCCGCGTGGTGCCGGAGCCGCCCTGCACCGCAAGGCCTATCGGTTTATTGAGCACCAGCACATCGGCGTCTTCGTAGAGCGTGATCGATTTGAGGAATTCCCGGGTCTTGTCGGCAGCTTCGTCGCCAGGTGCGCGCGGCGCCGGCGCGACCCGCAGCGGCGGGATGCGGACGATCTGCCCCGGTTCAAGCCGGTCATTGGCATCGACGCGTTTGCCGTCGACGCGCACCTCGCCTTTGCGGATGGCGCGCTGAATGCGGGCGAAGCTCAGATCGGGAATGCGTGCTTGCAAAAAGCGGTCGACGCGCATGCCGGATTCGTCGGCGGTCACAGAGACATTTTGCACGCCATGGTGCTCGTTCCCCTCCCCCCGCGCAGCGGAGCGGAGTGGTGGGGAGGGGTCAGGGGTGGGGGGCAGCTGCCTCGCGAACGCGCCCCCCACCCCGGCTCGCTTTGCTCGCCGACCCTCCCCGCCACGCGCTTTGCGCGCGGGGGGAGGGAAAGAATGCCGCGGGCCGGCGACCTGCTTGCCGCCGCCGGGCTGACGCGGTCCGCGGCTACCTCTCACGATCCGCCCCGCTCTTTGCGCAGCTTGGCCCAGTATTCGAGACGCTTTCTGATCTCGCGCTCGAAGCCGCGCTCCGGCGGATCGTAGAATTGGCGGCGGCCGAGCGCTTCCGGGAAATAATCCTGCCCGGAGAACGCGTGGGGCGCGTCGTGATCGTAGTCGTAGCCGGCGCCGTAGCCTTCCTGTTGCATCAGCCTGGTCGGCGCGTTGAGGATGTGCTTGGGCGGCAACAGCGAGCCGGCTTCTTTTGCCGTGCGCATCGCCTCGCCGAAAGCGGCATAGGCGGCGTTCGACTTCGGCGCGGTCGCGACATAGATCACCGCCTGCGCGATCGCGAGTTCGCCCTCGGGGCTACCGAGAAAATCGTAAGCCTCCTTGGCGGCATTGGCGACGACGAGCGCCTGCGGGTCGGCCAGCCCGACGTCCTCGACCGCCATGCGCACAATGCGGCGCGCGAGGTAAAGCGGATCTTCGCCGGCGTCGAGCATGCGGCAGAGATAATAGAGCGCGGCGTCCGGGTCGGAGCCGCGCACCGATTTATGCAGCGCGCTGATGAGGTTGTAATGACCGTCCTGCGACTTGTCGTAGATCGGCGCGCGGCGCTGCACAATGTCCTGCAGCGCCGCGGCGTCGAAAGTCTCCGATCCGCGCGCGGCGCGCCAAACTTCTTCGGCGAGCGTGAGCGCGGCGCGGCCGTCGCCGTCGGCCATGCGGATGAGCGAAGCGCGCGCGTCGCCATCGAGCGGCAGTTTTTTGCCCTCGATCGTCTCGGCGCGCGTCAAGAGCTGCTCGATCGCCGCGGCATCGAGCGGCTTGAAAACAAGTACACGCGCGCGCGACAAGAGCGGCGCAATCAATTCAAAGGACGGATTTTCGGTGGTGGCGCCAATGAGCACGATAGTGCCGTCCTCCATCACCGGCAGAAACGAATCCTGCTGCGCGCGATTGAAGCGGTGAATTTCGTCGACGAATAACAGGGTGCCCTGCCCGGTTTCGCGGCGCAGCCGCGCCGCGTCGAACACTTTCTTCAAGTCCGCAACGCCGGAAAAAATCGCCGAAATCTGTTCGAAATAGAGTTCGGTTGCGTACGCGAGAAGCCGCGCCACCGTGGTCTTGCCGGTGCCGGGCGGACCCCAGAAAATCAGCGAGCCGAGCGAGCGCGTCTCGAGCATGCGGGTCAGCGCGCCGTCGGGCCCGAGCAGATGATCCTGGCCGACGACTTCGGACAGTTTGTCGGGCCGCAGCTTGTCGGCCAGCGGCCGCGGCGCCATGCGATCAAGCCCCGCGGCGGCGAAGAGATTAGGCGTCTTGGATTTGGGCTTCGAACTCATGAGCCTTCCTACTCCCTCTCCCCGCTTGCGGGGAGAGGGTGGGGTGAGGGGGACCGCCGCCACGCCAGAATACTGGCAAGGCCCCCTCACCCTCGTTCGTGGAGCTTGTCATCGGGCCCGCCACTTCCGCCTTCGCGCTCCGCGCTTCGGCGGACTCATACCCGCCGTAGCTCGCCGATCGAGCGAAGGCGGGTCGGGCCGGACCCGTTGGCTCACTCCACCTCCACCCGCACGCGGGGAGAGGTCTGAAAATCACCCACTGAACACGACCGATATCTGCTGGCCGGCGCGCTGGATGGTGATCCGCCATTGCCGGCCGCCGGCGGTAGTGATGCGCTCCAGATCGGCGGGCTTGTTGATCTTCTCGTTATTGACCGAGACCACCACGTCGCCTTTTTGAAAGCCGATCGATTGCGCGGTTGAGCCGTCGGCCACCTCGGTAATGACGACCCCCTCGGCCTGCGCGTCGAGGCGCAGTTCATCGGCCAAGGCCGGCGACAGGTTAGCCACGGTCGCGCCCATGAACGGCGAGCGGGCTTTGATCTGCACTTCCTGGCGCGGGGTGTCGGGGAGACTTTGCAGCGCGATCGGCAGCGTCATGGAGCGGCCCTGGCGGAGGATCCCGAGCTGCGCGCTGCCGCCCAGCGGCTTGGTGGCGAAGCGATAGCCGAATGCGTTCGGGTCATCGACGCTGGCGCCATCGATGCTGACGATGAGGTCGCCAGCTTTCAGCCCGGCCTTGGCCGCGGGACCGGCGGGGACGACGCTCGCCACCAGCGCGCCGCTCGGCCGCTGCAGGCCCATGCTGTCGGCGATGTCGGCTGTCACGTTCTGGAGCTTGGCGCCGAGCCACGGCCGTTTAACCGCGCCGCTGCCGCCCTCGGCCGAGGCCACGACGACGCGCACCATGTTAGCCGGAATAGCAAAGCCGATGCCTTGCGAGCCGCCCGAGCGCGAATAGATCGCCGAATTGATACCGACCAATCGGCCGGCCATATCGACCAGTGGGCCGCCGGAATTGCCGGGATTGATGGCGGCGTCGGTCTGGATGAAGAACTGATAATCGCTGATGCCAACCTGGGTGCGCGCCACCGCCGACACGATGCCGTGCGTCACAGTCTGGCCGACGCCGAACGGATCGCCGATCGCCAGCACCACGTCGCCAACCTGCAACTCGTCGGAATCGGCGAATTCCAGCGTCGCAAACCGCTCCTTGGCGCCCTTGATGCGCAGCACGGCGAGATCGCTGCGCTGATCTTTCAGCACGATATCGGCTTCGAACTCGCGCTTGTCGGCGAGTGCCACTTTGACCTGACTGGCGCCGTCGATGACATGATAGTTGGTGACCACAAGCCCGGCCGGATCGACGATCACGCCCGAGCCGAGCGAGCGCTCGACCTGCTCGCGCGGCACCGCGCCGAAGAATTGCCGGAAGAACGGATCGGTCAGGAACGGATTGTTGTTGGCGACGATGCGCGCCGCGTAGACATTGACCACCGCGGGCGCGACGCGTTTGACGACTGGCGCAAACGACAGTTCGAGCTGGCCGGCCGAAGCCGGGACCTGCCGCCCTTGAGCGAGCGCATCGGGCATTGCAGCCGACAGCAGGCCAAGCGCAGCGGCGATGAAAAGTGCAAGGCGCGGCATGAACACCTCGATTCGATGCGCCCATATATTGGCGCCCGACCGAGGCCGCAGCAGGGCGGCGACGCCGCTGATCATTTCGTCAGGTTCAGGCCGGCGCGGGTGCTTCCGCCTCGACGCGCTCCTGCACCGGGCCGGAGTCGAGCCCCTTGGCGTCGACGTCACGATCGACAAATTCGATCACCGCAACCGGCGCGGAATCGCCGTAACGGAAACCGGCCTTGAGCACCCGCGTATAGCCGCCGTTGCGGTCCCTGTAGCGGGGGCCGATCACCTCGAACAGTTTCTTCACCATGGCGATGTCGCGCATTTGCGCGATCGCCTGCCGGCGCGCATGCAGCCCGCCGCGCTTGCCCAGCGTGACAAGCTTTTCCACCACCGGACGCAGGTCTTTCGCCTTCGGCAGCGTCGTGACAATCTGCTCGTGCTTGATGAGCGAAGCAGCGAGATTCGCCAGCATGGCGCGGCGATGATCCGAGCGGCGGTTGAACTTGCGGTGGGTCTTGGCGTGACGCATGGCCCCTCCGGAGCCAGGTATCAGGCATCAGTTATCAGGTATCAGAACAAGCCCGATCCCCGATTCCTGACACCAGATTCCTGTCAATAGTGATCCTCGAAGCGCTTGGCCAGCTCCTCGATATTCTCGGGCGGCCAGCCCGGCACTTCCATGCCGAGATGCAGGCCCATCTGCACCAGCACTTCCTTGATCTCGTTGAGTGACTTCCGGCCGAAATTCGGCGTGCGCAGCATCTCCGCTTCGGTCTTCTGAACGAGATCGCCGATATAGACGATATTGTCGTTCTTCAGGCAGTTGGCCGAGCGCACCGAGAGTTCGAGCTCGTCGACCTTTTTGAGGAAGGCCGGATTGAAGGCGAGGTCGGGGATGGCCTCGTGCGCGGTTTCGCGCTTGGGCTCCTCGAAATTGACGAAGACGTTGAGCTGGTCTTGCAGGATGCGCGCGGCATAAGCGAGCGAGTCCTCGGGGCTGACCGCGCCGTTGGTCTCGATCGACAACGTCAGCTTGTCGTAGTCGAGGATCTGGCCCTCGCGGGTGTTCTCGACCTTGTAGGAAACCTTGCGCACCGGCGAATAGAGGCTGTCGACCGGAATGAGCCCGATCGGCGCATCTTCGGGGCGATTGCGCTCGGCCGGCACATAGCCCTTGCCGGTATTGACCGTGAACTCCATCCGGATTTCGGCGCCCTCGTCGAGCGTGCACAGGACGAGCTCGGGATTGAGCACCACGATGTCGCCGACGGTCTGAATGTCGGCGGCGGTCACCGTGCCGGGACCCTGCTTCTTCACCACCATGCGCTTGGGACCGTCGCCCTGCATCTTGATGGCGATGTCCTTGATGTTGAGCACGATGTCGGTGACATCCTCGCGCACGCCGGCGATCGAAGAGAACTCGTGCAACACGCCGTCGATATGCACCGACTGCACGGCGGCGCCTTGCAGCGATGAAAGTAAAATGCGCCGCAGCGCATTGCCCAGCGTCACGCCGAAGCCGCGTTCAAGCGGTTCGGCCACGACCGTTGCCGCACGCCGCGTGTCGGCGCCGGCGCTGACCTGCAATTTATTGGGCCTGATCAGTTCCTGCCAATTCTTCTGGATCGTCACGTTATCACCCATCGCGTTGCGCGGCGCGTTCGGCTCGCGCACCCCATTCCGCTCCCTGGGGTCAAAATTGGGTTCAAGATCGAGCGGCGGCAGATGTTGCACTTCGTCCATCGGCCGGAGGTCCTATACGCGCCGCCGCTTACGCGGGCGGCAGCCATTGTGAGGGATCGGGGTCACGTCCCGGATTGAGGTGATGGTGAAACCGGCGGCCTGCAAGGAGCGCAGCGCCGATTCCCGGCCCGAGCCCGGGCCCGCCACCTCGACTTCAAGGGTTCGCATCCCATGCTCTTGCGCCTTTTTCGCCGCGTCCTCGGCGGCGACCTGCGCCGCATAGGGGGTCGATTTGCGCGAGCCTTTGAAACCCATCGTGCCCGACGACGACCAGGCGATCGTATTGCCCTGCACGTCGGTGATCGTGATCATCGTGTTATTGAAGCTCGCGTTCACATGCGCGACGCCGGAGGCGATGTTCTTGCGTTCGCGCCGGCGGACGCGCGTGGCTTCCTTACCCATTCTGAACCCTTTCGCGGCTCGGAGCCGGCTGCTCCACTGCCGTCATATGTGGCTGTTGCACGCGCTATTTCTTCTTGCCGGCAATTGGTTTGGCCGGGCCTTTGCGGGTCCGGGCGTTGGTATGGGTGCGCTGGCCGCGCACCGGGAGGCCGCGCCGGTGGCGCAAGCCGCGATAGCAGCCGAGATCCATCAGCCGCTTGATGTTCATGGCGACTTCGCGCCGCAGATCGCCCTCGACGGCATAGTCGCGGTCGATCACTTCGCGCAGCTGCAACACTTCCTGATCGGTGAGCTGCGACACCCGGCGCGATTCGGGAATTGAGACTTTTCCCAGTATTTCGTGAGCCTTAGCGCCGCCGATCCCGTAGATATATTGGAGCGCGATGACGATGCGCTTGTTGGTCGGCAGATTGACGCCAGCGATGCGAGCCAAGTCAGTTACTCCTTGCGGCGGCCGGGCCACACGGCAGGCGGCCGCTGTTCATCGGTTCCAATGTCACCTTGGAGAAGGCCACAAACGTAAAAAGCCAACGGCTGCCTGCCTTTGCGGCCCGGCATCGCTGCTCAATCTCCGACTGGATATTTCAGGCTTATTAATGGATTCCGCACGCTTTCGTCAACCTCGGCAGGGGATTTCTTGCACAAAACTTGCTTTGCCGGCCTGCCCACCTGCTGGCACCGCCCGGAAAGCCCCTCACCCTGCCACGGCCGACCGCCGACGCCGCCAAACAGCCGCAGGGCGCTGATTTTTTTCCTATTCTGGCGATCCCCGCTAAAGGCCAGCTTTAATGGCTGACCCGCTCGCTTTTGTGGGCTGGGTGACCGCCTCGGGCCAAGCCGGCCAGGACCTTGTCGATCGCCGCTGTAACTTCCGAAATCGGCGCCATACCATTGACCGTGCGCAGGACGCCCTCCTGCAGGTAATAGGCGATCAGCGGGGCGGTCTGTTCCCGGTATGCCTTTAGCCTGGTGTGCAGCACGTCCGCGTTATCGTCCTCGCGCAGCGACTCGCCCCGCGCCTTCATTTCCGCGATCCGGCTCTCGATCCGCTTGATGAGCGCCTCCTCGTCGACCCGCAGCTCGATCACGGCATCAAGCGCGAGCCCCTTCCCTTTGAGGATACGGTCGAGCGCCGCGGCTTGCGGCACGGTGCGCGGGAAGCCGTCGAGGATGAAGCCGTTGCGCGCATCCGGCTGGGCGATGCGCTGACCGACAAGATCGACGACCACGCCGTCTGGCGCGAGCTTGCCGTGGGCGATGATGTCCTGGACTTTGCGGCCGATCGGGGTTGCGCTTTTGATGGCTTCGCGCAGCATGTCCCCAGTAGAGAGCTGAACAATTTTGTATTTGGCGGCGAGACGCTGGGCTTGTGTTCCTTTGCCAGCCCCCGGCGGGCCGAGCAAGATCAATCTCATCGACGGCGCCCCCGCAATTTCGATCGCTTGATCAGCCCTTCGTATTGGTGCGCCAACAGATAGCCTTGCACCTGCGCCACCGTGTCCATGGTTACGCTCACCACAATCAGGAGCGAGGTGCCGCCGAAATAGAACGGCACGGCGGCGTAGGAAATCAGCATTTCCGGAAACAGACAAACCACCGCCAGATAGGCGGCGCCGACCACGGTTATTCGCGACAACACGTAGTCGATATATTCGGCGGTGCGCTCGCCGGGCCGGATGCCGGGAATGAAGCCGCCGTGCTTCTTCAGATTGTCAGCGGTCTCGGTCGGGTTGAAAACGATCGCGGTATAGAAAAACGCGAAGAACACGATCATCCCGACATAGAGCAAAAGAAATAACGGCCGTCCGTGGGAGAGTTGCGTGGTGATGGTGGTGAGCCAGCCGGGTCCCTGCCCCGAGGTGAAATTGGCGACCGTGGTCGGCAGCAACAACAGCGAGGAGGCAAAGATCGGCGGAATGACGCCCGACGTATTGAGCTTGAGCGGCAGGTGCGAAGATTGGCCCTCGAACATGCGGTTGCCGACCTGCCGCTTGGGATATTGGATCAACAGCCGCCGCTGCGCCCGCTCTACGAACACGATGAAGGTGATCACCGCGACCGCCATCACCAGCACGATCAGGATCAGCCCGGTCGAGAGCGCGCCCTGACGGCCGAGTTCGAGCGTGCCGGCGATCGCCGACGGCAATTGCGCGACGATGCCCGACATGATGATCAGCGAGGTGCCATTGCCGATACCGCGCTGGGTGATCTGCTCGCCGAGCCACATCAAAAAGATCGTGCCGCCAGTGAGCGTGATCACGGTCGAGATACGAAAGAACAGGCCGGGATCGCTGACCACGCGGGCGCCGGCGCCTTCAAGGCCGATGGCAATGCCATAGGCCTGGAACGCGGCGAGGAAGACGGTGAGGTAACGCGTGTACTGATTGATCATCTTCCGCCCGGCCTCGCCCTCTTTCTTGAGTTGCTCGAGAGTGGGCGAAACCGTCGTCATCAGCTGAATGATGATCGACGCGGAAATGTACGGCATGATGTTCAACGCGAAGATCGCCATGCGGTGAATGCCGCCACCGGCGAACATGTTGAACATTCCCAAAATGCCGCCGGCCTGCGATTGGAAAATCTGGTCCCAGGCGGCCGGATCAATGCCGGGCAGCGGAATGTAGGTGCCAAGCCGATAGACCAGGAGCGCGCCCAGCGTGAACCAAATCCGCTTCTTCAGCTCTTCGGCTTTGGCGAGCGCCGAGAAGTTGAGGTTGGCTGCCAGTTGTTCCGCTGCAGAGACCATCGGTCAATGCTCCGTCTCTCGTTCCGGCCTATATAGGCATCAGGCTGCTTGTTCGCTTGTCTGCGGCTTTGGCGCCAGCACTTCGACCGTGCCGCCGGCCTTTTCCACCGCGGCGATCGCGGATTTCGAGGCGCCGTAAACCGAAAACACGACCTTGGTCTTGATCTCGCCGGCGCCGAGGAGCCGAATGCCGTCCTTGGCGCGGCGAATGATGCCGGCTTTGACCAACGCCGCCACGTCGATCTTGGCCGCCGGATCGAGCGTGCCGGCGTCGATCGCCGCCTGGATGCGGCCCAGATTCACCTCGTTGAGCTTGCGCGCGAACATGGTGTTTTTGAAACCGCGCTTCGGCAAGCGGCGATGCATCGGCATCTGGCCGCCCTCGAAACCTTTGATGCGCACGCCGGAACGCGCGGTCTGGCCCTTGCCGCCGCGGCCGCCGGTTTTGCCCATGCCCGAACCGATGCCGCGGCCGATCCGCTTGCGGACCTTGCGCGAGCCGGGTGAGGCCATGAGTTCGTGAAGCTTCATTACAGACTCCGCTTCTTTAATCGTCATGTCCGGGACAAGCCCGGCCATGACGGGCGTTATTCCTTCTCCACCACTTCGACCAGATGCGCGACCTTGGCGATCATGCCGCGTGTTTGCGGCGTATCGACGAGTTCGGCGACGCGGCCGATCTTGTTGAGCTTGAGCCCGACCAGCGTCTGGCGCTGACTGAAATGCCGCCGCGACGGGCTGCCGGTTTGGCGGACTTTGACGGTTTTGCCGCTTTGCTTTTCGGCGCTCATCGCTTGCTCCTATGCTAGTCCGCAGGCGCTTCGGCATCGACGTCGCGGCGGCGCGCCTGCAATGTCGAAACCTTGATGTTGCGGCGCGCGGCGACCGAGCGCGGCGAATCCTGGCGCTTGAGCGCATCGAAAGTGGCGCGCACCACATTGTACGGGTTCGATGTGCCGATCGACTTCGCCACCACGTCCTGCATGCCGAGCGTCTCGAATACCGCGCGCATCGGCCCGCCGGCGATGATGCCGGTGCCGGGCGGGGCGGCGCGCAGATAGACCCGTCCGGCGCCATGCCGGCCGCTGACGTCATGATGCAAGGTGCGGCCCTCGCGCAACGGCACGCGGGTGAGCCCGCGCTTGGCGGCGTCGGTCGCCTTGCGGATCGCCTCCGGCACCTCGCGCGCTTTGCCGTGACCGAAACCGACGCGGCCTTTTTGATCGCCGACCACCACAAGGGCGGCAAAGCCGAACCGGCGGCCGCCCTTCACGACTTTGGCGACACGGTTGATGTGCACGAGCTTGTCGACGAACTCGCTGTCGCGCTCTTCGCTTCTTCGCTCGCGGGGTTCACGCGCCATGTTGAGACACCATGTTGTTCAAACCTCTAGTTCTCAGATGAGATGTCGGATGTCGGTTTGTCGGAAACCAAATTCCTCTGTGATTTCTGATCTCTGACATCTGATCTCCGTCCTCCGTCTTCAGAACTTCAATCCGCCTTCACGCGCGGCCTCGGCGAGCGCTTTGACGCGGCCGTGATAGAGATAGGCGCCGCGATCGAACACCACGTCGGTGACGCCTTTCTCCTTGGCGCGTTCGGCGATCAGTTTGCCGACTGCTTTGGCCGCATCGACGCTCGCGCCGGTCTTGAGCGTCTCGCGCGTCGATTTTTCGATCGAAGAGGCCGAGGCGAGCGTAATACCGCGGTCGTCATCGATCACCTGCGCATAAATATGCTTCGAGGAGCGGTACACCGAGAGCCGCTTGCGCTCGCCGGCGGCGCGCCGCAACAGCCCGCGCACCCGGCCCTGCCGCCTCATGATCCTGTCGCTGAGCTTGGTCATCGCGCCGCCCCGTTACTTCTTCTTGCCTTCTTTGCGGAAGATCCGCTCATCGGCATATTTGATCCCCTTGCCCTTATAAGGCTCGGGCGGCCGGTACTCGCGAATTTCGGCGGCGACCTGGCCGACCTTCTGTTTGTCGCTTCCGGAAATGACGATCTCGACCGGCCGCGGCGTAGCAATCGTGATGCCTTCCGGGATCGGATAGACGACATCGTGGCTGTAGCCGAGCGCGATCTGCAGGTTTTTGCCCTGCACCGCAGCACGATAGCCGACACCATTGATTTCAAGACGCTGCGCGAAGCCCTTGGTGACGCCAGAGATCAGATTGTTTACCAGCGTGCGTGAGGTGCCCCATTGCGCACGCGCGCGCTTGGTTTCGGCGCGCGGCTCGATCTTGATCTGCCCGCTTTCGAGCTTGACCGAAACGTCGTCGTGCAGCGCCACTTGTAGCGCCCCTTTCGGTCCTTTGATCTTCACCGTCTGGCCTTCGACATTGGCGGTCACGCCGGAAGGCACTGCGATGGCTCTTTTGCCGATACGAGACATCAGAACACCGTGCAAAGAATTTCGCCGCCGACATTGGCGTCGCGCGCGTCGTGATCGGCCATCACCCCCTTGGGGGTCGAAACGATCGTGACGCCGAGGCCGTTATTGATGCGCGGCATGTTCCTGACCGAGGTGTAGACGCGGCGGCCCGGCTTGGACACGCGCTCGATTTCGCGGATCACCGGCTCGCCATCGAAATATTTCAGTTCGATTTCGATTTCCGAGCGGCCGTCGCGCTCCACCACCGTGTAACCGCGGATATAGCCCTCGTTCTTGAGCACACCGAGGACGCTTTCGCGCAAGCGCGAATTCGGCGAAGTGACCTTGGATTTGTTGCGCATCTGAGCGTTGCGGATGCGCGACAATAGATCGCCGAGCGGGTCATTCATGGACATCGTGCGCGCCTCCTTACCAGCTCGACTTCAAAAGACCGGGGATCAGCCCCTTAGAGCCAAGCTCCCGCAGCGCGATGCGCGACAATTTATGCTTGCGATAATAGCCGCGCGGCCGGCCGGTCAGCTCGCAGCGATTGCGAATGCGCGTGGCCGAGGAGTTGCGCGGCAACTCCGCGAGCTTCAGCGCAGCGGCAAAGCGCTCCTCCACCGGTTTGGTCTTGTCGCGAGCGATCGCTTTGAGCCGCGCGCGCCGGCCGGAATATTTCTTCGTCATGCGGCGGCGCCGATTGTTCTTTTCGATTGAGCTCTTCTTCGCCATTGCTTCTCCTTAATGTCCCGCGTCTGAAGCCAAGCGCTTCACTGCCGGAACGGAAAATTGAACGCCCGCAACAGGGCGCGCGCCTCATCGTCGTTGCGCGCGGTGGTGCAGACCGTGATGTCCATGCCCCAGACATCGGCGGCTTTGTCGTAGTCGATCTCCGGGAACACAATGTGCTCCTTGATGCCGAGCGTGTAGTTGCCGCGGCCGTCGAAGCTCTTCGGATTAAGCCCGCGGAAATCGCGCACCCGCGGCAACGCGATATTGATGAGCCGGTCGAGGAACTCGTACATGCGCGCCTTGCGCAGCGTCACCTTGCAGCCGATCGCCTGGCCGGTGCGCACCTTGTAGGTCGCAATCGACTTGCGGGCCTTGGTGACCACGGCCTTCTGGCCGGCGATCAAGGCGAGGTCGGCGGCCGCGCTGTCGACTTTTTTACGGTCGGCGACGCCTTCACCGATTCCCATATTGATGACGATCTTGTCGAGCCGCGGCACCTGATAGCGGTTCTTGTGACCAAGCTCCTCGGCGAGCTTGCCTCGGATCGCCTCGTCGAACTGCACTTTCAGCCGCGCCGGCACCCGCGGCTCAGGCTCGCGCGGCGCCTCGGCCTTGTCCGGCTTCGCGGCCTTGTCGCGTTTGTTGTCGCCCTTGGCGGCCCTGTCGCCTTTCTCGCCTTTGCCGGCCTTCTCGGCGCGCTCGGCCTTGTCGGCCTTTTCCGCCTTGGCCGGCTTATCGCCGCCGGCGCCTCGCTCCGGCTGAGGCGCGGCTTTGTCCGGCCGCCTATTCTCTTTGTCGTCGGTCTCAGCCATCGATCTCAACTCCCGAACGCTTGGCAAAGCGTACTTTCTTGCGGTCGTCGCCCTTGCCGACGTATTTGAAGCCGACGCGCGTCGGCTTGCCGTCCTTGGGATCGGCGAGCGCCACATTCGACAGATGGATCGGCGCCTCCTTGGAGATGATGCCGCCTTCCTGCTGCGCGGTCTGGCGCTGGTGCCGCTTGACCATGTTGACGCCGCGAACGAGCACGCGGCCGTCATCGCGGCGCATTTCAATCACCTCGCCGCTGCGGCCTTTGTCGCGGCCCGTGATCACGACCACCGTATCGCCCTTCTTGATCTTTGCCGCCATCACAGCACCTCTGGCGCGAGCGAGATGATCTTCATGTGGTTCTTGGCGCGCAGCTCGCGCGGGACCGGCCCGAAAATCCGGGTGCCGACCGGCTCCATCTGCGGGTTGATCAGCACCGCGGCATTGCGATCGAAGCGGATAATCGAGCCGTCGGGACGCTTGATGTCCTTGGCAATGCGCACGATGACCGCCTTCATCACGTCGCCCTTTTTGACGCGGCCGCGCGGTATAGCTTCCTTCACCGAGACGACAATCACGTCGCCGATGGTGGCGTATTTGCGCTTGGAGCCACCAAGCACCTTGATGCACATGACGCGGCGCGCGCCGGAATTGTCCGCCACATCGAGATTGGTCTGCATCTGAATCATGGGGACGCCTGCCTCTTCTCGCCCCGCACCACCGCCCAGCGCTTGAGCTTGGAAATCGGGCGATGCTCTTCGATCCAGACGATGTCGCCGACCTTGAATTCGTTCTTCTCGTCGTGCGCGTAGTACTTCTTCGAATGGCGCACCGTCTTCTTGAACAGCGGATGGGTGTATCGGCGCTCGACGCGCACTACCAGCGTCTTGTTCTGTTTGTCGCTCACCACGACGCCTTGGAGCGTTCGCTTCGGCATATCGATTCCCTCAACTCTTGGCGCGCTTGGGCGCGCGCTTGGCCGCGGCCGGTTTGACTGCGGCCGGCTTAATCGAGCCAGCTTTGGCCGTGCCAGAACGCTTTGACTGCGCAATCGTCTTCAGCCGCGCAATGTCGCGCCGCACTTCGCGCACGCGGGCGGTGTTTTCCAATTGCCCGCTGGCGCGCTGGAAACGCAGGTTGAAGTGCTCCTTCTTGAGTTTGAGCACTTCGTCGTCGATCTGATCGATCGTCATCGCTCTGATATCGGCTGATTTCATGACGCGGCTACTCGGCGATGCGCTCGACGAACCGGGTCTTGACCGGCAATTTGGCGGCGGCAAGCGCCAGCGCCTCCTTGGCGACCTCGACCGAGACGCCGTCGACCTCGAACAAGATGCGGCCCGGCTTGACCCGTGCGACCCACAGTTCGGGGGTTCCTTTCCCCGAACCCATGCGCACTTCGAGCGGCTTTTTTGAAACCGGCACGTCCGGGAACATCCGAATCCAGACCCGCCCCGAGCGCTTCATGTGACGCGTGAGCGCCCGCCGCGCCGCCTCGATCTGGCGCGCGGTGACCCGATCCGGCTCGATCGCCTTGAGTCCATATTGGCCGAACGCAAGGTCGACGGCGCTGGTGGCGACGCCATGGATGCGCCCTTTGTGCGCCTTGCGGAATTTGGTTCGCATCGGTTGCAGCATGGCTTACGCCCTTCGCGCCTTCGCGCCCTTTGTCACATTCACGCGATCAGGCCGCGTCCCGGCGCGGCCGGCCGGCTTCACCTTCGGCCATGCGCTTATCCTGCGCCATCGGATCGTGTTCCATGATCTCGCCTTTGAAGATCCACACTTTGACGCCGCAAGTGCCGTAAGTGGTGAACGCGGTGGCGACGCCGTAATCGACGTCGGCGCGCAGCGTGTGCAACGGCACGCGGCCCTCGCGGTACCATTCCATGCGCGCGATCTCGGCGCCGCCGAGCCGCCCCGAGCAATTGATGCGGATGCCGCCGGCGCCAAGCCGCATCGCCGACTGCACCGCGCGCTTCATCGCCCGCCGGAAGGCGACGCGACGCTCGAGCTGCTGCGCAATCGATTCGGCGACGAGCTGCGCGTCGAGTTCAGGCTTGCGGATTTCGACGATGTTGATGACGACGTCGCTGTCGGTCAGCGCCGCGACTTTCCTGCGCAGCTTTTCGATGTCGGCGCCCTTCTTGCCGATCACCACGCCGGGCCGCGCCGAATGGATGGTGACGCGGCATTTCTTGTGCGGCCGCTCGATGACGATCTTCGACACCGCGGCCTGCTTGAGTTCGGCCATCAGCGCCTTGCGGATTTCCATGTCCTCGTGCAGCAGCGAGCCATAGCTCGCTTTGCCCGCATACCAGCGCGAATCCCAGGTGCGGTTGATGCCGAGACGAAGCCCAACCGGATTGACCTTCTGACCCATCGTGTTTCTCCTCGCCGCCCGGTTTACGCCTGCGCCTCGACTTCGCGCACCACGATCGTGAGGTTCGCGAACGGCTTGAAAATTGCTCCGACCCGGCCGCGGGCGCGCGCCGCGTGCCGCTTGATCACCAGCGCCTTGCCGACATGGGCTTCGGCGACCACGAGATCGTCGACGTCGAGATCGTGGTTGTTCTCGGCATTGGCGATCGCCGATTCCAAACACTTGCGCACATCGCGCGCGATGCGCTTGCGCGAAAATTCCAGATCGGCGAGCGCGGTTGAAACCTTCTTGCCGCGAATGAGCTGCGCCAACAGATTGAGCTTCTGCGGACTGATCCGCAGCATGCGGGCGACCGCCTTCGCTTCGGTATCGGACAGCGCGCGCTCGCGCTTCTTCTTGCTCATCGGCGCTCTCCCCGCCTCACGATCCGCCGCTCGGCGGCGCGGCCGCGGGCGCAGCCGCCGCGCCTTCGGCCGGAGCGGCACCCGGTGCGCCAGGCGCGCCCGGTACGCCGGCGCGCTTAGCCTTGCGATCCGACGAATGGCCGTAGAACGAGCGGGTCGGCGCGAATTCGCCGAACTTGTGGCCGACCATTTCCTCGGTGACGATCACCGGGATGTGCTTCTGCCCGTTATAGACGCCGAAGGTTAGCCCGACGAATTGCGGCAGGATCGTCGAGCGCCGCGACCAGATGCGGATCATCTCGTGGCGTCCGGATGAGCGCGCGGCATCCGCCTTCTTCAGCAGATAACCGTCGACAAACGGACCCTTCCAGACCGAACGCGTCATACTGTCTCCTACTTCTGCTTGCGCGCGTGACGGCTCGCCGTGATGAACTTCGCCGTACGCTTGTTCTTGCGTGTCTTCATTCCCTTGGTCGGTTTGCCCCAGGGCGTGACCGGATGCCGACCGCCGCGGGTGCGCCCGCCGAGCGGATGATCGACCGGATTCATGGCCTCGCCGCGGACATGGCCGCGCCGGCCCATCCAGCGGGTCCGTCCGGCTTTGCCGATCGATATGTTCATGTTGTCGGGGTTGGACACCGCGCCGATCGTGGCGATGCAGCGGCCGTGCACCATCCGCTGCTCGCCGGAACTCAGCCGCAGGATGACATATTCGCCGTCGCGGCCGACGATCTGCGCATAGGCGCCGGCCGAGCGCGCGATCTGCCCGCCCTTGCCGATCTTCAATTCGATGTTGTGGACAATAGTACCGACCGGAATGTTGGCGGTCGGCATGGCATTGCCGGGCTTTACGTCGACATGCTCGCCGGCCACGATCGTGTCGCCCGGCGCAAGCCGCTGCGGCGCCAGAATATAAGCAAACTCGCCATCTTCATATTTGACCAGCGCGATGAAGCCGGTGCGGTTCGGATCGTATTCGAGCCGCTCGACCTTGGCCGGCACATCGAACTTGCGGCGCTTGAAATCGATCTTGCGATAGGCCTGCTTGTGGCCGCCGCCGCGATAGCGCGAGGTGATGTGACCGTTATTGTTGCGGCCGCCGGTTGAGTTCTTGCCCTCGGTGAGCGCCTTGACCGGTTTGCCCTGATGCAGCCCGGTACGATCGACCAGCACCAGCTGGCGCTGCGCGGAGGTGACCGGATTGTAGCTCTTCAATGCCATCGTCCGCTCCTCACAGCCCCGTGGTCACGTCGATTGTTTGACCCTCTTCGAGGGTCACCACCGCGCGTTTGGTGTCGGAGGTGCGGCCATAGCGCCCGCGGAACGTCCTCCACTTGCCCTTCCGGCGCAGGGTGTTGACGCTCTTGACCTTGACGTCGAACAGCTTCTCGACCGCTTCCTTGATTTGCGGCTTGGTCGCGTGCATGGCGACCTTGAAGACGACTTTGTTGAATTCGGACGCGTTGGTCGCCTTCTCGGTGATGAGCGGCGCAACGATGATGTCGTAGTGGCGCGGATCGCTGGTGGTCATTTGAACCGCGCCTCCAGCGCATCGAGCGCGGCACGCGTAAGCACGAGCTTGTTGCGCCGCATGATGTCGTAGACATTGATGCCGGCGACCGGCAGCACGTCGATATTCGGAATATTGCGCGCGGCTTTGCGCACGTCGGCGGCGACTTCGGCGCCGTCGATGAACAAAGCATTGGACAGGCCGAGCTTGTCGAAATGGCCACGCAGGCCTTTAGTCTTGGCTTCCTTCACGCTGAGCGCCTCGATCACGAGAATGCCGCCGTCCTTGGCCTTGGCAGACAGCGCATGTTTGAGCGCCAGCGCGCGCACTTTTTTGGGAAGCCCGATGGCGTGACTGCGCGTGTGCGGGCCGAAAGAGCGCCCGCCGCCACGGAACAGATTGACACGCGCGGAGCCGTGACGCGCGGAGCCGGTTCCCTTCTGCCGGTACATTTTCTTGCCGGTGCGTGTGATCTCCGCCCGGTTCTTGACCTCATGCGTGCCGCGCTGGCGTTTCGCCAGCTGCCAGATAACGCAGCGATGAATGATGTCGGCGCGCGGCTCGAGCCCGAAAATCGCATCGGACAGCGTGACCGAGCCGGCCTTCTTGCCATCGAGCGTGGTGACTTGGACTTCCATATCACTCGCCCTTCTTCGGCTTCTTGGCCGCGGGCTTGCTTTCGCCCTTCGCTTCGGCCTTTGCCCCGCCCTTTGCTTCACCTTTGGGCGCGGCGGGCTTGGCTTCCGACTTTGCTGCAGTGGGCTTGGCTTCAGGCTTGGCCTCGGGCTTGGCCTCGGGCTTGGCTTCGGTCTTTGCCGCAGCGGGCTTTGCTTCAGTTTTTGGCGCGGCTGGCGGGGTGGCTGGCTGCGGCGCAGCCGCGGCCGGTGAGACTTGCGGCGGAGCTTCCGGCTTGGCCGCGGCTTCGGGTGCTTGCTCGTCCGCTTTGGCCGCAGGCGCAGCGTCGGCGAGTTTGAACTTGCCCGGCTTCGGCACACCACTCGGCAGCTTCTTCTTCACCGCGTCGCGCACCGTGATCCAGCCGCCTTTGACGCCGGGCACGGCGCCTTCGACCAGGATCAGCCCGCGCTCAACGTCAGTCTGCCGCACTTTCAAATTCAGCGTGGTCACGCGATCAACGCCGAGGTGACCGGCCATCTTTTTGTTCTTAAAGGTCTTGCCGGGATCCTGGCGGCCGCCGGTCGAACCATGCGAGCGATGCGAGATCGAAACGCCGTGGCTGGCGCGCAGGCCGGCGAAATTCCAGCGCTTCATCGGGCCGGCCCAACCCTTGCCGGTGGAGGTGCCGGTGACATCCACATACTGGCCAACCACGAAATGATCGGCGGTGATTTCGGCGCCGATCGGGATCAAAGCGTCTTCATCGACCCGGAATTCGGCAAGCTTGCGCTTCGGTTCGACTTTGGCGACGGCGAAATGGCCGCGGTCGGCTTTGGTCGTGCTCTGCACCTTGCGTAAGCCCGCGCCAAGCTGCAGCGCGACGTAGCCGTTCTTCTCTTTGGTGCGATGGCCCACGACCTGGCAATTGCCAAGCCGCAGCACCGTCACCGGCACGTGTTCGCCGGTCTCGGTGAACAGCCGCGTCATTCCGATCTTCTGTGCGAGCACTCCGGAACGCATTGTTCTTCTCCGAGGCCCTTACAGCTTGATCTCGACGTCGACGCCGGCGGCAAGGTCGAGCTTCATCAAGGCATCGACCGTCTGCGGCGTCGGATCGACGATATCGAGGAGGCGCTTATGCGTGCGCATTTCGAACTGCTCGCGGCTTTTCTTGTCGACATGCGGCGAGCGGTTGACGGTGAATTTCTCGATCTTGGTCGGCAGCGGAATCGGCCCACGGACCTGCGCGCCGGTGCGCTTGGCCGTGTTGACGATTTCGCGCGTCGACGCATCGAGAATGCGATGGTCGAACGCCTTGAGCCGGATGCGGATGTTCTGGCCGTTCATTGTCTAAGTCTCTCTGCCCTGTCATTGCCGGCCTTGGTCCGGCAATTCCAATTAACCCGCACCGCAGTGCCTATTTGATCGAGATGGCCGGGACGAAGCCCGGCCATGACGACACGCTGATCCTCACTCGATGATGTTGGCCACGACGCCGGCGCCGACGGTCTTGCCGCCTTCGCGGATGGCGAAGCGCAACTTCTCTTCCATGGCGATCGGCACGATCAGCGTGACCTCCATGGCGATGTTGTCGCCTGGCATCACCATCTCGGTGCCCTCCGGCAAAGTCACCACGCCGGTCACGTCGGTGGTGCGGAAATAGAATTGCGGCCGGTAATTGGTGAAGAACGGCGTGTGGCGGCCGCCCTCCTCCTTGGTGAGGATGTAGGCCTCGGCCTTGAACTTGGTGTGCGGCTTCACCGAGCCCGGCTTGCACAGCACTTGGCCGCGCTCGACTTCCTCGCGCTTGGTGCCGCGCAAGAGGCAGCCGACATTGTCGCCGGCCTCGCCCTGATCGAGCAGTTTGCGGAACATTTCCACACCGGTGACGACCGTCTTTTGCGTCGGGCGGATGCCGACGATCTCGACTTCCTCGCCGACCTTGATGACGCCGCGCTCGATACGGCCGGTGCAGACCGTACCGCGGCCGGAAATCGAGAACACGTCTTCGACCGGCATCAGGAACGGCTGATCCTTCGGGCGATCCGGCTGCGGGATGTAGTCGTCTACCGCCTTCATCAGCTCGAAGATCGAATTCTTGCCAAGCTCCGGATTCTTGTCCTCGAGCGCCATCAGCGCCGAACCCTTGACGATTGGAATCTTGTCGCCCGGGAAATTGTACTTCGACAGGAGCTCGCGAACTTCGAGCTCGACGAGCTCGAGGAGTTCGGGATCGTCGACCATGTCGACCTTGTTGAGATAGACGATGAGCGCCGGCACGCCGACCTGACGCGCCAGAAGAATATGCTCGCGGGTTTGCGGCATCGGCCCGTCGGCGGCGCTCACCACCAGGATGGCGCCGTCCATCTGCGCGGCGCCGGTGATCATGTTCTTGACGTAGTCGGCATGGCCGGGGCAGTCGACATGCGCATAGTGACGCTTGTCGGTCTGGTATTCGACGTGCGCGGTCGCAATCGTAATGCCGCGCGCCTTCTCCTCCGGAGCCTTGTCGATCTGGTCATAGGCGGTGTAGGTCGCCTGACCTTTCTCCGCCAATACCTTGGTAATCGCGGCCGTCAACGTCGTCTTTCCGTGATCGACGTGACCGATCGTGCCGATATTGCAATGCGGCTTGGTGCGCTGGAATTTTTCTTTGGCCATGAGACTCTCCGTTCCGGTTCCGGCTCCTGCTCTAATCCGTGTGAATGCTGATCAGGCGAACTTCGCCTGCACCTCTTCGGCGATGGCTTTCGGCACTTCTGCGTAGTGATCGAATTGCATCGTGAATGTCGCGCGCCCCTGGCTCATGGAGCGCAGATTGTTGACATAGGAGAACATGTTGGCGAGCGGCACCATCGCGGAAATCACGTTGGCATTGCCGCGCATGTCCTGACCCTGGATCTGGCCGCGCCGCGAATTGAGGTCGCCGATGACCGAGCCGGTATAGTCTTCCGGGGTCACCACCTCGACCTTCATGATCGGCTCGAGCAGCACGGGGCCGCCCTTCTGCAACGCTTCACGCATGGCGGCGCGCGCTGCGATCTCGAACGCCATCGCCGACGAATCGACGTCATGCGAATCGCCGTCCACCAGCCGCACCTTGAGATCGACCACCGGAAATCCGGCGAGGACGCCTGAGGTCAACTGACCTTCAAGACCCTTCTCCACAGCGGGGATGAACTCCTTCGGCACTGCGCCGCCGATGATCTCATTCTCAAACTCAAATCCCGCGCCTGGAGCGGCTGGCTCGGCGATGATTCTGATTTTTGCGTACTGGCCATGACCGCCGGTCTGCTTGCGGTGCAGATAGTCGACAGTGGCCGGCCGGCTGATCTTTTCGCGATAGGCAACCTGCGGCGCGCCGATATTGGCATCGACCTTGTAGGTGCGCTTGAGGATATCGACCTTGATGTCGAGATGCAGTTCGCCCATGCCTTTGATGATGGTCTGGCCGGATTCCGGATCGGTGGTGACGCGGAACGACGGGTCTTCGGCCACCAGCTTCGCCAGTGCGACGCCGAGCTTTTCCTGATCGGCTTTCGACTTCGGCTCGATTGCGATCTCGATGACCGGATCCGGGAATTCCATTTTTTCCAGGATGACGGCCTTCTGCGGATCGCACAGCGTGTCGCCGGTGCGCACTTCCTTCAGGCCGGCCAGCGCGACGATGTCGCCGGCAAAGGCTTCCTTGATGTCTTCGCGGTTATTCGCATGCATCAACAGCATGCGGCCGACGCGCTCTTTGCGGTCCTTGGTCGAATTCATCACCCCGGTGCCGCTTTCGAGCTTGCCCGAATAGATGCGGCAGAAGGTGATCGTGCCGACGAATGGGTCGTCCATGATCTTGAAGGCCAACAGCGCCATCGGCTCGGTATCGGAGGGTTTGCGCCCGACCTCGTTGCCCTTGAGGTCGACGCCCTTCACCGGCGGAACATCGAGCGGCGAGGGGAGAAAATCGACGACGGCGTCGAGGAGCGGCTGCACGCCCTTGTTCTTGAACGCGGAGCCGCACAAAACGGGGAAGAACGTGCCGGCGATCGTGGCGTTGCGGATGAGCCGCTTGAGCGTGGCGACGTCGGGCTCTTTGCCGTCGAGGTAGGCGGTCATCACACCGTCGTCGAGCTCGACCGCGGCCTCGATGAGCTTCTCGCGGTATTCTTTCGCCTGCTCGACCAGCTCGGCCGGGATTTCGACGTCATGATATTTGGCGCCGAGGGTTTCCTCATCCCAAACCACGCCAACCATGCGGATGAGGTCGATGACGCCCTTGAATTGCGCTTCCGCGCCGATCGGCAGCTGAACGGCGACCGGCTTGGCGCCGAGGCGATCGACGATGTCCTTTAAGCACTGGAAGAAATCCGCGCCGATTTTGTCCATCTTGTTGCAGAACACGATGCGCGGGACTTTATAGCGGTCGCCCTGCCGCCACACCGTCTCGGTCTGCGGCTCGACGCCCTGATTGGAGTCGAGCACGCAAATCGCGCCGTCGAGCACGCGCAGCGAGCGCTCCACCTCGATGGTGAAATCGACGTGGCCGGGGGTGTCGATGATGTTCAGCCGCTTGCCGTTCCAGAACGCGGTGGTCGCGGCCGAGGTGATGGTGATGCCGCGCTCCTGCTCCTGCTCCATCCAGTCCATGGTCGCGGCGCCCTCATGCACCTCGCCCATCTTGTGGCTCTTGCCGGTGTAATAGAGGACGCGCTCGGTCGTTGTGGTCTTTCCAGCATCGATGTGGGCCATGATGCCGAAATTGCGATAGTCCTCGATGGGGTGGCTGCGGGGCATGGGGGATAAATCCTTCGCTGTCGCCGGTTCACCAGCGATAGTGCGAGAACGCCCGATTGGCTTCGGCCATGCGGTGCGTGTCTTCCCGCTTCTTTACGGCGTTCCCCCTGTTATTGGACGCATCGAGCAGCTCACCCGAGAGCCGCTCCGTCATCGTCTTCTCATTGCGTTCGCGCGCCGCGGAGATGATCCAGCGGATCCCGAGCGCCTGGCGGCGTGACGTGCGTACCTCGACCGGTACCTGATAGGTGGCGCCGCCGACGCGGCGTGAGCGCACCTCGATCGAGGGCATCACATTGTCGAGCGCCTGCTCGAATACGGCGATCGGATTCTGCCGGGTCTTGCCTTCGATGATGTCGAACGCGCCATAAACAATATTCTCCGCCACCGACTTCTTGCCGGCATGCATCACCGAATTCATGAATTTGGTGACGACGACGTTGCCGAATTTGGGATCCGGCAGGATGTCGCGTTTATCGGCCCTGTGGCGGCGGGACATATTCTCTTCCTTCGTCATGGCCGGACTTGTTCCGGCCATCTCGGTCTTTCCTTTTCATCCGTTCCGGCTCATGCCGGCTCAGTTTTTCCTCTCGGGTGCCCCGGGTCTCGTTTCGCTCGCCCGGGCGATCCTACGCAAAGAGGCCGACTATTTCGGCCTCTTTGCTCCGTATTTCGATCGCCGCTGCTTGCGGTTTTTCACGCCTTGCGTATCGAGCACACCGCGCAGGATGTGGTAACGCACGCCCGGCAAATCCTTCACGCGGCCGCCGCGGATCATCACCACCGAGTGCTCTTGCAGATTGTGGCCCTCGCCGGGAATGTAGCCGATCACTTCGAAGCCGTTGGTCAGCCGTACTTTGGCGACTTTGCGCAACGCCGAGTTCGGCTTCTTCGGCGTCGTGGTGTAGACGCGAGTGCAGACGCCGCGCTTTTGCGGAGACTGCTGCAACGCCGGCACCTTCTTCTTCGCGTGCTGCGTTACGCGCGGCTTGCGAATGAGCTGGTTAATGGTCGGCATCCGTCGTCTTCACTCCAAATTAGGGCTCGCGCCCATTGTGCCGCTTACGCGAATCCATCCGCGCAAAACCAAACCGCGCCATCCGCTTCCCGGGGCGGAGCAGCGCTTGGCCTTGGCAGAGGACCGCGCGGCGGCGCGGTCATGCACCGATGATCTGACTTTCCGAAGTCAGAGGCAGCGTTTGAGCTTCCTTCGTCGAGGCGTCACGCCGCGGCCGACGAGCTTAGAAAGTACTTACTTTCAAGAGCTTATGGGGCCTGGCAGGCCGTTCCGACTGGCGAAGCTCACCGCCTGCCGAAAAGTGGGCGGTATGTATCGGCGCGGCCGCCCCAAGTCAACCCCAAGTTATGCCGATATGGGCATAAAAGCGCGGTGGCGCAAGCATTTCCGCCTGTCGCTCGTCATTGCGAGGAGCCTAGGCGACGAAGTAATCCAGTGTCGGAGGCTCAGACTGGATTGCTTCGCTTGCGCCTACGCGCTCCGCGTTACGGCGGATTCAAACCCGCCGTAGCTCGCCGTGTGAGCGAAGGCAGGGCGCTCGCCGTGACGATTTAGGTTACTGGAAACGGCGTTAGGCCGGATCTAAGCCATTGGCGCGCATAAGCTGTTTTGCCTGCTCGCCGCGCAGAAAGGCCACGAAAGCCGTCGCTGCTTCCGCATCGGGGGCGCGCGACGACAGTCCGGCGGCATAGATAATGACATTTTGCAACTCAGCCGGCAGCGGGCCGACCAATTCGGCGCCACGGACCGGAAGAATGGCGACGATCTGCTGCATGCCGATCTCGGCCTCCCCGCGCGCGACGAGTTCGGCCACCGGCTCGCTCGTCAGTTTGGTTTTGGACGCCATCTCATCGGCAATGCCGAGCCTCGCCAACAGACCCGCGACGTAGGCCCCGCTCGGCCCGTCGCTGTAGGCGATGGAGCGCGCTTGCAGGAGCGCCCGCCGCAGCGCCTCGACGCTGCCGATATCGGGCTTCGCCGCGCCGGCGCGCACCGCAAATCCGACGGTCGAGTGTGACACATCGGCCGCGCTGCCGCGCACGATCGCGCCGAGCGCGATCAAATCGTCAAGTTCAGGCCGCGGCAAGATCGCAATATCAAAGACCACGCCGTCCTGGATCGCGCGCTTCAAGGCCGCGCTGAGTCGGAATTCAACCTCGACCACCGCGCCGTGCGCGCGCTCGAAGAGAGGTTGCAGTTCACGCAACAGCGGGCGCATGGCACCGCCGCTGAAGATTTTGATCTGCCGTGCTTGCGACACGTTTGCCTCTATTTCGTCATGGCCTGGCACAAGGCCGGGCATGACCAACGAAAAAGGGCCGCCAGTTGGCGGCCCTTCGCTTCGTTTTCGCTTGCAGCTCACTCCGCTGCCGGCAGAGCGGCCGGTTCGGCGCCGGCCTCGGCCTTGATCGCAGCCTCCTTCTCGCGCTCGGCGAGGATGAGCTGATCGCGCTTGATCGCGATCTCGCGTAGTTTGTTCATCATCGCGCCGGTTCCTGCCGGGATCAGCCGGCCGACGATGACGTTTTCTTTGAGCCCATCGAGCGTGTCGATCTTGCCGTTGACCGCGGCCTCGGTGAGCACGCGCGTCGTCTCCTGGAACGATGCCGCCGAGATGAACGATCGGGTCTGCAGCGACGCCTTGGTGATGCCGAGCAGCACCGGATGCGCGGTAGCGGGCTTCTTGCCTTCCGCCACCACCCGCGCATTGACCTCGTCGAACTCGATCTTGTCGACCTGTTCGCCCTGGATCAGATCGGTTTCGCCGGAATCGTCGATCTCCACCTTCTGCAGCATCTGCCGCACGATCACTTCGATGTGCTTGTCGTTGATGCTCACGCCCTGCAGCCGGTAGACGTCCTGGATCTCGTTGACGAGGTAGCCAGCAAGCTCCTCGACCCCTTTGATCGCCAGAATGTCATGCGGCGCCGGGTTGCCTTCGACGATGAAGTCGCCCTTCTCGATCACGTCGCCGTCCTGCAAGTGAATATGCTTGCCCTTCGGCACGAGATATTCGCGGGCCTCCTCATCCTTGTCGGCCGGTTCGATGGTGATGCGCCGCTTGTTCTTGTAGTCGCGGCCGAAACGGACCGTGCCGGAGATTTCCGCAATCACCGCGGACTCCTTCGGCCGGCGCGCCTCGAACAGTTCGGCGACACGCGGCAAACCGCCGGTGATGTCGCGGGTCTTGGCGCTTTCGGTCGGGATGCGGGCGATGACGTCGCCGGCCTTCACATGCGCGCCGGGATCGACCGAGATGATCGCGTCGACCGCGAGCATGTAGCGGGCTTCGCCGCCGCGGCTCAGCTTGAGGATCTTGCCGTCCTTGTCCTTGATCACAAGGGCCGGCCGCAGATCCTGCTGGCCGCGGGCCGAACCCGAGCGCCAATCGATGACGACGCGCTTGGCAATGCCGGTGGATTCGTCGAGCGTCTCGGTCAGGGACTGGCCTTCGACCAGGTCTTCGAAGCCGACGGTGCCCTCGACCTCGGTCAAGATCGGCCGGGTATAGGGGTCCCACTCGGCAATGCGCTGACCGCGCTTGATGTGATCGCCGTCGGACACCTTGAGCCGTGCGCCGTAGGGAATGCGGTGCACGGCGCGCTCGGTGCCATCGGGATCGAGCACGGCCACGATCAGATTGCGGTTCATCGCGATCAGATCGCCGTCCGAATTGCGCGCGACGTTCAGGTTCTTGATCTTGATCGTTCCTTCGAAGTTCGATTCGACGAACGACTGCTCCGAAATCTGCGCGGCGCCGCCGATATGGAACGTGCGCATGGTGAGCTGCGTGCCCGGCTCGCCGATCGACTGGGCGGCGATCACGCCGACCGCCTCACCCATATTGACGGGCGTGCCGCGGGCAAGATCGCGCCCGTAGCACTTGGCGCAGACGCCGTTCACCGTATCGCAGGTGAGGACCGAGCGGATGCGCACTTCCTGCACGCCGGCAGTAATCAGGCGCTCGACCTGCGGCTCCTCAAGAAGGGTCGCGTTCGGCACCAGGACTTCGTTGCTCGTCGGGTCGCGCACCTCTTCGGCCGTGGTGCGGCCGAGGATGCGGCTCGCCAGCGAGGCGACAACCTGGCCGGCATCGATGATGGCGCGCACCTTGATGCCGCGGATGGTCCCGCAGTCCTCATCGGTGATGATGCAGTCCTGCGCGACGTCGACCAGGCGGCGCGTCAGATAGCCGGAGTTCGCGGTCTTGAGCGCCGTGTCGGCGAGGCCCTTGCGGGCGCCGTGGGTCGAGTTGAAGTACTCGAGCACCGACAGTCCTTCCTTGAAGTTGGAAATAATCGGGCTCTCGATGATCTCGCCCGACGGTTTCGCCATCAGGCCGCGCATGCCGGCAAGCTGGCGCATCTGCGCCGGCGAGCCGCGGGCGCCGGAATGGGCCATCATGAAGATCGAATTGACCTGCGCCTCGGCATCCTTTTCCAGCGCGGGCTTCGCGGCGGAGATTTCCTTCATCATCGCTTCGGCGATTTCCTCGGTGCACTTCGACCAGGCATCGACGACCTTGTTGTATTTCTCGCCCTGGGTGATCAGGCCGTCATTATACTGCTGTTCGAATTCCTTGACGGCTTCGCGCGTCTTTTCGACGATCGCTCGCTTGGTGCCGGGCACCACCATGTCGTCCTTGCCGAACGAGATGCCGGCCTTGAACGCATGATGGAAGCCGAGCGCCATGACGCGGTCGCAGAAGATCACCGTCTCTTTCTGTCCGCAGTGGCGGTAGACGGTGTCGATCATGCTGGAGATTTCGCGCTTGGTCATCAGTTTGTTGACCAGATCGAAACTCACCTTGCCATGCTTGGGCAACACCTCGCCCAAAAGCGCGCGGCCCGGCGTGGTCTCGTAGGTCTTGCGCACGGCCTTGCCGTCGTCGTCGACGCCTTCCCAGATGTACTTGATCTTGCTGTGCAGTCCGACCGTCTTTACCTGCAGCGCGTGTTCGACTTCGCTGATATTGCGATAATAGCCCTGCACGATGTTTTGCTTCTTGGGATCGCGCTTGAGCTGCTCAGGCGAATAGAGCTCGAGCTTGTGCTGGCCCGGGCCGTTGTCGATCATCAGCGTGAGATAATAGAGTCCGAGCACGATATCCTGCGACGGCACGATGATCGGCGAGCCGTTGGCTGGATGCAGGATGTTGTTGGTCGACATCATCAGGACGCGCGCCTCGAGCTGTGCCTCGAGCGACAGCGGCACGTGAACCGCCATCTGGTCGCCGTCGAAGTCGGCGTTGAACGCCGCGCAGACCAGCGGGTGAAGCTGGATCGCCTTGCCTTCGATCAGGACCGGCTCGAACGCCTGGATGCCGAGGCGATGCAGCGTCGGCGCGCGGTTGAGCAGCACC
>DASSXN010000168.1:0-44997 GCA_035703785.1 Xanthobacteraceae bacterium
TGTTCCTCGACGAGGCTACCGCCTCGCTCGACGAGCCGGCTGAAGCAAGCCTCTATCGGCTCCTGCACGAGCGGCTCAAAAGCACAACCATCGTTTCGATCGGCCATCGTTCCACGCTCGGCGCCTTCCACCGCCGGCGTTTCGAAGTGGCGCGCAGCGAGGCGGCATCTGAAGTGCGCGACGTGTCACTGGTCGCGGCGGAGTGAGTGGGGCGAAAAACGAACCGACATCGGCGCGACCGCAATTGAAACGGCCGGCGACGTTTCCGTCGCCGGCCGCGTGTTCAACCCCTCGAAGCGATCTTACTTGATGTTGCTCAGATTGGTGGCGAAGGACAGCTTGGCAACGAAGGCTGCATCGCACCAATTGGAGCCCAGACCGCCAGGGTTCAAGTTGGTGATGTTCGAAGTGCTAAACGTCGCGGTGTGATCGCTGGTGAACACGTTGCACTCGGCCTTCGTCAGGTTGGTGTCGTAGTAGCGCAGGTCGAGCGTAAACGCTTTGTATGTGAAGCTTACGCCGACGTCCCAGGTCCAGTAGCTCTTGTATGGCACGCCACCGGGGAACGCTCCGAAGCACCCTGTTCCTGGATTTGTGGGCACCGTCGTGCCATTCGGGAAACCGGTTGTGCAGTAGAAGTTATCGCTGGTGCCGAGCGCCCAGTAACCAGCGTCACCAGAGATCAACATGCCGATCCCGCTCGGCAACATGGAGGTCGGCACGGTGTAGGTCAGATTTCCAGTGGTGAACCAGCCGTCTGCGCCCGAGTTCAGAACCGACGGCGAGTACCATTCCTGAATGCCGACCGCCCATTGGTCGTTGATCGTGTAAGTGGCCTTGCCGTAAATCTCGACGAAGCTCAGGTTACCCTTAACGACGTTTCCGTTCGGGAGATTTTGAGCCAGATTAGAGCCGGGGGGCGCGCAGGGCGTGGTAGAGCCGCCGTTGAAACACTCGCCGCCGGGATACCAGTAGTACCAAACGCCGAAATCGAGCGCGAGCTTGTCGAAGGTCGGGCGGACGCCGCCGTAGAAGTCGATTTCCGCCGCGGCATGGTTCGGGAAGTCGATGCTCTCACCCGAAATGCCGGCATAGTATTGCCACTGCGGATTGACCGTGTAGCGCAGTTCAAAGCCCGCTTGGGTCGAGGGCTGGTGTCTCGATTGCGTAATGCCGCGGAAATTGTAGTCGTTCATCAAGGCCGCACTGATGGCGACGTCCCATGGCGAGGGCGGCGGAGGTGGCGGTGCCGGCGGCGCCTTTTTGGCCATGTCGGCGGCCAGCGCCGAGGTGGTCAGACCAGCCACAATAAGCAACGGTAAAGCCACTCTTTTCATAACTAGCCCCTTTCATCCCCGTCGGCAGATAGGCGCCCTTGAGGCCTCCATCTGCAAACCCGATTGCTGCGATAACCCGCGCCCCCCAACGTGCGCGGCTCTGAAACTCCGCGAATTTTTCATTTTTGCGACGGAACAGCCAAGATTAAATCGGGGGCAAATGCTGCCTTTTTATGCTTTCATTGGAAAACTTCACACTTTGTTGGAAACTGTGGCAGCCGGGATACACCTGACGTGTGAGGGCTTTATTGGTTCTGCCGGGTTTTTTATTCACCCCGACTCTATTCACCCGACCCCTGCCGGACGGGCGAGCGCCTATATAGAGCGCAGCAGGGGCATCAAAGGGCATCGTTCGAGGAGCAGAGCCAATGAAGGCGATCGTAGATGGCGAGGTGGTCGCCGACAGCGACGACGTCATCGAATGCAAGGGATATCAATATTTTCCGCCCCAGTCCGTGCGCTTGGACCAGCTCGAAAAGGCGGCCAAGACCACAGACGATCGCGCCTGCCCGCACGGCGTCCAATTCTATGACGTGATCGTCGCCGGCAAGCGGCACAGCCGGGCGGCCTGGAGCTACGAGGCGCCACGACCCGAGATGAAACAGGTCGGCGGGCGATTCGGCTTCTGGCAGGACGTCGAGGTGGTCTAGGACCGCGAGGCCCCTACGCAGCCTGCTTCTTGCGATTGGCCTCCAGCCGGGCATCGACCAAGGCGACTTGGGCGTCGATAGCCGGATGGCTCAGGCCCTTCTGCCTGGCAATAAGCTGCACAAGCTTGTCCGCGCGCTCGATGAACGGCGCGCCATTCTGCAAGGCGCGCGCCGCGGAAGCCGGCCGCGTCAACGATTGTGCCGCCGCCGCATATTTTTCGAACGGCACAAGATCTTCGGGCTTGGCGCCGAGCTTGACGCACAAATCGAAGACAAAGTTGTAGACCGAACGCGACGTGGCGATATCGCTGTGGACCGCTTCTTGCGCGGTGCGCATGCCATCCTTGGTCACGCACCGGTAATTGCCGGCGAGCAGCATCGCCCATTTGGCCAGCGGCACGAAGATTGAATCGTAGACCTTGAGCTTGACCGGCAATTCGATCTTGCCTTCTGGGGCATCGTAGCGAATCGCTTCGATCTCGTTCTGCAGCTGGCGCAATATCGCAGTCGATTTCTCGTCCTCGAACCGCGCCACCTTGAAGTTGGTCGGCAGGGTGACCATCAGCACATTGACCTTCTCATCCGGCGGGCGGATCGCCTGCGGATCGGGGCTGTTCAGGGTGATGGTTGCGGGGTCGAATGAATCCCAGACGCTGGGGTCAGTATAGGCGGGCTTGAGCGCTTCGTAATCGAGTCCCGGGATGCGTTTGACGTAGGGCAGCGGCGGCATGTTCATGATCGACATGCACGGCACGCGCGATTTAGCGACCGCATCGAGAAGTTCGCGCACGCCGGGAGAGCGATATTGCGGCTCCTGCATGGCGAGGCCGACCAGGTCGTAGTCCTTGGGGTTCACACCCGCTGCCGGCCCGGCCGTGACTTTGCCCGGCAGCTTGCGCGAGTCGAGTTCGATCGGATCCTTGCGCCCGCGCACCGGCAACCGCACGCGAAAGCCCTCGCCATTGATCAGATCGGCTTCCGCCGGAAGACAGACCAAATGCAGCTTATGTCCGCCAAACAGAATTTTAGACGCCAGAAGGGAGCCGTAGGACGCGCCCATGATCAGGATCTTGTAGGTCGCCGGCATAACACACCTCCTCGAAACGAAATGACCCGTTCTCGCAAAGCCCACGATCGGCCGACCGATCGCCGCCGATCATTGCTTTTCCATGAATGCTATTGGCCCCGAGGGGGCTATGCAATGCAGGCGGCGGCGCTTGGCGCCGCCGCTCTCCGCGCTTGCTCGATCGATATTAGGCGCCGGTATCGCCACCGCCGCCGAAGTCGCTGGGCGGGCTCCACGAGGGCATCGGCGCCGGTTCGGGCATTGAAGGAGCCGCGGGCTTTGGCGCCGAGCGGCGCTTCGGCGCGGCCTTGCGCACCGACTTCTTCTTGGTCGACTTTTTCGCTGACGCCTTCATCGTTCTCCGCTTCTTGCGGGCCGGAGCGGCCTTCTTCTTCTTTTTGGTGGACCGTTTCTTCGCCTTTGTCCTCTTCGCCATGATGGACCTCCCGATCCTTGTAAGGTTCAAAACTCGTATTGTCTCCACGCGGTGCCCGGCATCCGACGCGCGCTATGACACCTCGCATCCAACCCTCGGCCAGACCATCACTCAGCAGCCTTTACTCGGCAGCCTTGTTCAGCCGGTCGCCGTCGCGGGGTGCATCGCCAGGTTCGTCACCGCCTCGGGGCGATGCTCCCGCAGCACCGGCGGACAAGGCCCGCCAGTAGCCCAGTCGATCAACTCGACCGTATGGACCGCCGGAAGCTCCGTGCCCGCTGCAATCTGAATGATGCAACCGAGATTGCCGGCTGCGATCACATCAGGTCGCAATCTCTCGATAGTCCTGACTTTACGCTGGCGCAACCTCCTTGCGATGTCGGGCTGCAGAATATTGTAGGTGCCCGCCGAACCGCAGCATAAGTGACCTTCAGGGATGTCCTTCACGACGAAACCGACTTTGCTGAGAATCTCCTTGGGCTCGCGGACGACGCGCTGGCCGTGCTGCATAGAACAGGCCGAATGATAAGCGACAACAAGCTTGGCGCCGTGCTGCTCCGGCGCGAGCGGCAGCGTGGCCAGATATTCGGTGATGTCCTTGGCGAGTGTGGCCACCCGCGCGGCACGTTCGGCATAGTTGGGATCCTGCCGCAGCATGAAACCGTAATCCTTCACGGTCGTGCCGCAGCCCGAAGCCGTGATCAGGATAGCGTCGAGACCACCGAGGGCGCTCCAGGCATCGATGTTGGCGCGCGCTTGCGCCAGTGCCTCTTCCCGCCGTCCCATGTGATGGACGAGCGAGCCGCAGCAGCCGGCGCCTTCGGCAATCACGACCTCGATGCCGAGGCGTGTGAGAAGCCGGATTGCCGCGCCGTTGATTTGAGGCGCCAGCACGTCGTTGACGCAACCGGCGAGAAGCGCCACGCGTCCCTTACGGGCCGCCGGCCCCGCGGCCGGAAAAGTCTGTGCCGGCCGCGGCGGATGCGGTCGCCGCCACGGCGATAACCGCAGCATGGCCGAAAGCCGCTTGAAACCCAACGCACCGGCAAGCCGCGCAAACGGCTTGGCAAACCGCGCCGCAACGGCCGCGAACTGAAACCGGCGCGGATAGGGCATGACACTAGCGAGCAGCGCGCGCATGACCCGTTCCGGCAGTGGCCGCCGATAGGTTTGCTCGATGTGGGCGCGCGCATGATCGACGAGATGCATGTAGTGCACCCCCGACGGGCAGGTGGTCATGCAGGCGAGGCAGGACAGGCAACGATCGATATGGATCGTGACTTCGGCCGTGGCCGGCCGGTCGTGCTCCAGCATGTCCTTGATCAGGTAAATGCGCCCGCGCGGCGAATCGAGCTCATTGCCATCGAGCACATAGGTCGGACAGGTCGCGGTGCAAAAGCCGCAATGGACGCAGGCGCGCAGGATCTTTTCCGATTCCGCGATATCGGGATTGGCAAGCTGCGCGAGGGTGAAGTTAGTCTGCATCGCGAATATTCAGGTGCAACAGTTGCAACATCACACGCCCGCCCACATGCGGCCGGGGTTGAGAACGCCCTGCGGATCGAACCCTTTGCGCACGCGCTGCGTCAAAGCCGCGAGCGGTGCCGGTTCGGGCGTGAACACATCGACCTTGGCGCGCACCGCGGCCGGCGCGCGAATGAGCGTGGCGTGGCCGCCAGCCGCCGCGACGGTTGCGCGCACCAGCGGCGCTTGCGCGTCATCGCTGCGCGGCAAAGCCGCCCAAACGAGGCCGCCGGCCCAATCGTAGATGATTTCGCCGCCGGCTTTATCGGCGAGCGTGCGTCCGATCTCCGCGCCGTGGGCGGGCGCCGTCGATATACGCCAAATATCGGCGTCGCCCCTTCGACCCTTCGCCGCAAACGGCGTCACGTCTCGGATCGCGCGCCACAGCCCCCGCGACGAGGCTTCCTCAAGGCTCGCGAGCGCGCCGAACGGGGCGAGCAGATTTTCCAGCAACGACTTACGCTGCGCCACCGAAGGCGTCACGCCCTCGAGGCGTAGCGCCGTGACCGCGCTGCGCGCCGAAGCGGTCTCGGCCACTTCTGCCGCTACCGCCGCCGGCAAATGCGCCGCCGCCGAGACGTCGCCATAGGAGCTCATTGCGGCCGCCATGAGCTTGCTTGCAACCGCGGCATCTCCGCCGAGCACGAGGATGGTTTGCTCGGTCTCCGCTTTCGGCAGCGTCTTGATGGTGACGTCGGTCATCGCCGCCAGCGTGCCCCAGGAGCCAGCCATCAGTTTGCAAAGGTCATAGCCCGTGACGTTTTTGACCACTCGGCCGCCGGATTTGAATGTCTCGCCGCGGCCGGAGACGCCGGAAAAGCCGAGAAAATGGTCACGCGCGGCGCCTGACTTTATGCGGCGCGGCCCGGATAAGTTCGCCGCGATCATCCCGCCGATGGTCGCCGCGCCGGCTTCGCCGCCCAACAGCGGTCCATAATCCATCGGTTCGAAGGCAAGAGCCTGGCGTTTTTCCGCAACCAAAGCCTCGATCTCATGAAGCGGTGTACCGGCTTTCGCCGAGAGCACGAGCTCCTCCGGCTCGTAGAGCGTCACCCCGCTCAGTGCGGACAAGTCGAGTGTCGCGTCCCATTGCGCAGCGCGGCCGATCCCGCGCTTGCTGCCGCGGCCGATCAGTTCAAGCGTTTTGCCTTGCGCCAGCGCCCAGCAAATCGCCTCTTCGACTTGTTTGGGGTCACGCGGCCGTAGCGGTTCGCTCATCGTAGACGCTCACTCGGCGGCTTGCGGCGCATCGGCGCGGTGCGAAAACGACGGCATGATTTCGTGCGCGAAACGCTGCAGCTGCGCCATCCCGCCCGCAAATGTCAGCAGCACATAGTGCGCGCCGGCTTGCTGCAGGCTTTTGAGCATCGCGCAAATTTGGTCCGGCGAGCCAAACAGCGCGTGCGCCTCAGTGCCGCCGGCTCGATCGGCATAGGCGAGCACATGCGACCCCGGCTTGCCGCCCGACGCGTCGGCAGGCGGACGTGACACTTCAACAGTGCGTCTTGTGTAAGCGGCCTGGCGCCGCAATGCCGCCTCTCTGTCGGCTTCGTCCTTGGCGACATAGAGCTGACGCGCCACCGCAACCTGCATCGGATCAAACGAAAGCCCATGCGATGCGCGCTCGGCTTTGTAGAGCGCGATGCGTTCGGCGATCAGTTCTGGCCCGGCATATTGGTCGAGGATCAGGTTGAACCCGCGCGCCGCGGCGCGCCGGATCGAAGCGGCACTGCCGGCCGCCACCCATAGCGGCGGATGCGGCTTTTGTGACGGCGGCGGCTCGACCACGATGTCTTCGAAGCGCCAGAACCGGCCCCGATGCGAGAACCGGTGGCGTTCGGTGAAGGCCCGGATCATCACCTCAAGCGCCTCGTCAAATCGCGCTTCGGCCTCCTCAGGCGCGATCTGAAATCCTTTGAACTCGCTATGGCGATAGCCTTTGCCGATGCCAAGATCGAGGCGACCGCCCGAAATCAGATCGAGCGTTGCCGCTTGTTCCGCGAGCAGCACCGGATTGTGCCACGGCAGCACCATGACCGCCGAGCCGAGGCGTAATCGCGTCGTGCGCATGGCGAGCGCGGTCAGCAGCATCAGCGTCGCCGAAACCTGGTTCCAGCCTGAGAAATGATGTTCGACCGAAAAGCTCGATACGAAACCGAGCCGCTCCGCCGCGACATTGAAGTCGAGATAGTCGCGGAAGCCCTGCCCGCTCTCCGGACCGAGATCGCCGCTATTCGCCTGCGCCGATGTGAACAGACCGAATTTCATGACTTTCGTGTTTGCTGCCTTAGCTGAAAAATTTTCAAAACCGCGGCAAGTCGGGAAACGCAACGCGTCCCGCATGTACATGCATGCGTCCGAGCTCGGCGCAGCGGTGCAGCGTCGGAAACACCTTGCCCGGATTGAGCAGGCTCTTGTCGTCGAATGCGCATTTGAGCCGCTGCTGCTGATTGAGATCGATCTCCGAAAACATCGTCGGCATCAAATCGCGCTTCTCGACGCCGACGCCATGCTCGCCGGTCAATACCCCGCCCACTTCGACGCACAACCGCAAAATATCGGAACCGAATTGCTCGGCGCGATCGAGCTCGCCCGGCTTGTTGGCGTCGTAGAGAATGAGCGGATGCAGATTGCCATCGCCGGCGTGGAACACATTGGCGCAGCGCAATCCGTATTTCGCCGACAATTCCTGCATCCGCCGCAACACCAGCGGCAGTTTGGCGCGCGGTATCGTACCGTCCATGCAGTAATAGTCCGGCGAGATGCGGCCGACGGCCGGAAAGGCGGCCTTGCGCCCGGCCCAGAACAACAGCCGCTCGGCTTCCGAATTGGATATGCGGCAAGTGGTGGCCCGGCATTGCCGCGCGATCTCCTGGACGCGCTCCAGCAAATGATCAACCTCAGCCGCCGGGCCGTCGAGCTCGACGATCAGCAAGGCCTCGACGTCGAGCGGATAGCCGGCGTGCACGAATTGCTCGGTAGCGTGGATCGCCGGACGGTCCATCATCTCCATGCCGCCCGGGATGATGCCCGAGCCGATGATCTTGGCCACGCATTCGCCGCCGTCCTCGGATGCGGCAAAGCCGATAATCGCCGCACGCGCAGTCTGCGGCCGCTTGAGGATCCGCACCGTCACCTCGGTGACGACGCCGAGAAGGCCCTCCGAGCCGGTGACGATGCCCATGAGATCATAACCGCCGGAATCGAGATGCTTGCCGCCGAGCCGTACGATCTCACCGGTCATCAGCACCAGTTCGCAGCCGAGCACATTGTTGGTGGTCATGCCGTATTTCAGGCAATGCACGCCGCCGGAATTTTCCGCGACATTGCCGCCGATGGTGCAGGCGATCTGCGAGGACGGATCGGGCGCATAATAAAAGCCGGCCGCCTCGACCGCCTGCGATACCGCGAGATTGGTGACGCCGGGCTCGACCACGGCGACGCGGTTGTCGTAGTCAATTTCGCGAATGCGGTTGAATTTCGAAAGACCGAGCAGCACGCCATCGCCGAGCGGCAACGCACCGCCCGACAGCGAGGTCCCGGCGCCGCGCGGCACAACCTTGACGCCCTCGCCGTGGCAAAATCCGAGCACGGCCGCCACCTGAGCGGTGGTTTCCGGCAGCACGACCACCATCGGCAGCTGACGATACGCCGTCAGACCGTCACTCTCGAACGGCCGCATCGCCTCCTCCGAGGCGATCACGCCCTCCCCGGGCACGATGCGCTTGAGCGCCGCGACGATCTCGGCGCGGCGCGCCAGGACGGCAGCATCGGACTGCGGCATCTTAAGCGACATCGGGGTCCTCCAGGCGTTTCCGGGGTCATTATAGCGCCAGATTAAGCCCACTGCCGCATGGCGGCGGATGAACTTGCTGCGCCGTAGCGGCGCAATTGGCATGGGCGGTCCCCGCGCCTCGTGCACGTTGACAGGCCCCCGTCAGGCTCGCTTCAACGGCGGCGTGCATGCGCGCCGCATCAATCACGCCCGCGGCGCCTTTAAATGGGAAACATGAAATGAAACGAACGCTTTTCGCGACCGCCGCATTTATCGCCGCCACCGCCAGCTTTGCGATGTTGCAAAAAACCGCCGCGCAGGACATCGAGAAAGGCCAGCGCTCCTTCAACAAATGCCTGCCCTGCCACGCCGTCGGTCCCGGCGCCGAAAACAAAGTCGGCCCCGCGCTCAACGGGCTCGACGGCCGCCACGCCGGTACGGTGGCGAGCTTCAATTATTCGGAAGCCAATAAGAATTCGGGCATTGTCTGGGACGAGGCGATATTCAAAGACTATATCCGCAGCCCGCAGGCCAAGATTCCTGGCACGAAAATGGCGTTTGCAGGCATCACCAATCCGCAGGAGATCAACGATTTGTGGGCCTACCTCAAGCAATTCGACACCAATGGCGAGGTCAAGAAATAGATTGCCAATCCGGCATTGATCCGGCGCAAAGCGAGCGCGGGCCGATGAGATAGACTATGCTCAACACGCTGAGGCAGGAGACGCCACCATGGTCAAAGACATCATCGTCAATCTGAGCGTCACCAAGGAGGGCAGCGTCGTCGGGAAATACGCCGTTTCGGTCGCGGCCGCTTTGGAAGCGCATCTGACCGGCGTGGCGTTCATCTACGATCCCGTCGTGCCGATTTCCGGGGCGGGCTACATTCCGGCCGAGGTCATTGAGATTCAACGCGAGGACAACGAAACCGCCGCCGAAGCCGCCATCAAGAGTTTCACCGCCGCCATCGACCAGGCCGGGATTTCCGCCGAACCGCTGATAACAAACGCCAGCCTCGCCGGTGCCGGCGATCATTTCGCCCGCATGGCGCGACGTTTCGATCTTGCGATTGTCGGCCAGGCGGAGCCCGAAATCAGCAGCATGGAGCAGATCATCGGCGAAACCACGCTGTTTGAGTCCGGCCGTCCGATGATCATGGTGCCTTACATTCAAAAGGCACTGTTCAAAACCGACAATGTGATGATTTGCTGGGACGGCAGCCGCACCGCCGCCCGTGCCGTTGCCGACGCCATACCCATCATTCGTAAGAGCGGTCGCGTTGAAATCGTCATCGTGACCAACGAACGCGGCAAGGAAGATGAAATCGAGGGCGCCGACATCGGCCAGCATCTCGCTCGTCATGGACTCAAAGTGGATGTCCACCGTATTTCCGGCGGCAATATCGATGTCGCCGACGCGCTGTTGTCGCACGCCGCCGATAGCAGCACCGATTTGATGGTGATGGGCGGCTACGGTCATTCGCGCCTGCGTGAATTCGTGCTCGGCGGCGTGACCCGGTCGATATTCGAGTCGATGACCGTCCCGGTGCTGCTCTCGCATTAAGCGCTATGGTGGCCGGACCTATTCCGGCGATCCGCGTTTTTGTCGCGGCATGACGCATCATTTTCGTTTCGCTTTATTCGGCCGTCACCGTCGTTTGCACAACGAGGCCGCGCGCCCGCGGATCGGGAAGGCCGAGGGCGCGTAAAGCCGTCAAGGCGAGCGACTGCACCAATTCACGCTCGCGCCCGGGCGATTGCGGCGCCAGCGGCCCGATCGTTCCTTCGACCAGGAGACCGAGCACGCCGACTGCGGCGAGTGCCGCGTCCTGTCGTGGCAAATGGCCGCTCGCGATCGCGGCGCCGATGCGCATTGCGAATTCGTCCGCCAGCAATTTCCGGAATTTCAGCCGGATCGGATCGAGCGCGGCGTCGACCGGTTCGGCGATCGCGGCGAAAGCGAGCCGGCGATGGCGCAGCACCCGCGCGGCAAAGCTCATGATCACACAGGCGAGCGCCGATAAAGGACCCGGCGCGTTGGCCGCCGCGCGCCGCAATGCGCCGATTTCGCGCTCGGAAATTTCCGCAAGCACGGCTGCAATCAGATCGGTCTTGCCGGGAAAGTAGCGATAGACCGTCCCGGCAGCGATGCCGGCGCGCTGCGCCACCGGAGCGATTTGCACCGCCGCCATGCCGCCTTCGCTTGCCGCTTCGCGCGCCGCGGCCACGATTGCGGCGTGCCGCGCCGCAAGCCGCCGCTCGACATTTTCCGTCCGGCGATAAGGCATTGGGATCCAAGAACGGGACAACAACTGAACCACGATTCACAATGGGCGGCAATGTGTTCGGCGCCGCAAGCGTCGGATTTGCACTTTGGTGCGGGTCCTCTATGGCATGATGGATGCACGCGGCCGGGAGAAGCGCTGATGACGTTCAAGCATGTTTCGGCTGTTGCAGCGGCCGCCATTTGCTTTGCGACAGCGATGCCGCCGGCCCGCGCCGACGATTATCCGTCACGTCCCATCACCATGGTGGTGCCGCTGGCGCCGGGCGGCTCGACCGACACGCTGGGGCGGATTATGGCACAGGGCATGCGGCCGACGTTGGGTCAGCCCGTCGTCGTCGAGAACACCGCCGGCGCGGCCGGCACGATCGGTGTGACCCGCGCCGCCCGCGCGGCGCCGGATGGCTACACGGTGCTATGGGGCATGTGGGGAACCAATGTCGCCAACGGCGCGATCTACTCGCTTGATTTCGATCTCTTAAACGACTTCGCGCCGGTCGCGCTCGTCGCCACCCAGCCGTTCCTGATCGACGCCCGCAAGACCATGCCGGCCAACAATCTGAGAGAGCTGATCGCCTGGCTTAAGGCCAATCCCGACAAGGCGACAATGGGAACATCCGGCGTCGGCAGTCCAAGCCACGTGGCGGGCGTCTTGATGGAGCAACTGGTCGGCGTCAAATGGCAGATGATTTCGTACCGCAGCGCGGGTCTGGCGACGCAAGACCTGCTTGCCGGCATCACCGACATCCAGCTTGATACGCCCGCGGTATCACTCACACATGTGCGATCCGGCGACCTCAAAGCCTATGCCGTGACCGCCAAAGAGCGCATTGCCGTCGCGCCGGATATTCCCACCACCGACGAAGCGGGGCTGCCGGGATTTTATTTCTCGTTTTGGCACGCGATGTGGGCGCCGAAAGGCACGCCGAAACCGATCATCGCCAAGCTCAACAGCGCGATCGTCGCCGCGCTTGCGGACGCGGACACACGCAAAAAACTCCTCGATCTCGCGCAAGAGATTTATCCGCGCGAGCAGCAGACCCCCGAAGCGCTTTATGCCTTTCAGAAAAGCGAAGTGGAGAAATGGTGGCCGCTCATCAAGGCCGCGGGCATCAAGGCGGAATAGCGCATGATCCCGAAAAGTGGGAACCGGTTTCCCGCCTGCGCGAAGCCATGCTAGCCGCTAGTACTCTTGCGTCACGCTTCGGCGGGCGAAGCCAGGTCGGAAAGGATCATGCGCAAACAAAAAGCTGAAGCGACACCTAATTCGCTTCATCCGGATATTTTGAAAGTCTTCAAATACTTCTTGAGCGCAACTAGGGCGTCTTCGCGCGTGGGATAACTGCGGCCGACCTCGGCCGCGCCCGAAACCGCACCTTTGAGTTCAAGAATCTTGAACATTGCCGGCTTTTTTCCCGCGCCTACACAATTCGCCGCTCCGGTCCGCGCGCCGGTTCGATTTCGCGCGGAATCTGTGTCCATTAAAATTCGAATCCGGTCAGTAAAACCAGGTCGCTTTCTGCGGCCACGCGCTCGTGGGATTCGCTTTTGCTGCGGATCCGATATTGCGGATTTTCGCCGTCGGCTGGCCGGAGGCTGACGATCTGATAGTGTCCCCCGGCTGCGCGGCGCGACATCGACGGGACGAGATCGACGGTCTGCCCGACCTTAAACTTGTGAACTTGGTCTGTCATGATCGATATTTCGTCAGCGTTTCCACCGTCTCGCTCTGCTGCCACGTGATTATCACTAAAGGGCTTTAGCCGGCTTTTTGAGTCGAAAAAGCTGAAAGCCGCATTCGTTAATCGCCTTTTCGATGTCGTCGCGCGCGATTTTGTACGGCGGATCTTGATTTGGCGCGATGGCGCCCACTGCACGCCACGGCTTGAACTGGCCCGGCAGCTTAATGCCGACCAGATCGCCACCGAACGCGCGCAGGTCGGGATTTGCTTCGGATTTGAAGACGAAAATGCGCATGGCCCCGCCTCTCTTGTGATTGTTGACCTCGTCCTTGTCGGCGGTAACGTGTGACATTGGAGTTTTACCGACGCCGGAATTGGTTGCGCTGTGGGGTGCGAGTGACCGTTCCCGCTCGTTCGTCCTTGTGACGGAATATCAATCGCCCCTTTTCCAGATCGTACGGCGAGACTTCGACCGTTACGCGATCGCCCGCGAGTGTCTTGATCCGGTTCTTTTTCATTCTGCCAGCGGTGTAGGCAACGAGCCGATGTCCATTATCGAGTTCAATGCGATATCGGGCGTCGGGCAAAATCTCGGTGACGAGACCCTCGAATTCCAGGAGTGCTTCTTTCGGCACGTTATGATCCTTTTAAATTGCCGTTCCGACGCTGTGTGCTTGGACCACCATCGCGCTGCGGCCTGCCGTGGCGATGCAGAAAGGCGACCGAAGCGATGCCGCTCGAGGAGGACCCGTTGGATGGATGACGGCGATCTTGCTTGCGCGGCTGACCGCTGCGGCGCCAGTGTCGTTCACCGGCATCGAAAGTTGCTTGGGCCGAAAAGCCCCGAGCGGACCCATGCTCGGGCTGCCGTTGATCGGCTCGTCGATCGCTCATCGGAATTGACACACGGATGAGTTTTTCGATGTCGCGCAGGAATGCCATCTCTTCGCCGTCACACAGCGAGATCGCGATACCCTCTGCGCCCGCACGTGCGGTGCGGCCGATGCGATGCACGTAGGTTTCCGGCACGTTGGGCACATCGTAATTCACGACATGACTAATCCCTTCGACATCGATACCGCGTGCGGCGATGTCGGTCGCGACCAGCGTCCTGACCTCGCCCTTACGGAAGGCTGCCAGCACGCGTTCGCGCTGACCTTGCGATTTGTTGCCGTGGATGGCGTCGGCGGCGATGCCAGCGTGGCGGAGGTTGCGCGCGACCTTATCGGCGCCGTGCTTGGTTCGGGTAAAGATCAAGCACCGATCGATCGTTTCACGCCGCAACACATCGACGAGAATTGCCGTTTTCGCGGGTCGATCGACCCGGATGATGCGTTGTTCGACGCGATCGGCGGTTGCGGCTTCCGGCGTCACTGCAATCTGGATCGGATCACGCAACATGTGCGCGGCGAGCTGCGCGATGGCACGCGGCATGGTCGCGGAAAACATCAGCGTCTGCCGTCGAATCGGGAGCCGCGCAACGATTTTCCGGATGTCGTGGATAAATCCCATGTCGAGCATGCGGTCGGCCTCATCAAGCACCAGACATTCGACGTGCTCGAGACGCAGGGCGTTGGTCTTGACGAGATCGAGCAGTCGTCCCGGCGTAGCGACAAGGACATCGACACCGCCGAGCAGTGAACGGACCTGTGCGCCCATCGACACGCCGCCGATTGCCAGCGCGGTCCTGATGCGCAGATGACGCCCATAGGTGCGGAAACTGTCGAGGATTTGACTAGAAAGCTCCCGCGTTGGGCTAAGCACCAGGATGCGGCAAGCCTTGCGCACCGACGGCCGGGGATGGGCGGCGAGACCATGGAGCAGCGGCAGCGCGAAGGCCGCCGTCTTGCCGGTTCCGGTCTGAGCAATTCCGATCACGTCGCGGCGTGACATGACGATGGGGATGGTTTGCTGTTGGATCGGAGTAGCGGCGGCGTAGTTTTCCTCTGCGATTGCACGCGTAATCGCTTCGTTGAGGCCGAAGCCATGAAAGGAGGACAATGAAAAAGCTTTCTATTTGCGCGTCAGCGCGGCCGCTGCGCGACGCGCTGCGGCCTGCTTTTTAAGACACCTGCGCGATCTAGGTGCCGGCTTAATTGAAAAGGGCGAGCCAGGAACCGTTTGACGGGGATCCGTACACGCTGCTCGCAACAGCCGAATCGGCTAGGACCTATATGGGACGGGGGTGTGTTCGTTTCAAGGCACGCATGATGCCCCGACTTCGCTTTTACAGCGTTAACCCTCCGTTTTTCTGCAGATAATGGTCGTCCGCTATCCAGCGGTTCTGACGCAGCTGGTTGTAGTCGCACCGAGCGCGCCAATTTTCGGAGGCGCAAGCCGTGAACCGAGCACTATGCCTACGCGCAACGTCTGTATTGGCCCTTAGCGGACATGACGAAGGTGTTCGGCGATGTCCGCTATCGGGGGTAAAGCGGAAATTGGCTCATCGACCTCGATCTATGAGTAACACGCCCTAGCGATTCTTTTCCGCGAGCGCTTTGGCGCGGATCTTGGCAAGCGTCGTTCCCGGCGTGATCGATTCGGGATCAATCGCCAAGCGGATGATCGCCGGTTGACCCGAGGCTTCAGCGTCGCGGAACGCTTTCGGAAAATCCTCGGTCCGTTCGATCGACACGCCGAAGCCGCCGAAGGCGCGCGCATAACCCGGAAAATCCGGATTGCGTAATTCGGTCGCCGAAATGCGGCCCGGATAATCGCGCTCCTGGTGCATGCGGATGGTGCCGTACATGCCGTTGTCGAACACGATCGTGGTGAACGGCAGATTGTATTGAACCGCGGTCGCAAATTCCTGGCCGTTCATCAGGAAGTCGCCATCGCCGGCAATGCAGACGACCTGGCGCTCCGGATAAAGGCGCTTCATTGCCACTGCAGCGGGGACGCCATAGCCCATCGAGCCGGAGACCGGAGCGACCTGCTGGCCGAAGCGGCGGAAGCGAAAGAACCGGTGAATCCAAGCGGAGTAATTGCCGGCGCCGTTGCAAATGATGGCATCGGGAGCGAGATTTTCGCGCAACCACACCATCACGACGCCGAAATTCACCGCCCCGGGCTGCTCGGTCGGTCGGTCGGTCCAAGCGAGATAGTCGGCATGCGCAGTTTTGGCATCGCCCGCCGGAACGCGGGCGAAAGTCAGGTTTTCCAGCGCTGCCGTAAACGCCGTTGGCGTCGCATTGATCGCAAGCTGCGGACTATAAACGCGGCCGAGCTCTTCGGCGCCTGGATGCACATGCACGAACGGCATTTGCGGCCCAGGAATGTCGAACAGCGTATAGTGTTGCGAGGGCAATTCGCCCAAGCGCCCGCCGACGGCGATCACCAGGTCTGACGATTTGATGCGCTCGAGCAGCTTGGGATTAGGGCCGATGCCGAGATCGCCGGCGTAACAGGGATGAGTCTGATCGAACAGATGCCCGCGCCGGAACGTTGTGCACACCGGCAGCGCGTATTTTTTCGCGAAGGCGGCCATGCGGTCGCAAGCTTGCTGCGACCAGCGGCTGCCGCCGAGAACCACGATCGGCGCCCGCGCACCGCTCAGCAATTCGGCGAATCTTTGCATTTCCGCCGGACCCGGCGATGTTTCGACTGCCGTAAAAGGCGGCGCATCGTCGACTGCGATGCGCTCGACCAGCATGTCCTCCGGAATGGCAACCACCACCGGACCGGGCCGGCCATTGGCGGCGGTATGAAACGCTCGCGAGACGAGCTCCGGCACGCGCGCGGGGTCGTCGATCTCGGTGACCCACTTGGCCATTGAGCCGAACACGGCACGATAGTCGAGCTCCTGAAAAGCTTCGCGCTCGCGGGTGTCGCGCGCGACCTGGCCCACGAACATGACCATTGGCGAGGAATCCTGGCGCGCGATGTGAATGCCGTGCGCGGCGTTGGTTGCGCCGGGGCCGCGAGTAACGAAGCAGATGCCCGGCCGGCCCGTCACTTTGCCGAACGATTCGGCCATTATCGCCGCCCCGCCCTCCTGCCGGCAGACGGTCACGGTGAGATCGCTGTCATGGAAGGCATCGAGTACCGCCAGATAGCTCTCGCCCGGCACGCAGAACACGTGGCGCACGCCATGAATGCGCAATTGATCGACGAGGACCTCGGCGGCACTGCGCAAATTGTCCTTACCGCGCATTGGCGTCTCCAAGCCTTGGATCTTAGCTTTCAACCCCTCGCCCCTACCCTTTTCCCCGCTGGGGAGAGGGAGTCAATTGCTTCCGCACTGGCTGATTGACTAAGCCCCATGGATGGCGACATAAGCTCCCCCGGCACAAGCGGATCGCAAAGGACCGATTATGGCGAGCACTGCATCGAGCGCGACGGCCGGCCACCCGCCGACGGCAACGCGGCGCGATTTTCTCTATATCGCGACCGCGACGGTCGGTGCTGTTGGGGCAGCGGCGACTTTGGTGCCGCTCGTCGATCAGATGAATCCGGACGCCTCCACGCTGGCGGCCGGCGGACCCGTCGATCTCGACATCAGCAAGATCGACGAGGGCCAACAGGTCGCGATCCGCTGGCGGCAGCGGCCGATTTTCGTGTTCCGGCGCTCGAAGCAGACGCTCGACGCAATGCAGAGCACGCCAATGACGTCGCAGCTTGCCGATCCGAATTCGGACCAGCTGCAGCAGCCGCCCTACGCCACCAACTGGCACCGTTCGCTCAAGCCCGAACTCGGCGTGCTCGTCGGCATCTGCACGCATCTCGGCTGCATCCCGCTCTTCTATCCGAATGCAAGCGCAATCACGCCGGTGGCAAGCTGGCTCGGCGGTTATTTCTGTCCGTGCCACGGCTCCAAATACGACCCGGCGGGCCGCGTATTCTCGGGCGTGCCGGCACCGTACAATCTGCCGGTGCCGCCGTATCGTTTCGTCAACGATAAGACCCTTCGCATTGGCGAGAACGACGCCAGCGCCGCGGCCTGGAATTTCGATTCGATCCGCCAGCTGTAGGCGCTCAGCCGCTCGGCCGCACTCTGCGCGAACTCGGCGAGCGCCATCCCGCACTCGATGCAATGTTAGAAAACTGCCGCGCGAGCGACGCCAATCGCCCCGCTCCGACAGCCGCTCCCCAGCTCAACAGCAACGTGCTGGCAAAGACCAGCACACCCTTGACGGCCGCGGGCAGCGTTGAGCCAAGCAGCGCGTATTGCAGCCAGACGACGAACACGTAGTGCACGAGATAGATCGCGTAAGCATTCTCGGAGAGTGAATCGGTGAGCGCGGAGCGCGCGCTGCCAAACCGCAAAAATACGGCGGCAAAGCCAAGACAGACAGCCGCCACGACCAAGACCACGGCGAAATAGGAACAGAGATCGATGACAAGATTGCTGCGGCCAAAGGCCGACGGCGCCATCGAAATCATCCACAACAAGAATGAGCCGCCGGCGCAGCTGAGCCAAATGCGCCACCGGCGGGCCAGCGCGCCGCCCGGCCGCAGCAGGCCGCGGTCATAGCCCTCCACGCCGATTCCCACGCCGGCGAAGAAATAAACCAGATAGAGCAGCAGGCGATCGGGTTGCCAATCGAACGGCCCGAATTCAGCCCAGCTGGAGACGCCGAACGCAAAAGCAAGCGGCAGGTAGGCGACGCCGGAAACTGCGAGCAGCGCGACAAAATAGCGGCGCGGCGCGGCACCGGCCGACATCGAGAACCGGCCCAGCATTTCGATCAAACGCGGTGCGGCGAGATAGGCCACGAGCGCTAAAATGTCGAAGAGCAATAATTCCCACAAAAACCACAGCGGACCGCCTGGCCAGAACGGCAGCGCAGTCCAATGGCGCCAATAAGCGAGCCAGCTCGGATCGGCGGCGGTCACGCGATAGACCGGATAATAGGCGATCGGCATCAACAAATAGACGCCGAAGACAAATGGCAGGCCGATACGCAACAGCCGTCCGTAAAAGAAATTCCAGCTTCCACGGCGAACCAGCGACGGCCACACAAAGATGCCGGACAGAAAAAACATCACCGGCATCAGCGCGACGTATTGGAAGGCGGCGTAAATATCGAATGCGAGCCAACGCTGGTTGTCGAGAATTGGCGTCGCCAGCCAATGGTATGGCGGGCTGTCAAACGGCTCCGGCGCGGCGGGCTGCGAGGCGAGATAGGCCAGGAGCGAATGAAACGACACCACCATCACGATGGCAAAGGCGCGCAAATTCTTAAGTGCCTGACTGGTCTCTGATGGAATGGCGCTTCTACGCGACGCGCCGGGGTCAGAGTGGTCCCGCTCGGACTGCTTAGACATGGACCACGCGCCTCGCCTGCGCGTGGCGGGTATCGCTGATCTCGTTGCGAAGCATAAGCACGACGTCGGCAGGATCGCCGATCGGAACGCCGAGGCCGTACCATGCAATCGCTTCATGCGCCCGCTTTGCGCTCGATGGATTCGGTCGGTCCGTACTCGCGAACTCGATGCCACCAGGCAACGGTTCGAAAGCGACCTGAGCAGCGCCGGTTTTTGGATTGATAAAAGCCCGCGCAGGACCGGCGAAAGCCCACCGCGCCAAACCGCCGCCGCTCATGAACCGCGATAACATATCGCCATGGACGCGACGTTGGCTGCCATTGTGCGGCTTGGCTGCGCCTGTGCTCGTCACATCGCAATATGACGGCGGCGAGTGATGCGGCGAGACGATCGCCGCCAGAAACGGCGTCGCTCGCGTGAAATGGCAAGCAAGCTTGTCGTAAAACGCTTCCGCGGCGAGATCACCCTCGGCGCCGCGGCCGTGCTCGGTGAATCGGCGGTGGAAATGCCGCAACAACCACTCGGCAACGAGCGGCGCGACAATGGTGTCGACATAACCGGTGGCGTAGCCAACCATGAGGGTCGTCCGCGCTCCGTTGGATTGGCGGCCGTCGATGCACAGCACCGTCGGCAAAACAAGCTCGATGCCGGCAAGCTGCAGGTTTTTGGCGCGCAGGGTTTTCATGCCGCACCGCCTTGCCGGCGGGCGGCCCGCCGCCGCGGCTCTGCCAGCGGTCTTGCCGATCGCTGACTGGCGGTAGAACCGACATGCTTCAAGGCAGCCGCGCCGCTGAGCAGCGTCTGCCGGTCGATTTTATCGGTTCCGGTCTTAGGCAGCTCCGGCAGGAACTCGACCAGCCGCGGATATTTGTAAGGGACCAATTTTTGTTTGACGTAATCCTGCAGCGAGCGTGTTGCCGCTTTGGCATCGGCAACCGGGCCGTTCGTGACAATAAACGCTTTCAGCGTCGTTCGTTTGTCCGGCAATTCGATCGGAAGCACGACGCATTCACGCACTGTGGGGTGTTCGAGAAGACAACGCTGCACTTCGATTGGATTGACCCATTGACCGGAAACTCTCACGAGGTCGTCCTTGCGGCCATGGAAGAAGTAAAATCCATCCGCGTCGCGGACCAGGCGATCGCCGGTGCATAGCCAGCCGCCGTCGCGGATTGTCTTCGCTGTCCGCTTCGGCTCGTTCCAGAACAGCGGCGTGCCGGAATGGCCGCGAATCCACATCGTGCCTTCACACCCGTCCGGGACTTCGTTGCCGAAATCGTCTTTGAGCAGGATTTCGTAGCCGGGCACCCGCATGCCCGCAGAGCCGAGTTTTTTGTGCTGGGGCGTGTTCGACAGATAAACGTTGAGCATTTCAGTGGAGCCGAGGCACTCGATGATTTCGAGCCCCGTCGCCTCCCTCCAGGCATTGAAAATTTCAGTCGAGAGAATTTCTGCCGCTGAAACCGCAAGCCGCAGCGATGAAAAATCTGCGTCACGGATTTCGGGCGCGTGCGTCAGCAGCGTATAGAGCGTCGGTAATCCGTAAAACACCGTCGGCCGATACCGCGCGATTGCCGCGAACACCGTAGCCGGCGTCGCCCGCCCGGGCATCAACAATGACGCCGCGCCGACTGAAAACGGAAAGGTAATCGAGTTGCCGAAGCCGTATGAAAAGAAAATCTTCGGCACCGAAAAACAAATGTCGTCCGGTGTGAGCTTGAGCACCGCGCGGGCATAGGACCGATGCGTGTAGGTCATGTCGTGCTGCAGATGCACGATACCCTTCGGCCGGCCGGTCGACCCTGACGAGTACATCCAGAATGCCATGTCGTTGCGATGCGTGTCGGCGCAAGCCAATCGATCAGCAAACGATTCGAGCCATTCATTTGCTTTCTTGATCTCGACGCCGCGCAGCGCCGCGCTTGGCGCGCCGTTGACGACGACGAGCGTCTTTAGCGGCGTGCGGCCGCCGCACGCGGTCTCGAAACGAGCGCAAAACTCCGCTTGGGCAACGGCGGCTTCGGCACCGGAATCTTCGAGATAGAACCGCAGCAGATCCGGCGGGGTGAGCACATTGATCAAAATCGGCACAAATCCGGCGCGCACGGCGCCAAAGAACGCCGCCGGGTAAATCGGCGTGTCATCGAGCACCATAAGGATGCGGTCGCCGCGCGAAAGGCCAAGCGCGAGGAAGGCGTTGCCCCAACGCGCCGCATCGGCGGCAAGTTGCGCGTAACTACGCGCGCCCGCGGGCCCAATAACGGCGGGCCGGTCGCCTCGGCCGGCCACCAAATTATCAAAAAGGACCGCGCTCGCATTATAGCGCTCGGGGATCGTAAAGCCGATCTCCCGTGCGCCGGGGCAATCCCAAGGCACGCGATCGGGCAGAGACAGTGCGACTGATTTGGCCGATGAGGCTTGCAGGCCCGCCGGCTCCGCGGCGGGCCGCAAAGGCGAATAATCAGGAAAATCGAGCCTCGCCATAGAAGCTCCCGGTTCTTTCTAATCTGCCACCGCCGCTCTCGGCCGCGGCGCTATTCGGTGAAAATCTAGTTGGGGTCTTGTTGCTGAATGTTTTTGGCTTCTCACCGATCTTCTGGTCCTTCGGCAATCCGACGTCCGCGCCCCGGCAATGGCGAACGCCCGCGGCCCAAGTTCTGCAGCCCAAGTTCTGCAGCCCAAGTTCTGCAACTCAAGTCGCGCCGCATCGCACGCGCCATCAACGTGCGGGAATTTTATTAGTTCCCGAGACTTACCGCCCCTATGGCGAGGCAATTGTGCGTCCGGCCCACGATTGGAACAGCCCCGATCGATCACGCGTTGTTGGCACGCGCCCAGGGTCAAAACTCATTATCGCCGTGGCCGCGACGCTGGGAATTTTGGCCGCTGGCTAGGCGCGAGGAGCGATGTGATCTATCCGATCATGAGCGACGAGCAACGACGCCAGCGGCCAAAACGCCCGCGTCCCTTCGGGTTGCGGCGAAAATCGCGGCCGGGTTCGTCGAAAGGCTCGACCGTATTGCCGATACGCCCTTCGCCTTTCTCCTGCCCGGAGGCGATTTTGGCCGCAACGCGGTCACGGCGATAATGAGTTTTGACCCTAGAGCGGCAAAGTCGTCGGCTCGCAGGCGAGCGCCTGCGCGATTTTGACCGCTAGCGACCGTCCCGGACCGTACAGCACGCGTGTGAATAAAATCATGTCGCTTGTTTTAACGCTGGCATCGCGAAATCTGTTTCAAGACCGCCTGCGCTTCATCGCAACATTGATCGGCATCGTGTTCTCGGTGGTGCTGGTCATGGTGCAGATGGGGCTCTATCTCGGTTTCGGCCGCATGGTCACGACCATGATCGACCACGCCCCCGCCGATCTCTGGGTGGTCTCGAAAGGCGCCAGCAGCTTCGAAGATCTGACGCTTCTTGACATAAGGGCGCGCGACCGCCTGCCCGGCATCGATGGCGTAGCCGAAGTGATTCCGGTTGTGATCGGCTTTGCCGACTGGCGGCGGCAACCGGACGGCAGAGTGAAGCCGGTCTTTGTGATCGGATCCGACCTCAACGCCCGCGGCCTTGTGCCCTGGCATTTGGTCGACGGCAGTCTTGACGCACTACGCGCCAACAACGCTGTCGCCGTCGATCAAACCTATTTCGGTGATTTGGGCGTGTCTGGCGTCGGCGCCGCCGCCGAAATTCGCAGCCAGCCGGCCACAGTCGCCGCCGTCACCGACGGCATTCGCTCGTTCACGACGACGCCTTACGTATTTGCCGAGCTCGCGCGCGCCCGCGCCTATATCGGCCTGCCGCCGACCAAGTTTAATCATTTCATGATTCGCTTGCGGCCAGGCGCGGACGTTCGCAGTGTTCAACGCGGCATCCAGTCCGCTGTGCCCAACGTTGATGTGCTGACGCCGGCGCAGTTTCGCGACCGCAGCCGATCGTTTTGGCTGTTCGGCACCGGCGCCGGCGCCGCGCTGTTCGCCGGCGCATTGCTGGGCGTCATCGTCGGCACCGTCATCGTCGCGCAGACGCTCTATTCCAGCACGAAAGATCATTTGTACGAATTCGCAACCCTGCGCGCGATCGGCTGCTCGAACCGCTATATCTACCGGGTGATCATCTGGCAGGCGCTGTTGAATGCCGTGATCGGTTTCGCGCTTGCCACCGCAATCGGATACGTGGTGGTGGAGGCGACAGCCAAGAGCGCGCTGCCCATCGTTATCACCCCTGCTCTGATCGGAGGACTATTCGCGCTCACGATTGTGATGTGTGTCGGCTCGGCGGTAACGGCGATCATTCGCGTCGTCCGTATCGATCCGGTCATGGTGATGTCGCGATGATTATCCCCGTGATCGAAGCGCGCAATGTCAGCAAGGTGCTCGGCGCCGGCGCCGCGCGCTCAAAAACATCGACTTGTCGATTAGCGGCGGCAAATTGACCGTGCTGATGGGTCCGTCGGGAAGCGGCAAGACCACGCTGTTGTCGGTTCTGGGCTGCATGCTGGCGCCGACCGAGGGCAGCGTTTTCATCTGTGGGCACGCGACGCAAGGCGCAGGCCCGGAGCAGCTCGCCGGCATCCGCCGGCAGCATATCGGTTTTGTTTTCCAATCTTTTCATCTGTTCCCCACGCTCACCGCCGAGGAGAACGTGCGGCTGGCGCTTGACGTGCGCGGCGAGCAACGCCGCCGCGCCAAGGCCAAGTCGCGCCAAGTGCTGGAAAGAGTCGGCCTTGGGCACAAAGCCAAGGCATTTCCGCGCGATTTAAGCGGCGGCGAACAGCAGCGCGTCGCTATTGCCCGCGCGATTGTTGCCGAGCCATCGGCGATCCTGGCCGATGAGCCGACCGCCGCTCTCGACGGCGCCAACGGCCAGGCGATCATGACCATCCTCGCCGGCATCGCCAGAGATCACGGCCGGGCCATCCTGGTCGTGACGCACGACACGCGGCTCCTCGAATTCACCGACCGCATCCTCTACATCGAGGATGGCGCGCTCACGCACGAAGAGCGGCCGGGGGCAAACGTGTATCGGCTCCGCGCCTGAACGTGTCTTGTGCCGGACATCCATCGTAATGGGCGTGCTTTCGGCGCTGCGCTCGCCGATAATGGCTTATGACTTTCGATCTACGGAGCCTCGCGGTGGCCACCGCGGGCTTTGCCGCTTTCGTCAATCTCTATTCGCCGCAAGCGCTGCTACCGGAACTGGCGCGCGAGTTTCACGTCGGCCCCGGCGAAATCAGCGCGTTGATGACCGCAGGCACTGCGGCGATCGCGCTTTCGGCGCCGTTCACCGGCGCGCTGGCCGACGTCGCCGGCCGCAAACGCCTGATCACTGCCGCCATGTTCGCGGTCGTGGTGCCGATGCTGATCATGACCTTTGCCGCCAGCGTGCCGCAGCTCACCTTCTGGCGCTTCGTCCAGGGCCTGTTGCTGCCGCCGATCTTCGCGGTCACGGTCGCCTATATCGGCGACGAGTGGCCACCCGCCGACGTGACACGCGTCGCCGGGCTTTACATCTCGGGATCGGCGATCGGCGGCTTCAGCGGGCGCTTTGTGCCCGGTCTGTTAACCGACGTGATCGGGTGGCGCGCGGCATTCCAGGTGGTCGCGCTGCTCACGCTCGTTGCCGCCATCATCGTCGCAGTGACGCTGCCCCGCGAGCGCAATTTCACCCGTTCCGGCGGCCTTGCTGCGTCCGCCATGCAAATGCTCCGTCATTTGCGCAACCGGCGGCTGGTGGCGACCTATGCCATCGGGTTCGGCGTGCTGTTTAATTTCGTCGCGACGTTCACCTATGTGAACTTCCATCTCGCTGCACCGCCCTACCGCTTTTCGCCGACACTGCTCGGCGCCTTGTTTCTCACCTATCTGGTCAGTAGTCCGATCGTGCCCTGGGTCGGCCGCGCGGTTGCGTTGTTCGGCCGCCGCCGCTTCGTGCTTGGCGTCATCGCGCTGTGGGTGGTCGGCGCCTTGCTGCTCCTGGCGCCACCGCTTGTGCTGATCATCGCTGGGCTTACTCTTTGCGCAGTCTGCGGCATGGTCTGCCAGGCAATATCGACCGGCTATGTCACACTCTCAGCCAAGGAGGGTCGTTCGTCGGCGGTAGGGCTGTATGTGTCGATCTATTATATCGGAGGCAGCGCTGGGGCCTTCATCACCGGCTTTGCTTGGACGGCGGCGGGCTGGACCGGTTGCGTGGCCGTGATCGTTCTTGTCCAAGTGATCATCGCGGCAATCGTCGCGGCTACTTGGGATTAGTTCTTGGGATTAGTTCTTGGGATTAGATTCCGGTATTGGATCGAAAGCTTCGTTTGTGCTGATGCAAAAAGGGGGAAATATCGTGATCTCGGAAAGCCAATTCGCTTTTCTGCGGTCGATCGACACACCGACCGTCTGCAACTTGATCGAAATCGTCGCGCCCGATCGCCGCGGCGCCGGCTATACCGCCGTGCATCTGCATTGTCCGTTTCCGGATTTGCCGCCGATGGTCGGCTTCGCCAAGACCGTCACCATTCGCGCGCGTGACAAGGTGAGCGGCCCAAGCTACATGCAAAAACGGATGGAATATCTCGATTATGTGGCGGCTGCGCCGCGCCCGAGCGTCGTCGTCATCGAGGACAAAGACGAGCCGCCCGGCTATGGCGCGTTCTGGGGCGAGGTGCAGACCAATGTGCACCAGGCGCTTGGCTGCCTCGGCACTGTGACCAACGGGTCGGTGCGCGACATTCCCGCCGTCGCCCCCGGCTTTCAGATGCTCGCCGGCTCGTTTGCGCCGTCGCACGCCTATGTGCATGTCGTCGAGTTCGGCGTTCCCGTGACTGTTCACGGCATGGCGGTCACAAGCGGCGATCTCATTCACGCCGACCGCCACGGCGCCGTCGTGGTGCCGATTGATCAGATCGACGCGATGCAGGCGGCGCTCGACGCCTTGGCCAAGCAGGAGGCGCGCATTATCACCGCGGCGCGCGCGCCCGGTGCGACGGTGGAAAGCATCAAGGCGGCATTTCGGGGTTAGGGCGCGTAGGCTCGTTAGCACGCAGCCATAATCCAATTTTGCTGTGATGCACCACCTCAGCGATGGCGGCGAAGCAGCACGTCCTTAGCCTCATTTATGCGAGCCGCGAGATAGGTAGTCCCTCCTTGATCCGGATGCAGTTTCTTGATGAGAGACCGGTGCGCGCGCCTAATCTCCTCTATGCTCGCCCCGCGCTGAAGGCCAAGGATCTGATAAGCCTCCTCCTCGGTCATTTTGCCAGCGCTGGTCGGCCGCGTGCCGCTCCCCGTACCGGCATGATGCTGCGCATGCTCACGCCAGCCAGGCTCCCTGCGGTCAAGATAGGCGGCCAGTAAATCGCGGCTGTCGTCGTCGACTTCACCCAATAATTTCATCAGCGCTCCGCGATCCAGTGCATCAAGCGAAGCGCCTTGATAGCTGCCGGCGAGAACACGGCCGTTCATTCTGCCGGTATCATGATCGAGCTCCATTTCAAGGAAAGCCGTCTGCACGCGCGACACCTGACCCGTGCTTCGTTGTGTTCGCGCTCCAAAAGGAGCCGGCCAGAACGACGCCCAACCGAGCAGACCCAATCCGAAGGCTCCAAGCGGGATGGCGATTCCGATCTGGCCGCGAAACAGCAGAAACCCGGCCAGCAGCAGCGCGGCGCCGCCGCCGGTCCAACGCAATACGCGCGCCACTTCTTTGGGATCGGCCTTAATGAACGCACTGGCGGCCCACAGCAACAAAAGAAGGGCCACCACTCCGAGCAGAAATGCCATCATGGCTACTTCAGTTGCTCGATCAGCCTTGCAACGCCGCTGCCGTGCGCTTTGAGATCGGCCAGAGCCTTGAGCCCACCGGCGGCATACGCTGCGGCGGCGCGCAAAAGCTCGGCAAGTTCGTGCGCGGCGCCCGGCGCAAAACGGCAGTACGCACCGCCCGTGAGGCGAGCGATCTCGCGGAACGCTTGTTCGCAGATTGGATCGTGACCCTCCTGAAACATAAACGCTTTCACGTTGCGCAAACCAAGTTCCCCGGCGCGGGCGCATAGCGCGTCGAGCGGTTCCTCCATCGCATCGCCAACAAAAACCAGTACGGCGACCTTGCCGTTCTCGTTTTCGCGTTGCGCGTGTACCAGAATTTTGGCGATCTGGGTCTGACCGCCGCGGCAATCGATGCCCGACATTAACGCGCCCAGCCGATCCGGATCAGCAATCCAGGATGAAGCGCGGCATTCCGCCAAGCCGCGGTAATAGACAAGCTGGATATCGAGACCGCCGGCCGCGGCTGCTTCGTGGAACATCTCGGCCTGTAACTTACAGGCCTGATCCCATGTTGGCTGGCGGCTCATCGTGGCATCGAGGGCAAAGATCAGCCGGCCGTGCCGCCCCGTTTTCGCGTCAGGACTAAGCGCTTTGACCTGGTCGAGAAAACGATCAATCTCCGCGCGCGGCGACGTGGCCGGGGCCGAACTGGACTGATTGTCCTGCGGACGGGCTGGCGTTGTTTCGGACGGATCTTTGCTCATCGTGAGAGCCCAGGCCTACTGCAGAGCCATGCCTTTGTCAGCCAGTTCCTTTTTTGCTTTCTCGTTCTTGGCCATGTGCATCAAGCTCATGCCACGCAGCACATTGGGTGCCTTGGTGAACTGAATATTCTCGTAGCCGACGATCTCTACTCGGTTGCCCCAAGGGTCTCGAAAATCAAGGAATGTACCATCAAGTGGGGTAACACCAGCTGCCTCGAGTGCCTTGCGAGCGGCGGCCTTATCGTCGACGACGAGACCAAAGTGGCGACCGTCGTCTGCGGGTTGCCTGCGGCCCTTCTGCAGGGCGATAAACTGATCGCCCAGGTCGATGAAGGCCATGGAGTCACTCTTGCCGCGCAGTTTGAAATTGAAGAGGCGGCCATAGAACGCTAGCGCCTCGTCAATGTCACCGACCTCGAGGGCAACGTGATTCACTCCAATGACGCGCGGTTTAGCGAGCTCAGCCATCCGAGCCTCCTCTGCCGGTCTGAAGTATTAGATGGGTAACGTTCCCTGAAGAGGCAATTCTCGCTTATCCGCGGATTACAGACATGTCCGCTATCAAGAGATAAGCGGAAGTAACGAAGAGATTAGATTTCGTCTGATATTGACCCATCTCGGTCATTGTCCGCCAAATTTGCTGTGATGCACAACACAGCTGTCGTTCAATGATGTAGGCTGTGGTCCTCGGCTTGAGGGCAACGCCTATGAGGCGACGCGATTTCATCACGCTTCTCGGCGGCGGTGCTGCAGCGTGGCCGCTCGCGGCGCGCGCGCAGCAAAAGGCAATGTCGGTGATTGGATTCCTCCACCCCTCGACCTCCTTACGCGATTGAATGTTGGAATTGCTGCGGTACCAGATGGCACGTGGCAACGGATCAACAAGAAAGGGCAGTGCCAATGAAGCTGTACGTCACCTTAACCTCGCCCTATGCGCGTCTCGCGCGCATCCTCGTATTGGAAAAGGCCCTCGAGGATCGCGTGGAGATTATCGCGGCGCAAACGCGTATTGCGGACAGCCCTTACTATCAGATCAACCCATCTGGGCGCGTACCGTACCTTATCGACGATGCAGGCATTGGCATGGAGGACAGCCAACTCATCTGCGCCTACCTCGACAGCCTGGATGGTAAGCCTCTTTTCCACGATCCCCAGCGCCAAACTGATTGGGCTTGCCAGCGGCTTGAGTTCGCGGCTCGCAGCATGTGCGAGGGCATCTGCGTATGGATGCGCGAGATGGCTCGACCCGCAGTCGAACGTTCGCCCACAGTTTTGGCGCATGAGGTAGCGCGCGCCCAGCGTATGGCTGATGTATTTGAGGGACGTGTGACCGATCCGCTGATGCTGGGGCCGCCAAATATGGCATGCTTGACCCTCGCCGTGGCTCTCGATGTGGTACGCAAACGCGGCTTCGGCGATCTCACTAATGGGCGCCCGCAGCTCGCCGCCTGGATGCGCTCTATCTCCGAGCTCCCTTCGATCCAAAGGACGGCTCCGCCGTGATGCCGCCGAACCAACTTTGACGTCTGCTTTCGGCCCTTCCCGGAAGTGACGCCATGTCCGCTCATGAGTCCGCTGCAGGCCAATATCGCACATTGATTACGCGACCGAGTCTTTCGCGCTGGCGTGCCAGCGCGGGCGATAGCCAGCCGAGAGCACGGCGACAATCGCGGGCGGGGTAAGGACGTCGACTATGGCGCGCCGCGGCCGCGGCATGCGGGCATTGTAACCCTCCGGCGTCCAGCGCAAGAGCGCGTCGCCGCGCACTGCGAAAGCTGCGCCGTTGAGCGCGATGAAGGCGCCGTCCGGCAGGCCGTCGATGCTGCGCCGATGCCGGCGCTTGGCGCGGCCATGCAAGCGTTCGCGGTGGAGCACTTGATCCATCTCTGCGGCGCGGGGGCGCCGGCGGCCTCCGTGCGCGACGCGCCAATACTCGGCAAAATTTTCCGCATCTTGGCGCCGGCACTCGAAACAGGGCCGGTGCCCGGCGGCGAGCGCGGTCGGTTCGTCGAGAAAAAACAATTCGGTATAGAATTGCCCCCATACGTCGCGGTGCCGTCCTTTGAACGTGAGCACGCAGCAGATCCATTGCCGCGAAGCCCAACGCCGCGCCGTGAGCGTGCGCGCCGGCGTGTGAAATCGCCCGCCGCGATTGCCCATGAAAGTGCCGCGCGCCGGCTCGGCGAAAAGCTCGCCGAACGGATCGACACGATTTTGCAGCGGCATTGCCGATGACCCGAAGAGTGGTCTTAGATGGCCAGTCTACCCTCCCTTGGCGGGCAGGTTGAAATTCTCACGAAACCATTTCCGGAGTAGCCCTTGAACCCTTTCGATCTTACCGGCCGCGTCGCCATCGTCACCGGCGGCAATGGCGGTCTCGGCTTTGCCATGGCGCGCGGGCTCGCTCGCGCAGGGGCCTCGATCGCGCTCGCCGCGCGCGATGAAAGCAAGGGGCAGGCAGCGGTGGAGGATTTGATCTCGTCAGCGCCGCGGACCCGGTTCTATGCATTCCAGGCCTCGTCCGCGTCGTCATGCCGCCAATTGATCGAAACCGTGGTCGGGGATTTCGGCGCCTGCGACATTCTCATCAACAATGCCGGGATGAATAGAAGAAAGCCTCCTGAACAAATCTCGGAACAGGAGTGGCACGAGATTCTGGACGTCAATCTCGGCGCCGCATTATTCTGCGCGCAAGCCGCCTATCCGCACATGAAAGCGGCTGGCCGGGGCAAGATTCTCAATATCGGATCGATGTATTCGCTGTTCGGCGCGGCGACGGTTGCCGCTTATGCAGCGAGCAAGGGCGGTCTCCTCCAGCTCACGCGTTCGCTCGCCTGCGCCTGGGCGCCGGATAACATTCAAGTCAATGCCCTCCTGCCGGGTTGGATCGATACCGACCTCACCCGCAGGGCGCGGCAGCAAGTCGCCGATCTTCACGACTTTGTCCTCTCGCGCACGCCAACGGGCAGATGGGGCGAACCCGACGACTTGGCCGGAGCGGCGGTATTTTTGTGTAGTTCGGCATCGAATTTCGTGACCGGCGCGGCGCTGCCGGTCGATGGCGGATATTCGGCACGCGGTTAGCGTGGGATGAGTTATGACCAAGCAATTCCCCCACCCTTCCCTCCCCCGCAAGCGGGGGAGGGTTAGGGAGGGGGCGATAACGGGAGGATAGGATGGGCCGAAAAATTGCCATCGTCGGTGCCGGTGCGGTTGGCGGATATGCCGGCGCGCACATGGTTCAAGCCGGCGAGGACGTGACCTTTATCGATCCGTGGCCGGACCACGTCGAGCATATGCGCAAGCGTGGCTTGCGCGTCACGCATGCAATGAAAGAGCCGGAATTTACCGTGCCGGTGCGCGCGCTCCATGTCACCGACGCGCAGCAGCTCGCCAAGGAGAAGCCGGTCGACATCGCCTTCGTTTGCATGAAGTCCTACGACACCGCCTGGGCGACGATGCTGATTAGCCAATATCTGGCGGCGGACGGCTATGTCGTTTCCCTACAGAATTGCATCAACGAGCCGACCGTCGCCGGCGTCGTCGGCTGGGGCAAGACGCTCGGCTGTATCGCCTCGAGCATCACCGTCAATTTGCCGGAGCCTGGGCTTATTCATCGTGGCGCGGCCAAGCATGGCGCTGTGCACACTGTGTTTCGGACCGGCGAGGTGCATGGCCGCGTCACCCCGCGCGCCGAAGAAGTGTGCCGGCTGGTAGCGTTTGCCGACAGCGCCAAGGTGACCAGCAATCTGTGGGGCGAACGCTGGTCCAAGCTCGTCGCCAACGCGATGCAGAACGGACTGTCCGCCTGCACCGGACTTCCCGGCGGCGAAATGCTCAAGAACGAGCCGATCCGGCGCTTCGCCACCCGGCTCGGCTCCGAGGCGATCCGCGTCGGCCAGGCGCTCGGCTACCAGCTCGAGGAAATCCTGCATCTGCCTCCCGAAACCATCGCGCGCGCCGGCGAAGGCGACGAGGCCGCGATGGCGACCTGCGACGCGCAGCGCTTCAAAGATGCGGCGCGCACGGCGGCCGGTCAGCGCCCGTCGATGGGTCAGGACATGCAGAAGGGCCGGCGCACCGAAATCGAATTCCTCAATGGCTTTGTCGTGCGCGAAGGCGAAAAACTCGGCCTGCCCTGCCGCGCCAATGCCGTGCTCACCGACATCGTCAAGCGTGTCGAGAGGAGCGCGCTCAAGCCCGACCCCCGTCACATTACGGAGCTGAGGCTGAATTGAGTCACGAACGTTTCGTTTGCCACTGGCAGGCCATGGCGGCGCAAAATAAAGATGCGGGCCTCGCTTCGGCGGGGCCCGCATATGTTTAAAGGCCGAAGATTGTTTTATTGGGCGTAGTGGTGCCTTACCATTTTGTGGCGATGCCTTGCCGACATGTACATGTGGCCGGCGGTTTGTGGTGCGGTCGTTTCATTGATTCCAGGCCTGGCAGGATTGCCGTTCGCGCCGCCGGCCACGCCCGGATAGGTCCCGGTCGGTTGACCGCTCTGCGCCATAGCCAGCGAAGTTCCAGCAGCCAGCAATGCCGCCGCGATTGCCACTCTGATCATCTTTTTGCTCCGAAGTGCTCCATCCCGCGCTCCGTCTGACGCACAACAAGAACACGATTGGCATTCCCCCGTTCCGGGCAGACTCCAAATCAAACCGCTTCTCGGTCGCACAGCGTACTTAGACCGCCTGAAAGAACCTGAAACAAAAAGTGTACTTGGCTCGCTTGAAAGAAACGTCATAACACCTCGACTTGAACAAAAATGACGCCGCGGCTGATCATTCCGAGCGCGCGTGCTGCGCTTGGCGACAGATCGAGCACGCGATGACGGCCGAATGGACCGCGATCGTTAACCGTCACGGTGACGCTTCGACCGGTCTTTGGATCGGTCACGCGAACCCGCGTGCCGAACGGCAATGTGCGATGCGCCGCAGTAAGGTCGTTTCCCTGCGCCGGATAGAAGGCGCAAAGTCCGGAGAAGTTGCGAGAGGCGGTCTGACCGATTGCCTGCATCGGCATGGCCACGAGCAAAGTTGCCGTCACGACGAGGGCTGATCGCAACATCCGGGATCCCCGAAATCCTTCGCGCATTCAAACTCGGCGGCGGCGATTTCGTTCCGCTCCGCGTCGCGAGTGTCGAGTCGGTTCCACGATTTTCAGATTGCAGCCACCGGCCCCAGACGGCGACCCTAGGCGAGATTCGTTCATAATTTCATACCGGTGTGCGCCAGGCGCCGATCCCCGGCTGAGGCAGCCCGAGATTCTCGCGCAACGTCGTACCGGCAAAATCCTTGCGGAACAGACCGCGGCGCTGCAGTTCTGGAACCACGAAGCGCACGAAGTCTTCATAGGCGCCCGGCACATGGGTGGCGGAAAGCACGAAACCGTCGCAGGCCGGCGCCGCAAACCAGGCTTCCAGCTGGTCCGCGACTTCTTTCGGCCCGCCGACGATCGGATTGTGCACGCGGCCGCGGCCGCTGATCTCGATGAATTCGCGCACCGTAGGATTTTTCTTCACGCTCGTCACGCGATCGCGGATGCCTTGCAGACCGGACATCTCGTCCAATTCCTGGTCGGTGAACGGCTCATCCATGCCCTTTTTGGAAAAATCGAAATTGAGCGCCTCCGAAAGCAGCGACAGCGCATCGATTTCAAGCGGCAGTTTTTTGATCTCGGCCCATTTGTCTTCCGCCTCGCCTTTGGTCGCCGCCGCCACGGTGTTGATGAGATGCGTGATCTTGACCTGGTCGGGATCGCGGTTAAAGCGCGCCACCTCGGCCTTGAACGCGGCATAGTCGCGTTTGCCGACTTCAATATTCGGATAGACGACGAAGATCACCTCGCCCCAGCGCGCGCCGAAAGTCTTGCCGCGACCGCTTGACCCGGCCTGGATGATGATCGGATGGCCTTGCGCTGAGCGCGGCACCGTGAACGGCCCGCGCGAGCGATAATAACGGCCCTCGTAGTCGAGGCGACGCACCTTGTTGGGCTTGGCAAACAAACCGCTCACCTTGTCCTGCACGATGGCATCGTCTTGCCATGTGTCCCAGTGGCCGAGCACGATCTCCATGAACTCGTCGGCGCGGTCGTAGCGCGCATCATGGCCGATCACTTCGTCGCGGCCCATGTTCTGCGCTTCGCCGTCGTTGAGCGAGGTGACGACGTTCCAGGCGGCGCGGCCGCCGGTCATCAGATCAAGCGTGGCAAACACGCGGGCGACGTGAAAAGGCTCGTAATAGCTCGTCGAATAGGTCGCGCCGAGGCCGAGCCGCTCGGTCGCCATGCCCATCACGGTGAGCACGGTGACGGCATCCAGCTTCACGCAGCGAATGCCGTGCTGGACGGTGTGGGCGTGATTGCGTCCATACATGTCCGGCATCGACAAGCGATCGTCGAAAAAGCCCAGATGGAATTTGCCGGCTTCGAGCACGCGGCCGATGTGACGGTAGAAATCCGGCGACCAGCTGTCCGTGCGCGATTGCGGATGGCGCCAGGAACTCGCGAGATTGGTGCAGTTCTGCGCCTGCAGAAAGCCGACCAAAATCATCTGGCGCATGACGGGATCCATCGCAACTCACGCCCTTATCTTCCGCTTGTATGAGGAAGGTTTAGCGGTCCGATCCATTATGAGGTTGCGGTGAATGTGAAGCCAAGTAGTACCTCGTCATGGCCGGGCTCGTCCCGGCCATCCACGTCTCGGGCGACCCGCTAAAGATGTGGATGCCTGGCAGATAGGCGAGCGAAGCGACGCCGTTCTTCGAACGGCTAAGGCCGGGTATGACGGTTGTGAGAGTTGCCGTAATCGCCGCGTCTAAGCCTGCGGCTGCGGCTCCATGGGGCCGGTTTCCGGGCGCGGCCGATTGCGGCCGGTACCGGCGGTCGGCACGGTCGAAGCCCGCGGCGTCGTCGGCGGTTCGATCACCGACTCGCGGTTCGGCCGCTTGCCCAAGAGCAGATCCTTGATCTCGTCGCCGGTCAGCGTTTCGAATTCGAGCAGGCCCTTGGCGAGCGTCTCGAGATCGGCGCGCTTGGCGGTAAGGATGGCGTGCGCCTCGTCATAGCCGGCTTCGACCAGGCGGCGGATTTCGGCGTCGATTTTCCTCGACGTCTCTTCCGAAATGTTCTGCTGGCGGGCCACCGAATAGCCCAGGAACACCTCTTCCTGGTTCTCACCGTAGGCGACCGTGCCGAGTTCGTCGGACAGACCCCAGCGCGTCACCATCATGCGCGCAAGCTTGGTCGCCTGTTCGATATCGGATGCGGCGCCGGAGGTGACCCGTTCGCGGCCGAACACCAGTTCCTCGGCGACGCGGCCGCCCATCATGATGGCGAGCCGGGAGGTCATTTGTTCGCGGCTCATCGATAGTTTGTCGCGCTCGGGCAGTTGCATGACCATGCCCAGCGCGCGGCCGCGCGGGATGATGGTGGCCTTGTGCACCGGATCGGTGGCTTTGACATTGAGCGCCACGATCGCGTGCCCGCCCTCGTGATAGGCAGTGAGGAGTTTTTCCTCTTCGGTCATGACGAGCGATTTGCGCTCGGCGCCCATCATCACCTTGTCCTTGGCGTCCTCGAATTCGACCTGCGTCACCATGCGCTTATTGCGCCGCGCCGCCATCAAGGCCGCCTCGTTGACGAGGTTCATGAGATCGGCGCCGGAGAATCCGGGCGTGCCGCGCGCGATGGTCTTGAGATTGACATCGGGTGCCAGCGGCACTTTGCGGACATGGACTTTGAGTATCTGCTCGCGTCCGACAACATCGGGGTTCGGCACCACGACCTGGCGGTCGAAACGGCCGGGACGCAAGAGCGCCGGATCGAGCACGTCGGGCCGGTTGGTCGCGGCAATCAAGATGATGCCCTCATTGGCCTCGAAACCGTCCATCTCGACGAGGAGCTGGTTAAGCGTCTGCTCGCGCTCGTCATTGCCGCCGCCGAGACCGGCGCCGCGATGACGGCCCACTGCATCGATCTCATCGATGAAGATGATGCAGGGCGCATTCTTCTTGGCCTGCTCGAACATGTCGCGAACACGGCTGGCGCCGACGCCGACGAACATTTCGACGAAATCCGAGCCGGAAATGGTGAAGAACGGCACATTAGCTTCGCCGGCAATGGCGCGCGCCAACAGCGTCTTGCCGGTGCCGGGCGGGCCGACCAACAGCACGCCGCGCGGGATTCGGCCGCCAAGCCGCTGGAATTTCGCGGGATCGCGCAGGAATTCGACGATCTCCTGCAGATCGAGCTTGGCCTCGTCGACGCCAGCGACGTCCTCGAAGGTGACGCGGCCATGCGCCTCGGTGAGCAATTTGGCGCGGCTTTTGCCGAAGCCGAGCGCCTTGCCGCCGGCGCCTTGCATCTGCCGTGACAAGAAAATCCACACGCCAATCAGCGCCACAAAGGGCAGCCAGGAAATCAGCAGCGAAACGAACCAGGGCACATTGTCCGATTGCGGCCGCGCGGTGATCTGCACGCCCTTATTGTACAGCCGCTGAATGAGCGACGGATCGCTCGGCGCATAGGTCTGGAAGCTGCGTCCGTCGGTATAGGTGCCGTGGATGTCTGGGCCCTGGATGAGCACGTCGCGCACCCGGCCCTGATCGACGTCGCTTAAGAGCTGCGAGAATGAAACGTCCTGCGATGTCGTGCGCTGACCAGGATTCTGAAACAGCGTGAACAGGGCGAGGAGCAGCAGGACAATGATCACCCACAGGGCGAAATTGCGCAGATTGGCGTTCATCTCTTGTCCTTGGTCCCCGGCTCAGCCGGAGGCGCGCGGGCGAGCCGTGCCCGCAAATCGTGGCGGCTTCACGTCCCCGGTACCAGGCAATGTAGGGGGCAGCCCCCTGCCTGCCAAGGGAAGCGGCCGTGGCGAAGCCCTTTATTACGCTATTTCGTAAAGCTCCTCTTGCGGTGTTTCGGCATGGCTGAGCGGCCGCCGGAGCCGCCCCGCCGGGCCGAGGATCGCCGCGCCGGGGCGCGTTCGACCACGATCCAGTCGCTGTCGAGCGTGATGAGCGCGCCGGCGAGCGTTCGGCGCAGCCGCGCAGTCGCCTGACGCATCGCGGCGTAGAGGGATTCGAGCTTGGCGAGCTCGACAGGCCCTTCGCTTCCGGTCCAGGCTACGGCGCGGCCGAGAAGCCGCAGCGCCACTTCGGCCGGCAAGCTTGCGAATCGGGCGGTGTCGAACTTGACCGGACCGCGCTCCGACCACGGCTCCGGGGCAAGCGCATCGCGCGCGGCGGCGACGGCAAATTCAATGGTGGCATCGGCGCGCCGCATCCGCGCGGCAAATCGCGACAAACCGGGCGCGCTTAATCCTTCGCGCGCCAAATCCGGCATCAAGGCGCGCAACCGCGCGCGGGTAAAGCGCGGATCGCGGTTGCTCGGGTCGTCGCTGTAGGCAATGCCTGCGGCACGCAAGGTCGCCACAAGCCGCGCTTTGGGAATGTGCAAGAGCGGCCGCAGCAGAAAGCCTATCCTGTCCGCTCCGACCGGCAGCGGCGAGGCATGCGCCATGCCAGCCAGCCCCACGAGTCCGCTGCCGCGCGCCAGCCGGAACAACACGGTTTCCGCCTGATCGTCGAGCGTGTGCGCGGTCAGGATATGGGCGTAGCCGGCGCTGGCGGCGACCTCCGCCAGGAGCCTGTAGCGAGCGATGCGCGCGGCCTCCTGCAATCCGGCTTTCGGTTTTCTGCCGCGCCAGCGCAGAGTGCGATGCGTTACGCCCAGCCGCCGGGCAAGACGCTTCACCGCAGCCGCTTCGCGCCCGGCTTCCGTGCGCAATCCATGATCGATGGTCACCGCGACGAGCTTTGGCGCGTGCTTGATCCGCTTCGCCCAGCGCGCTGCGAGCACCAGCAGCGCCGTTGAATCGGGGCCGCCGGAAACCGCCAGGACGAGGCCGCGCGAATTTTCCAGACCGGAGAATAAAGCGTCCGCTTCTTCGTCGCGAAGCGCTAGATCAGCAGTGCGTGCGCTTCTGTTCACGGTCGACGCTCTGCTTCACGCTGAGCGGAGCGCGCGGATATTTCCGCAACACCTCGCCGAGCGAGGCGCATGCCGCTTCTTTTTCGCCCAAAGCCGCAAGCGATTGGCCCAGCCGCAATAGCGCGTCCGGGGCGCGCGCGGTGTTCTCGTATTTGGTGGAAATGGTGAGAAACGACTCCGCGGCGTCGCGATACTGCTTGTCCTGAAACAGACTCTCGCCCAGCCAGTATTGCGCTTCGGGAGCGAGCCGGTCGCTCGGATATTTGTGCAAGAAATCGCGGAACGTCTGTTCGGCAAGGGCAAAGTCTTTGTGCAAGACGTAGCCATAGGCCAGATCGTACTCGTCCTTCGGCGTATTGCCCGGCGGCAGCGCGGCTTGCATGGTTCCGGTCGTGGCGCCGGTGGCGCTCGGATTGATCGGCGGCGGTGGCGGCAGGTCTCCGCCCGGCGCCGCGGCGGCGCTGGCTGGCTGGCTCGAAAGCGGGCTCGAAAGATCGAGCGGCGCGCCGGGCGGACGCGGTGTCGCAGCGGTGGTCACTGCCGGCGGCGGCTCGTTGCCGTCAGTGCTGGCGCCGAGCGGCCGCGGCGCTCCGGGCGCAGTCGGATTGCGATCCGGATCAAACGCATCGCCGCGACCTGCGGCCGACAAATTCGCATCACTCGAAGTGAGCGGCGGTGGCGGCGCCGATGCCGGCACTGATGCGACCGCGCCCGGGGACTGCGCGGCCGGATATGCGTTAGCTGCCGGCGGATATGCGGCAGTCGCTGGCGGAAATTGCGGCGAAGAATACTGCGAGCCAGGCCGCGGTGATGCTTGTGCGGTCGGCGGCGTCGCGGCGGCGGCCCCCGGAGCCGCGGCGCGCAGGCGCTGCACTTCCTGCTCGAGCTGCTGATTGCGATATTGCAATTCCTCGACCGTGCCGGTGAGCTCGCGCACCTGCGCCTGCAGGCGGTCGATGCGCGTGACGAGGTCGGCGCCGGACATCTGCGCGTGTGCGGCGCCGGCCCACAGCGCGCCCGTCATGACGAGCAAGGAAGCTGAGCGGATCATTGTATGCGATGTTTTTGGCGATCTGCGCTGCCTTAACATAGCGCGTCCTGCGACCAAATTGTGACTGGATGGATTGGCGGCACGGCTGCTCAAGGGGAAGGAGGCGCCGGAGAAAAGCGATCGGCGCCCCGCGGGCGCCGATGCAGTGGTTTCATCCTGCACGCACCGACTTACGAACTCTGGTCGAGCACGGTGACGGCGCGCCGGTTTTGCGACCAGCAGGAGATGTCGTTGCACAGCGCGACCGGCCGCTCCTTGCCGTAGGAGATCGTGCGCATGCGCTGGCCCGAAATGCCGCGCGACACCAGATATTCACGTACCGTCTCGGCACGGCGGGCGCCCAGCGCGATATTGTATTCGCGCGTGCCGCGCTCGTCGGCATGACCTTCGACCGTGAATGCGTAGCGGTTGTAATTGTTCAGCCACTGCGCCTGCTTGTCGAGCGTCGCGCGCGCCTGATCGGTCAACTCGGAAGAGTCGGTTTCGAAGAAAACGCGATCGCCGACATTGACGACAAAGTCCTGCTGGCTGCCCGGCATCGCAGCACCAGCCAGGGCACTTTGGTCGGTCTGTTTGGCGCAGCCCGTAATCGCAAGGGTAGCCAAAACGGCGGCAGCGAACTTGACGCCGCGAAGATTGGCGCCGCGAAAGATGGTCGCGATATTCATTCGGGTGCCCTCCATATTTCCGCAGGTCCGGACAGCTTGCCGGACGGTAGTGCCAAGCCGGTCTAGCAGTGCCTTCGTTAAGCGAAGGTTCCGTCAACCTTGATGGGAGGTTGCAAACGACCCCCGACCCTGCGGATTTCCCCGAAAGCTTTTGCAATGGTTAATGAGGCGTCAATGCGGCGACTCTGTGGAACCGGCTGCCACCTAGGATAGCAGCGGCGACCAAGCCGGATCGGACGCATAGCTCGGCGTTGGCACCCGCTGCTCATTGCGCCCGGAAATATCTACCGAATACAGCGATGGTCCCGCGTTGCCGCCCAGATCGCGGAAAAACATGATGACCCGCCCATTCGGCGAAAATGTCGGTCCTTCGTTGTGGAACCCCTCCGTCAGGACCCGCTCGCCGGTTCCATCGGGTTTCATCACTCCGATCGCGAATTTGCCCTGCGCCAGGCGCGTGAATGCGATGTAGTCGCCGCGCGGCGACCAAACCGGTGTGGAGTAGCTGCCGTCGCCGAAACTGATCCGCTGCGCCGGCCCGCCGGCGGCGTTCATCAGATAAATCTGCTGCTTGCCGCCGCGATCGGATTCAAAGCAAATCCGCGCCCCGTCAGGCGAATACGAAGGCGCGGTGTCGATCGCTTGCGTGTCGGTTAGCCGCGTCGTCGCTTTCGAACGCAAATCCATTACGAAAAGGTTCGAATTGCCGCCCTCTTGCAGGCTCATGATTACGCGCTGGCCGTCCGGCGAGAACCGCGGCGAGAAGCTCATGCCGGGAAAGTTGCCGACGATTTCGCGCTGGCTGGTTTCGATATTGTACAAATAGACGCGCGGATCGCCCTGGCCGTAGGCCATGTAGGTGATCTCCTGCGTCGATGGCGAGAATCGCGGGGTGAGGACGAGCTCGTCGCCGCGGGTGAGATAGCGCACATTGGCGCCGTCCTGGTCCATGATCGCGAGCCGCTTCACGCGCCGCTCCGGCGGACCGGTCTCATCAATGAACACCACGCGGCTGTCGAAATAGCCACCCTCGCCGGTGAGCCGTTCGTAAATTGCGTCCGAGATGATGTGTGCGATGCGCCGCCAATTGTCGGGGGTGGTGAGATATTGCTTGCCGTCGAGCTGTTGTCCGCCGAGGACGTCCCACAGCCGGAATTCCGCCTGCAGGCGCCCGTCAGCCTGCCGCCCGATGCGGCCGGTGACCAGTGCCTGGGCGTTGATGTTGCGCCAGTCCGGAAAACGCGGCACCGCGTCGACGCTCGCGATCCGTTCGATGTAGGCGGTCGGGTCGATCGGCGCGAACAAGCCGCTACGCTGCAGGTTCGCCGTGATGATTTGGGTGACCGCATTGGCAGTGTCGCCATCGTCCTGACCGGCGGCGAAAAATTTTGGAATCGCGATCGGCAGCGGCTGGAAATTTCCCTCGGTAATGTCGAGACGGACGACAGCTTTGGCGCGGCGCGGCAGCAAGGCAAAGCCCCCGGCGAGCGCGCCCAAGCCAATCGCGTGCAATCCAAGCACACGCCGCGTCAACAGAAAGCCGGGTCTATCGTGGAGCATTGACAACTCTTGTCAGCGTGATCAGCCGCCGAGCAGTTCGTGTGGATCAAATTTAAGTTCGAGATCTTTCCATTGATCGTAGTGTTCAGGCTTAAGCATCGTGAACGGCTGACACAACAGCAAAGCGCGCTTGGCGCTTTCTGCTAACGCGGGCCCCAGCGCCGAGGCGGAGCCTTCGACCAAGGTCGGCGCCTGCACCATCGAACCGTCGGTTTTGAACAAAACGCGGAGCACGACATAGAGCCTGGAATTAGCATCGATGCCCGGAGGCGGGCTCCAGCAGCTGGAAATGCGTGCACGCAAAGCGTCGATCTCGCTCTGCGACAGCTGTGCGTCTTGGGCTCCGATCGCTGCGCCGAGCGTCGGCGAATCGTTGAGCGATTGGGCGGTCGCGACTTGGCGCTGCGGCTCGCGCTTGTCCAGTAATTGGGCGACCTGGTTGGCGTCGAATTTTGGCGTGCTGTCGCGGGGTGCCTGCGTGTCTTCCCGCTTCGGCGGATCCTTGGCGGCGTCTTTCTTCAAGAGATTGGCGATCTGATCTGGCTTATATTCCGGCGGTTTCGGCTTGTCGGGCTTGTCCGCCGGTTTTGGCGCCGGCTTAAGCTCGGTTTTGAGCTCAGGCTTCGGCTCAGGCTTGGGCTCAGGCTTCGGCTCAGGCTTTGATTCGGAAACCGGTTTCGCCGCAGGCGTTGTGATTTCCGGCTTGGCGGAAACTTTCGGCGCCATCTGATCCACCGGCTTCGTCTCGTCTACCTTGTCGGCGAGCGGCTTGATGTCCGGAACTTTCAGCTGCGGCGCATTCTTCATGCCCAAAGGAAGCTGGCTGAAGTCCTTTTCCGAGACGAAAGAGACCGGCAGCGCTTGCACCGGCGGCGCCTCAATCGGGTGCGCCGAGATCGCCATGAAGCCGAAGAACAGCGCGGCGGCGTGAGCGACGCACGATATGGTCATGCCAGGCTTCATTGGCTGCCCTGCTCGACTTCGGTGACCAGCGCGATGCGATGATAGCCAGCGCCCGAAATGCGGCCCATCACCCGCATCATCATGCCATAAGCGACGGTCCTGTCGCCGCGAATATAAATGAGATCGTTGCTGGTCCCGCCGCGAGCGCCAATGATCGCCTGAAGCTTGGGCAACAGATCGTCGAGCTTGATCTCATCATTTTGCAGAAAGATCTGACGCTCGTTGTTGACTGAAATCGTCAACGGCTCGTTGTTCTGTTCAAGCGCTTTGGCCTGGCTCTGCGGCAGATCGATCGGCACGCCGACGGTCAGAAGCGGCGCCGACACCATGAACACGATCAACAACACCAACATGACGTCGACGAACGGCGTCACGTTGATTTCGCTCATGACGGGTCGGCGTCGGCGCTTACTTCTTCCGCCGGCCGCGGCAATGTTCATACTGCCTGCCGCCATGTCCCGCCCTCACCCGCGCTCGTCGATCTGTCGCGACAGGATCGCGGTGAATTCGTCGGCGAAGCCTTCGAGCCGCTGCGCTTGCCGATTCACCTCGCTAATGAATTTGTTATAGAAAATGGTCGCCGGGATGGCGGCAACGAGGCCAATTGCGGTGGCAAACAAAGCCTCCGCGATACCCGGCGCGACCACGGCGAGTGAAGTATTTTGCGACGCCGCGATCGACTGAAAGCTCGTCATGATGCCGGCCACCGTGCCGAACAGGCCGATAAACGGCCCGGCCGAACCGACCGTCGCCAGCACCAGCAAGCGCCGTTCCATGTGTTCGACCTCGCGGGCGATGGTGACGTCCATGACTTTCTCAATGCGCATCTGTAGTCCCGCCAACGAGCGGACGTGGCCTTCGAGGCTGCGCTTCCACTCGCGCATGGCGGCGACGAACAGCGCGCCGGTCGAATGCCCCGGCTGGGTCGCCAGCGACTTGTACAAATCTTCCAGCGATTGGCCCGACCAGAACGCCTCTTCGAAATGGTCGCCGGCGCGCCGCAGCCGCGCGAACAGCAGCGTCTTGTCGATGGCGATCGCCCACACCCAAACCGAACAAGCGAGCAGGCCCGCCATCACCGATTCCACGATCCAATGGGCGTGCCAGAAGAGATGGAACAGAGAAAGATTGGACGATGTCAGCGGTGCGACCGACGAGGAGATGTCGGCAGGATTCATGGAGCGTCCCTTCAGGCGATCCCGGCCGAACTGCCCGGCGGACCGGGACCAAGACGGATACCGTAACTGGAGCCGCACCCTGACAGTGGACTAAAGGGCCATCGGAGGCGGAGCGCTTCGCGCACGCCGACCGAGACCCGAAATTTCACGACGACCCAGCCGGCCCGTCACCGGCCCGGCGAAATCAATCGCGAAACGTGTCCAAACTAGGGCGCAACCCCCGTCATTTCCGGTTACGAAGCCCGTTTGTCGTTAATGCACCGTTAACGCCGCTGCCTCACCGCGGCCAATGGCAGCCGCTCGAACAGCATGGGGCTTTCCAGAGGACCTTGGGGCTGCGCGCCCTCGATCGTTAAGAGCCGAAGCTTTGTCGCCACCCCTCCCGGGGCGGAAAAGCCGCCGGGCTTGCCGCCGGCCGCCAGGACCCGATGACAGGGCACAATGATGGGGCAGGGATTTTGCGACAATGCTTCGGCAACGTCGCGGGCCAGATTGCGGTCGCCAAGACGCTCGGCGACTTCGCCGTAGGAGAGTGTCGCGCCAGCGGGGATGCGGCGCGCGACCTCGTAAACGCGGCGATGGAACTCCGGCACCGCACCGATATCGATCGTCACATGATTTAAATCTCTACGCTCGCCGCCAAGTAGCGCAACAATATCGTCGATGGCGCGCCGCACCTCGGCAGGGGGTGCACCGTCGCGCGCCGCGGGAAAGCGCCGCAACAGGCGATTGCGCGTCGCGGCCTCGCTGCGTTCGGGCAGTTGCACGCCGGCAATGCCGCGCTCGCTCCACACGATGCCGCAGCATCCGATCGCGGTTTCGAAAAGGGCGAAGTTCATCATGTGACTATAACTAACGCAGTGATGGCGCGCCGCCACCCGCTTCCTGATCCGCCTTCATGGCAATGCGAAGCGGCTTCGGGATCGGCCGCGCCCGGCCGCCTGAGATGAAGGCGACCCGCACCCGCGCCTCCACCAGGAGCTCATCGCCGCGCATGATGCGCTGGCGCACTGTGGTCGAGGCGCCTTTGATTTCCTCCGGCTCGGTCATGATCGCGAGCACGTCATCCATGCGCGCCGGTTTGAAAAATTCGATATTCATCGAGCGCACGACAAAGGCGAAGCCCGGCGCTTCCTTTTCGGTCTCCTCGAACAAGGCGCGGTGATCGGCGCCGATCAAGCGCAGGTAATTGGTCCGACCGCGCTCCATGTAGCGCAGATAATTGGCGTGATAGACGATGCCGGTGAAGTCGGTGTCCTCGTAGTAGACGCGGACCGTGAGTACATGCCGGCCGTCGCGGATCTCGCCGTCGAGAGGAACACTCGTCACTCGCCTATCTCCACGGCACCCGGCCCGTCATCGCGTCTTCCCAATGGCGGCCGTCGAAATGCCCGATGGTGAGCGAAGCCACATCCACATCGTCCAGACAACGCACATTCACGTCGATCTTATCCGGATCGGAGCGCGGAATGTAAAATGGATGTATTCCGCACGTGGTGCAAAAGGTGTGCTGGGCGACACCGGTATTGAAACGGTATGTCGTCAGCGCATCTTTGCCGCTTATCAGCTCGAAGGCATCCGGCGGCACGATGAGATGGAGAAAGCCTTTTTTGCTGCAGATCGAGCAATTGCATTCCGTCACGCGCGAGAGGTCGGCGGTGACACGAAAGCGCACGTGACCACAATGGCAACCGCCCGACATCGTTTGCTTCACAATGACCCCGCATATGTTCGCCGTCAGAGCAGTAATATCATAAAAGGTGGAATTGTTTTCGCTCACGATATGCTATGAATCATAATTGGACCTGCCGCTGTTGCGGCAAACAATTCAGCACTTTGCCGCTTAGTTTCGCGAGTGCCGCACCGGACCCGTGGTTCGCTATTCCCGAAGCGGAACGAGGCAAAAGAGCACTGCTGGGCAGCGACCAGTGCATCATCGACGATAAGCAGTTCTTTATTCGGGGTTGCCTCGCGATACCTATTCTTGGTCGCGGCGAATCATTCGACTGGGGTGTTTGGGTGTCTTTGTCACAATCCAGTTTC
>DASSXN010000186.1:0-12869 GCA_035703785.1 Xanthobacteraceae bacterium
AACGATGGGAAACGTTTCCATCGCTGCACCGGCTTCGGAGCACCACCTCCGATGCCGTATCCGAGATCTTTGTTAGCGTAACCCAGAGGGGGCGGTTTTCCGTCCCTTCTGCTTTTAGATATTGGATTATATCCGAGTGTCAAGCGTTAAAGAGCAGAATCCAGCAGGATTCCAATGCCTTACAGCTGACTCTGAAGAGGCTATAAGGGCCAATCGCTTACAAAAGGTGGGCAAAAGCTCACCTCCACACCGTACCCAGCGCGGGCGTCAAAGCCCTGCAGCCGTTTCGAAGCGTGCGCAAATTTGCGCAGGCTCCGCCAATTTGCGGAGGCGAGTATACACACCCCAAGAGAAAACGAGCTTGTGGCACTTGCCTGAGAGCATGTGCACCAAGCAAAAAGATTCGACTCTCTAGTGCGAATCAGGATTCCCCTTTCGCCACGCTGTGGTGCTTTGAGCGAAAAATGGCTGTGCACCAAAATGAGGTCGAATATTTGAGAGAATCAACAATGAGCAACAAAAAGCTTTTTGTCGAACGGCGACCGCAGGGCGATTATGCCGTGCGTAGGGGAAATTCCGAGCGAGCAAGTGATGTCCTCCCTACGCAAGGGCAGGCAATTGATCGCGCACGGGAGCTAAATCCTGGCCACTCGCCTGACGTTGAACGTGTGCGACACACCAACAGAGGCAAGCCCGACCAATGGCGCAAGGCGTAAAGCGCCTAGTCCCCTAGCCCCGAAAGCTCCACCGGTCCGTCGAACAGGCCGGCGATCAATTGCAGCGCCGCCGCGGCGCGTTGCTCGCTCCAGCCGCCGTGGCGCGCATTGAGCAGAAATTTCTCCTCGAGATCGGCGCGCGTCAGCGGCTCGTGCGCGCCGCCGCGCATATGCGGTTGATGTTCCTCGACGACAGAACCGTCGCGCAGCGTGGCGCGGATGTGGCCGGTGAAATTTTTCGGATAGGGATTTTGCGGATCGATGCGGTAGCGCACCTTGGCGGCGAGCGCGAGCACCGTAGGATCGCGCACCGCGCCGTCGGTGAAATCGCTCAAGCCGACACTTAAGCCCGTTTGGCCGCGCACGAAGCCGGCGGCGATGCAATAGGGCGTGGAGAATTTGCCGGCATAACCGTTGGCGGGCCGCTGCTTGGCGGCAAGCGGCTCCCACAGCCGATGCACGGTCCCCTCGCCGACATCGCACACCAACTCGACGACATCGTCGGCCTTCACGCGGCGGCCGAGCCGGCGCGCGCAATCGATGTAAGGATGCGTCATGGTCCCGCACGGGTAGGGTTTGAACGCCAAAGTCTCCGTCACCCAGTGCGTGCCAAACTTTTCAGTCAGCGCGGCGAAATCGCCGGCAGTCGTGTGCGCGAAGGCGTGGAAGAATCCGTGCACGCCTTCGAACACGGTGCGCGGGCCACAAAATCCGGCGCGGCCAAGCAGCGCCGCGCGAATGCCGGCTTGCGCCGCCCAGCCGGCATGAAGCCGTTTCGTCCAGGCGCCTTCGGCGAGATATTCGATGATGCCGCCGGCCATCGAACCGGCATTGCCGAGCGCATCGACGAGCTGGCGCGGCGAGAGGCCGAGCGCGGCGCCGACGCCGGCGGCCGCGCCCATGGTGCCGAACACGGCGGTCGGATGAAATCCGGCTTTGTGCGTGCGCGTCGGCGCGACCAGAGAGAGCCGGCACATCATCTCGACGCCGACGGCGATGCCAAGAAGCACCGCCTTGCCGTCGCGCCCATTCTGGGACCCGTGACGCTCGCAAGCCGCCAGCACCGCCGGCACGATCACGGCGCCAGCATGAACCGGGCCGCCTTCGAACGTATCGTCGAAATCCTCGCCATGGATCGCGGTGCCGTTGACCAGCGCCGCCGCCGCGGCTGAGAGCGTGCGCGTGTGCCCGATCGCGGTGCACGGCCCGTCGTCGTCACACGCAGCGATGACGCTCTTGACATAATCTTCGTTGCGCGCGGTGACGGCGAGGCCGACAACGTCAATCAATAGCTCTTCGCATTTGCGCGGCACCGCCAGCGGCAGCTTCGCCGGGTCGAGCGCGGCAATCTTTTGCGCAAGCTCCTCGGCGACGGCGATTTTGGGGAGTGAGGGGGAAGTCATCTATGGTGTCATTAATTGCGTTTCCCGGACGCGGTGCGACATGAAATGTTGCACCGCTGATCCGGGATCGTCCCAAGCTCTGTGTCTGTAACGATCCCGGGTCTGCAGCGCACCACTTCGTGCTGCGCTGCGCCCGGGAAACAAGATGAAGTGCCTCAATACTTCGCGGCGATCGGCAATTGCTCGGCCGGGAACAGCGAGATCACGGTGTGGCCCTTGTCGGTGACCACGACCTCCTCCTCGATGCGCGCGGCGGAATAGCCGTCCTTGGCCGGGCAATAGGTCTCGAGCGCGAACACCATGCCTTCCTTGATCACGGTCGGATGGTCGAGCGAGACCACGCGGCTGATGATCGGCCGCTCGTGCAAGTTCAAGCCAAGCCCGTGGCCGAATTGCAGGCCGAACGCGGCCAGTTCATCGGGGAAACCGAACTCCGGCGCCTTGGGCCAGACCGAGCACACTTTGTCGGTGGTCACGCCCGGCTTGATCAGCTCGATCGCCTTGTCGAGCCATTCGCGGCACAGCTTGTAGGCATCCTGCTGCGCCGGCGTGGCGCGGCCGACATTGAAGGTGCGGTAATAGCAGGTGCGATAGCCCATGAAGCTTTGCAAAATATCGAAGAACACCTGATCGCCGGGGCGCACCATGCGGTCGGTGAAATTGTGCGGATGCGGGTTGCAGCGCTCGCCGGAAATGGCGTTGATCGCTTCGACGTCGTCGGAGCCGTGGCGATAGAGGAATTCATTGACCTTGCCGACGATGTCGTTCTCGCGCACGCCGGGCTTGAGCTCCTCGTCGATCAGCTGATAGGCGCCGTCGACCATCGCTGCCGCGCGATTGAGGAGCGCGATCTCATCGGCCGATTTCACCTCGCGCGCTTCAAGCATCACCTGCTGGCCGTCCTTGACTTTCAGTCCGGCTTTTTCCAGTTCGAACATCATCGGCGGCTCGATGATGTCGACGCCGATCGGCATTTTGGCGACGCCGGCGGCTTTGAGGATCGAGGCCATCTCCTCGGCGTGATGCTTCATCAGGCCGAACGCCGGATCGACGGTGCCGCGCAGGCCGACGAGGCCGGCTTTGCAGTTTTCCGGCTTGAGCCACGGCGAATAGAGCCTGTGATGGACCGCGGCCGAGCCGAAATCCCACAGGATCGGATCGCCGCCGCGCGGCAGCAGCGTCCAGCGCGAAAGCTTGTCGCGCGCCCATTCGCCGATCTTGGTCGAGGTGACGTAACGGATATTGTTGTCGTCGAACAGAAGCAGCGCGCCGAGATCGGACGCTTCCAGCGCCGCCTGCGCCCGGCCGAGCCGGTAACGGTGCATGCGCCGGTAGTCGACGCGCTCCTCGAAATCGACGCCCATCGTGCCGAGCACCGGCAGATGGCGGCCCCAGTTGTAGCGCGGGTTGATGTCCTCGGCGGTGATCTTGATCGGTTCGCGCTTGGTGATGTCGTCCATGGGAAGCTCCTTTAAGTCTTTAGGCAAACTATAGCGCTTTTCCCGGGCGCAGCGCAGCACTGTAGTGCACCGAGGATCCGGGTCATCGCGCTCAGCCGTGCGCGGAGTTTGTGAAGACCCCGGATCTGCGGTGCACCGCTTACGCGCTGCACCGCGTCCGGGGCATGTGGTTCAGAGCATGATAAGTTCATCGTCCAAGTCTCGCCACTCCGGATTGATGCCTTCGATTAATTTGAACTTCCACGCTCTCCGCCAGCGCTTTAGCGCTCGCTCGCGTTCTCTCGCGCGCAAAATGGAGGCATGCTCCTTATAATAAACGAGACGCGTCGCTCCGTATTTTTTCGTAAACCCCGGAACGGTTTTCGTCCTATGCTGCCAGGCACGCTGCGGTAGGTCGCTGGTTACTCCGACGTACAGAACGCCCTTCGGGCGGTTTGCCAGAACGTAAACAAAAAAGCGATTTCGCATAAGCACCAACTCGTCTCCCGGGCGCAGCGCAGCACGAAGTGGTGCGCTGCAGACCCGGGATCGTTACAAACTCAGAGCAATCATGCGCGGCGCTCGTGAAGGCCCCGGATCTGCGGTGCACCACTGCGCGCTGCACCGCGTCCGGGGAACGTCGGTCAAGATCTGCTGCGACACTTAATCGTTACGCCGGCAGCGGCACGTCGCCGACGTCCTTCGGCACCTTGTAGCCCTTCTGTACCGCCTGGCGCTTGGCGATGGCGACGTACCAGCGCTTGACGTTGGGATATTGATTGAGATCGACGGTCTGCCATTCGAAGCGCGACACCCAAGGCCAGATCGCAATGTCGGCGATCGAATATTGGTCGGCGACGTATTCGCGATCGGCAAGGCGTTTGTCGAGCACGCCGTAGAGGCGATGCGCCTCTTTCAGATAACGCTCCTCGGCATAGGGCGCCTTGCCCTTGTTGTATTTCACGAAGTGATGGACCTGGCCGAACATCGGCCCCGGTCCGCCCATTTGCCACATCAGCCATTCGATGGTGCGGTAGCGCGCCTCGCCGCTTTTCGGCAAAAGGTTGCCGGTCTTGTCGGCGAGATAGATCAGGATCGCGCCGGATTCCATCAGGCTCATATTGTTGTCGCGATCGACGATCGCGGGGATGCGATTGTTCGGGCTGATCTTGAGGAATTCCGGCTTGAATTGCTCGTCCTTTGAGATGTCCACCGCATGCGCGGTGTAGGGCAGGCCGAACTCTTCGAGCGCGATGGAGACTTTGCGGCCATTCGGCGTCGTCCAAGTGTAAAGATCGATCACGGTATTGGTCCTTGTTTGAAATGCTGACACTTCCTCCGCTCATTCCCGCGAAAGCGGGAATCCAGCGCTGGGTCCCCGCTTCCGCGGGGACGAGCGGATTAAGAGGCTAAGCCGCCGTCTTCTTACCCCAAAGCCGCGCCGAGGCAATATCGGCGCCGTCGCGGATCGATTTGAGCTTGAGCCACACCACCGGCTCGATCACCCATTCGCGGCGCGTGAACGTGCCGAAGCCGCAATCGGTCGAGGCGATGACGCGCTCGCGGTCGCCGACCGCGGCGACGGCTTCCTCGATGCGGCGCGCCACCACTTCGGGATGTTCGACGAAATTCGATGTGGTCTCGACCACGCCGGGAATAAGGATCATGTCCTTCGGCAACGGCGCGCGCTTGAACGCGGCATATTCGTGGGCATGGCGCGGATTGGAGAACTCGATCGACAGCGCGCCGACCCTGGCCTGGTACAGCGCCGGCAGGATCTTTTCCAGCGCGATGTCGTGAATGTGCGGACCTTCCCAATTGCCGTAGCAGACGTGCAGCCGCACCCGCTCGCGCGGGATGCCTTCGATGCCGCGATTGATCATCGCCACATGCAGCTCGCACGTTTTAGCGAATTCGGCGTCGCTCTGATCGCGGTAGAACATGGTGCGATCCATGGCGAGATCGGGCGCGTCGATCTGCAGAATGAGCCCGGCCTCGGCGATGGCGCGATATTCGCATCTCATCTCCCGCGCAATCGCGGCGAGATAATCCTCCTGCGAGGGGTAATAGGCATTGAGCATGGTCGAGGCGATGATGCCCGGCGACGGCGCGGTCATGAACATTTCGGCGAAGGTGCGGCCCTCGCCGGCGATGCGCTTAAAACGCGCAAGCTCCGCAGCAATTGCAGACGTGTCGTGATAATGCAGCTCGGCGCGCGCCTCCGGGGCGTTCTGCTGTTTGCTGACATGCGGAAAACGGTGGGTGAGATAGCGTACCAGATCGGGAAACTCCTCGAACTCGCGGCCGCGCCGCCGCTTGGATTCGCCGGCAAAGCCCGCCATGCGCGCCGGCACGTAAGTTTGAAAGCCGACGCGCTGTTGCTCGCCGTCATTGCCGATGTCGATGCCGGCGTCTTTTTGTTTATTCACCACATGCCTGATCGCCTTTTCCATCTCCGCTTCGAACTGCGCGGTGTCATAACGCTCGCCGGCTTCGCGCTGGATCAGAAGATCGCTTAAGCTTTCGCTGCGCGGCAGGCTGCCGACATGGGTGGTCAGGATGCGATCACGGCTGAAAATCATGGCAATGGTCTCCGATAGCCTCCAAAGTGCCGCATGAGTAACGGATTGCAGCGCATTGCACCATCGGCATAATGGACGCCAAGATCGGCTGCTCAGCGCCGGCCGGGGTTGTCGCGCGAGGAAACGACAAGGGAGCAAGAGGGATGAAAGTGGGATGAATCCCGTTCAGTCGAGCGCGGCGCCAAAAACCGAGGCACGAGGCACGGCCGGTGTGCCGCGCGATTACAATTTCGCCGCCGATATTTTGAGGCGCAATCTCGACGCCGGCCGCGCCGACAAGATCGCTTTCATCGATCATCGCGGCAAATACAGCTATGCCGATCTCGCCGATCGTGTCGAGCGCTTCGGCCACGTGTTGCGCGGGCTTGGCGTGCGCGCGGAAGAACGCGTTCTCATTTGTCTGCTCGACACGATCGACTGGCCGACGGCGTTTCTTGGCGCGATCAAGGCCGGCGTGGTCGCCATTCCGGTCAACACGCTGATGACCGAGGACGATTACCGTTTCATGCTCGAGGATAGCCGCGCCCGCGTGCTGGTCGTGTCCGAGGAGCTGTTGCCGAAATTCAAATCTGCGATTGCGGCGTGCAAGAGTCTGGCGTCCAAGAGCCTGGAGCATGTCATCGTGTCGGGCGCCGCGGCGCACGGACACCATCACTTCGCCGATTTGCTTGCGGCGGTCGACAACAAACCCGTCACCGCGCCGACCACGTCCGACGACATGTGCTTTTGGCTCTACACCTCCGGCTCGACCGGCCGGCCGAAGGGCGCCGTGCACACCCACGCCGATCTTGCGCTCACCGATGAACTTTACGCCCGGCCGATCCTCGGCATTACCGAGAACGACATCTGCTATTCGGTGGCGAAATTGTTCTTCGCCTATGGGCTCGGCAACGCGCTGACCTTTCCGATGGCGGCGGGGGCGACGACCGTACTGCTGCCGGCGCGGCCGACGCCGGATCTGGTCGCCGATCTCTTGAAACAACATCAGGTGACGATCTTCTACGCGGTGCCGACTTTCTATGCGGCGTTCCTGGCGAGCCCGGCGGCGCCGGCGCGCGGGGACGTGAAAATCCGCCGCTGCGTCTCCGCCGGCGAAGCGCTGCCGCCCGACATCGGGCGGCGCTGGAGCGAACGCTATAGCATCGACATTCTCGACGGCCTCGGCTCGACCGAGATGCTGCACATTTTTCTGTCCAACCGCCCGGGCGACGTCAAATACGGCACCAGCGGCAAGCCGGTGCCGGGCTATGACATCCGGCTCATCGACGACGACGGCCAAGTGATCGAGACGCCCGGCGAGATGGGCGAGCTGCAGGTGCGCGGCCCGACCAGCGCGATGATGTACTGGAACAATCGCGCGCAATCGCGCGCCACCTTCCTCGGCGAATGGACTCGCTCCGGCGACAAATACGTCGAGGACGACAACGGTTATTTCGTCTACTGCGGCCGGCGCGACGACATGCTCAAAGTCTCCGGCATGTATGTCTCGCCGTTCGAGGTCGAAGGGGTGCTGCAAAGCCATCCCGACGTGCTCGAAGCCGCCGTGGTCGGCTGGCCGGATACCGACAAGCTGATCAAGCCCAAGGCGTTCGTGGTGCTCAAATTGCCGGACAAGGCCACCGAGGCGTTTGCGCAACAGCTGCAGGACGAATGCCGGCACAAGCTCGCGGTCTTTAAATATCCGCGCTGGATCGAGTTCCGCCGCGAACTGCCAAAGACGGCGACCGGAAAGATCCAGCGCTTCAAGCTGCGCGCGGAGGCCGACCTCCGGTGAGAAGCCGATATGCCGTCACCCTGAGGTGGCCGCCGACGGGTCCGGCCCGACCCGCCTTCGCTCGCTCAGCGAGCTTCGGCGGGTATTGAGTCCGCCGAAGCGCGGAGCGTGAAGGCGGAAGTGGCCGGCCCGATGACAAGCTCCGCGGCCCTCGAAGGGCGACGGCAGCTTGCGTTTAGATATTGGGGATATTAGTACCCGGTATCGCTGGAACGCCGCGGTAGCTCAGCCGGTAGAGCAACGCATTCGTAATGCGTGGGTCGGAGGTTCGAATCCTCTCCGCGGCACCAATTTTCGCTACTCACCAGCGGCCTTGCAATCCGACAGCGGCGCCATTTTGGCGCACGTCTCCATAGCGGAACATTTTAAATACGCGCTGGCCGCCCTTTTAATACCCCTTGGAACCCATCGCCGAAATGGCGATTGGCCATATGGCACGTCCGTTCCAGGTCAGTGGCCGGAGGCAAGTTCAGTGTTGAAGGCAAGTTCAGTGTCGGAGGCAAGCCATGAGCACCGAAGGCAACATTGGCGCACTGTGTCGCGAGTTCACAGACGCACTGACGGAAGTTCTCGCTGAGAATGCTGCGGTCAGTCCCGTGCGCCGCGGTCGGGTTGCACGAGCCCATGCCGCCATCAAAAGGCACCCAAGCTACACCGAACACGAGTTTTGCGTGGCGGTGGAGTTTGCCTTTGAGCAGTGGGAAACTTTACAAAACGCCGGTCCACCGGTGCCGACTGTCGCACGCCCACAAGTCGCTCCGATCATCGGTGTTCTGAGGCAGGATTCGGCGCCACCGACCGCGCCTTTTTGAAGAACATTCCCTTGAAGCGCTGAACGTAGGACTGCTCGGTTTGTTCTGTGTCGCCAAGGCAGGGAGAGGTCGAACGCTGGCGGTCATCCTGGTCCTAAACCAGTACAAGTGTATCGGGCGCAATCCTGGTAAACAGCCCGACACTCGAACGATGGCAACTGGTTCAGGTGACGACAGTCGCGATAGCGCGCACGACAAGTGTTCATGCATTGCTGTTTGGCCGTCTGAGCGGCCGCGAAGGTACCAGAGGCAAGAGCGGCGTCGCGCGCATTGAGTGTTCCGATACTCGACGACAGAACCACTGCGAAGATGAGGGAGGCGATGGCAAACGACCGCTTGCTGCATTTCATGGCTCAACTCCCTTTAGGTCGAAAAAGACGACGAGTTTGGAACGGCGTCGCAGGCTGTCATTAGAGTATAGCCTTTCCGCGCGCGCTTGAGAGGTTAAGTCGCGCCTTCTTTCGTGATCTCATCCGAACTGACAACCTGCGATCCATCATTTCTTGATGCTGGCTTCGAATGCTTCGAGCACGGGACGCCATTGTTCCTGCTGTGCGTTGATAAACGCATTGACCTCGGATGGTGACAGTGGATCGACATAAGCGCCGCGCGATGCGAGCTGCTTGGCAAGTTCCGGCTCGCTCAGGACCTGTCTCAGGCTTGCATTGATTTTCTGGATGGCTGCCGCGGGCGTCCCGAGCGGCGCCACCATGCCTTGCCATCCTCCCGCGGCAAAGCCCGGTAAGGTCTCGGCTACGGTCGGCAAATCGGGAAAATCAGGCAGGCGGTGCATCGACCCGACGGCCAACGCAGTAATCGTGTGCGCCTGGATTGCGCCAGCGAGGCCGGAATAACCTTCGATGATCAACGGCACGCGGCCGCCGATAACGTCCGTAAGGGCAGCCGCAGGGCCGCCGGCATAGGGTACAGCTTCTAATTTGATGCCGGCCTTGCTTGCTAGGAGTAGCCCAGTCAGATGCGTCAGACGCCCTATTCCGGTCGCGGCAAAAGAGATTTCGCCGGGCCGCTGCTTGGCGCGGCTAATTAGGTCCGGCAGGGTCCTGATGCCGGATTGCGCGCTTGCGCAGATAAACATCGGCAGTTCTGCCAACGAACCGACTGGAAGGAAATCGCGCGGCAGTATGAGCGGCAGGTTCTCAGCTTTGCCGGGAAGAGAGATGAACAGTGAAAGCGCCGGTGCAAACAAAGTATATCCATCGGGGATCGATTGAGACGCGGCGTGGGCCGCGATCGCTCCACCAGCGCCGGGTTGATCGATCGGCACGATCTGCTGCCCCAGCACAGTGCCAAGTCGATCCATCACCATGCGGAAAGCCACGTCGATGGCGCTGCCAGGTGCGGAATCGGAAATGACCTTGATCGGTTTGCTTGGATAATCGTCCGCAACGGCGGGCCGCGCGATGGTGGGCGCGAGCACGAGAAGAGTGCCGACCACCAGCCTAAAAGGCGTTTTCATCCTCTTCCTCTCGTGCCCATGGTTTGATGGGTGGTAATGCGCAACGGATCGGCGTCCTTCCCCCGCCCGCAACGCCAAGCCATTGATGAACTCGCGCCTAGTGTCCCGATTCCGAAGTTCGTAAGCATTTGCGGCGCGCTCGTACGAACTTCGGAATCGATAAGGACACTAGCGACTCTATCCTTCTAGTGCCGCTTTTGAACCCGAAGTTCGCATCCGAGCGTGCCGCAAACTTGTGCGAACTTCTGGTTCGCGGCACTAGTTTGCGTTTTCCGTCGGCATCGTAGCCGGTGAAATCAACCATAGGGAAGTCGGTAAATGACCCCGCGAATGTCCGCTTCGGGTCATGAGCGGACGTTGCAGAGTGTCTAGCCGGACGACTGAAACGTGCCACAAGCAGACATTTAGTCAGCAGTTGGACCGATGCGCGTTTACCTCGCGGTCTATAAGGTTTTCAGGAATGCGACGAGATCGCTTTTCTGTTGGTCCGTGAAACCAAGATTGAAACGCTGATTGTAGAATTCGACCACGTCTAAAAGGGTCGAAGCCAAGCCATTGTGGAAATAGGGAGCCCGCGCCGCCAATCCCCGCAGAATAGGTCCCTTAACCTTGCCGGAAATCAGTGCTCTACCAGGATCGGTAACCACAAAGCTTTGCCCTGTCAGGGGCCCGGACGTGCAACTCAGCATGAATACCGGCAATCCCGAAATATCCAATGCCGGCGGGCTGTTTGGCCCCGCATTAGCGATGCCGATATTGAGGGGCGCTTTGACGGAATGATTACCGACGTTTGGGGTGTCATGGCAGGTGCCGCAAAAACCGGGGATACTCGTGGCTCCCAGTACGTCATTGAGCCCTCCAACACCGGTAATGCTGATTTGCGTGCTGTTGAAAATCGTCTCTCCGCGTGCGACCGCCATACGATCTTTGTTGACGCCACCCGTTCCGGAAAGGCTGCTCCAAGCCTGAAAAAGGTTGAAGATGTTCGGGGTAAATGGCGCGCCCGTTGGATTTAGTCCGAGGGGATCGTTGATGCCGATAAAGAAGCTGGCAAGTTGCGCTTGCAATGTCACGGGGCCACCCGTAGCCCCATCGGCATCGAGATTCTTTGCCGCGTCATCCATCCGTTGGGCTGTGAAGAGGCCGTTTTCGAAATTTACAATTTGCTGCTGCTGGGCAGCTGACGGCGACGCATTCGCTTGGGCGTGACCGAGCGTAGCGTCGATCGACTGACTGAACAGGCTGGGTTCACGTCCATCCCACATGATGGCGCTCAAGAAACCCAAATTGGTCGAGGGAAGAGGCCGGCGGTAAATCGAGACGATCCCGCTGGTGGGGCTGAGCAGGCCGGTAGCGGGATTCGTATTGCAACTGTAGGGGTCGCTTACGACGCTGACCTGAAACTCCGTGTTTGCGGGAACCGGAAGCCCAATTCGAATCAGTCCCTTGCTCAACAATAAGCTGTACGCTTGCAACTTGTTCTGCAGGGTCGAGACGTCGGCGCTGGGACAGGTAGCGCCGTCGACCAAGCGGAATATTGGATCGGTGCCGGAGCTCGAGTTAAATCTGTCTTGCACGCTTTGGGCGCTGACCGACCAGCCGGTTTGCGGCTGGTGGCATGTGAAGCAGGTGCGCCCATTGGTTCCAAGACTTTGAAAAAATGCATTGCTGGATGTCTGCGTGTCTCCGTTGGGTTGATAGGTTGAAATTATCCCACTCGGGTCGGCATCCATCGCGCGCTGCGGGATGGTAGCTGGCGTCGGCTGAGCACCGGTATCTTTATCTTGGAAGGCGCGCATTCTCTGCAAATGAATCATCGCGTCCAGTTGCCACGCCGTATTGGCGGCGTCGTCCGCAGGGGTTTGCGCCGCGATAGGCGCCGATGCGGAACATGCCCACGTCAGGGCGAGAGCAGAGATTAATCGTGAGAATGGGCGTTTCATGGTCGTTCCCCTTTGTTTCGGTTATTCGAAGTCCTTGATGCATCTGCAGCGCGAACGCGTCGCGCGGTGCAGTGAACTCGGTGTACCAGGCATTATCCGGAGCACCGCTATCGTCAGATGTTCCGGGGACTCGGTGGCTGGCCGCTGGCGCTCAACCGAGTGGTACGGGACCACAAACCCGGAGCGCTAATTTCAATCTCACGTGCGCCCGGTGTATTTGATCGAGATCAATGTTTCGCGATTCGTATTTAAAAATTTCGCCAGATTAGAAATTGCCGAAAATTAGAAACTGCCGAAGTGTCAAGTGATCTTCCGATGAGACCGGCAGTATGTCGTAGGTCAATTCCCACTGGAAACGAGTTATTTAGGGTGCTTGAAGTGTTGACGACAGATAAGCGATGTGGCGACCGATCCGATGCGCTGGTCATATCCGCTTCTGTCCTACTAGCGGCCATATCGTGGAAATGACCGTAAGTCCGTTCGGTGCGATAGTGGCCGTATGAACGAGGCCTTCTTCGCCGAATTGTCAGCATGGCTGACGCAAGCCGGCCTGGCCGGCACTTCTGAAATTGAGATGGTGTCCGGCTTCTGCGACCGCTGCGTCGCGGCTGGACTCCCGTTGTTTCGTACCGTTGTGCTCATCGACACCCTTCATCCTGTCCACGAGGGTCGACTGTTCCGGTGGGGGCCTGACTCCGCTCAACCCCCTCTCCTCGAATATGG
>DASSXN010000200.1:0-3007 GCA_035703785.1 Xanthobacteraceae bacterium
TTTTTCGCTTCGACGCCTTGCGCGGCGACTTCGCCAATCACCGTCTCGGCGAGCCGGTTCGCCACCTTTTCAAGCGTGGCGTGCGCCTGTTTTCCGAACGGCTCCTCGATGGCCTGCTGCCGGACGCTGCGGATATCGGCCAGGCCCATGCCGTAAGCGGACAACAGCGACGACAACGGATGGATCAGCACATGCGTCATGCCGAGCGCATCGGCGACCAAGCAGGCGTGCTGCCCGCCGGCGCCGCCGAAGCAGTTGAGCGCGTAGCGGGTCACGTCATAGCCGCGCTGCACCGATATTTTCTTGATCGCATTGGCCATGTTTTCGACCGCGATCTTGATGAAACCGTCGGCGACCTGTTCGGCGCCCCGCCCGTCGCCGATCTGTTTCGCCAGCGTGGCAAAGGCGTTGCGAACCGCCTCGGCGTCGAGCGGCAAATTCTGCCCCGCTCCGAAGATTTGCGGAAAAAACTCCGGAATGAGTTTCCCCACCATCACATTGGCATCGGTCACCGCCAGCGGACCGCCGCGCCGGTAACATTTCGGCCCGGGATTGGCGCCCGCCGAATCCGGACCGACCCGGAAGCGTGCGCCATCGTAGTGCAGGATCGATCCGCCGCCTGCCGCGACCGTGTGAATGAGCATCATCGGCGCGCGCATGCGCACGCCGGCGACTTCGGTTTCGAATGCCCGCTCGTATTCGCCGGCGAAATGCGACACGTCGGTCGAGGTGCCGCCCATGTCGAAGCCGATCAGCCGCGAGAAGCCCGCCGCGCGTCCGGTCTCGGCCATGCCGACCACGCCGGCCGCCGGACCAGAGAGGATCGCATCCTTGCCGCGAAACAGATCGGCCGCAGTGAGACCACCCGACGACATCATGAACATCAGCTTTGTCCCTCGCCCCGCTCGCGGGGAGAGGGTGGCGAGGTCGGCGGAGCCGACTGAGCCGGGTGAGGAGGCGTCGCCATCAGACTCAGTATCCGCAATTGCCCCCTCACCCGCCTTCCTCGCTTCGCTCGGAAGTCGACCTCTCCCCGCCTGCGGGGAGAGGTGATCGCCTTTCAGCTCCCCCGCCACGTGCGCCACGTAGCGGCGCAGAATCGGCGACAGATAGCTGTCGACCACGGTGGTATCGCCGCGGCCGACGAGCTTGATCAGCGGCGACACTTCATGACTGGCCGACACTTGCGGAAAGCCAAGCTCGCGGGCCAGCGCGGCGAGCCGCTGCTCGTGCGCTTGGTAGCGATAGGCATGCATCAGCACGATTGCGACCGCGCCAATGCCGTCGGCTTTGGCGCGTTCGAGCTCGCGCCGCGCCGCGTCGAGATCGAGATCGCGCTCTACCGTGCCATCGGCACGCACGCGCTCATCGACCTCCGCCACGCGCTCGTACAACATGTCCGGCTTGACGATATGCTTGGCGAAGATTTTCGGCCGTGCTTGGTAGCCGATGCGCAGCGTGTCGCGAAATCCCCTGGTGACCAAAAGCAGCGTCCGCTCGCCCTTGCGCTCGAGCAGCGCATTGGTCGCAACCGTCGTGCCCATCTTCACCGCGCTGATGCGCTCGCTCGCAATCGCGGCGCCCGCCGGCAATCCAAGGAAGTGCCGGATGCCCTGCACGGCCGCGTCGCGGTAGGCTTCCGGATTTTCCGACAACAGCTTGTGAGTGACGAGCGCGCCGTCCGGCTTTCTGCCGATCACGTCGGTAAAAGTGCCGCCGCGATCGATCCAGAATTCCCAAGCGCCAGACCCCGATATGCTTTCAGACATGTTAGCCGCTTCCGCGCTCGATCCAGCCGCGCTTTTATGAGACACTGGCCCCACCGCGAAGCCCACCGGCGATCCGTAAGACGATTGCACTAGTAGAGGATGCAACGATGCACAAGATTGCAATCTCCCCGGCCGCTCTGGACCGGATGACGCGGCGCATGGGCAAATTGCATCCGTTCGACACCGTGGCGCCGCGCAAGACCGGCTTGCTGGTCATCGACATGCAGAACTACTTCGTCAAGCCGGGGCATCAGGGCGAGATTCCGGCGGCCCGCGAGATCGTGCCGAATATCAATCGGCTTGCCGCCGGTTTACGGCGGCGCGGCGGCCATGTCGTCTGGATCCGCAACGGCACGAACGACACGCGGGAAAGCTGGTCGACCTTGCATGAAAACCTGATGACGCCGGAGCGGGTGGAACGGCGCTTGGCGGAGATGGATATCGACGGCGACGGCTATGCTTACTGGCACCTCAACGACATTCGCCCCGAAGATGCGCAGATCACCAAGACCCGCTACAGCGCTTTTATCCAAGGCGCCTCGACCGCCGAGCAACACTTGCGCGACCGCGGCATCGACACGCTCTTGATCACGGGCACCGCGACCAATGTCTGCTGCGAAAGCTCGGCGCGCGACGCCATGATGCTCAACTTCAAGGTCGTGATGGTGTCGGATGCGCTCGCCACCCATACCGACGAAGAACACAACGCAACACTGTCGGCGTTCTACGGACAGTTCGGCGACGTGCAGACCACGGACCAGGCGCTGCAATCGCTTGAGCGCGGCGACGCCGCGCGGGCGGCGGCGTAGCACTTTCTTTTTCCACGCCTCCAACGCGAGGATGAATTTCGCCGTTCTCGCGGCGCGCCTTGTTGCTCCTTCTCCCCGCGTGCGGGGAGAAGGTTGGGATGAGGGGGCGTGACCGCTTGGCTCAGGCTCGCGGGTACGCCCCCTCACCCGCTCGCTTCCGCCTTCGCGCTCACGCGCTTCGGCGGACTCAAACCCGCCGTAGCTCGCCGAGCGAGCGAAGGCGGGTCGCTCGCGACCTCTCCCCGCATAGCGGGGAGAGGAAAATAGAATCTCGTTCTCGCGATGCGCCTTCGCATCCGAGCTATGAGACGCCACGGTCACGCCACTCTCTGACTCGTCACCACCGGGCATAGCCGTTCGCAGAACGGCGTCCCTTCGGTCGCCTATGCCGGTGGTCCATGCTGACGTCCAGCAGGCAAATGCCGGTGG
>DASSXN010000161.1:0-10486 GCA_035703785.1 Xanthobacteraceae bacterium
TGCGCGGCGTCTTGATGATGTGCGCGGCGCCCGCCGTGAGGTGCGCGAGGGTGACCGTCTCCTGATTGAAGAGCCAGGGCGCGTCATCATCCAAGAAGGCGGGCAGACGATCATCCGCCACGATGAGGCGGATCGGTTCCGATGGCAGGCACAAGATGTGCACATGGAGCGACGTGGCACCGATACTGTAACGATATTCGATCGGCCCGATGGCTCGCGCATCTACACGGTGACCGATGAAAACGGGCGTCTTTTGCGCCGCTACCGCTATCTGCCGGACGGGCGCGAGATCATTATCATCGACAATCGCTACAGCGGACCACCTAACCCATTTGGCTATTTCGTCGATCTGCCGCCCCCGGTCATCCGAATCCCGCGCGAGCGCTACATCGTTGAAGACGAATATGCGCAGCCCGACGACATCTATTACGCGCTGTGGGCAGCGCCGGTGGACTACATTGACCGGCCCTATACGCTCGACGAAATACGCTACAGTTTGCCACTACGCGAGCGTATGCCGCGTGTTGACCTCGATACGGTGACGTTTGACACCGGCTCATGGGAGGTTGCCCCCGACCAAGTCGAGCGCTTGGCGGTGATCGCCGATGGCATCAACCGAGCTATCGCGGCAAACCCCAGTGAGGTGTTCTTGATCGAAGGCCACACCGACGCGGTCGGATCCGACATCGACAACCTATCGCTGTCCGATCGGCGCGCGGAATCGGTCGCATTGGTGCTTAGTCAACAATTCGGAGTGCCTCCTGAGAATCTCACGACTCAGGGCTATGGCGGCCATTATCTGAAAATTCCGACCCCGGGTCCTGAAAGAGCAAACCGTCGGGTGACTGTGCGGCGTATCACGCCGCTTTTAACCGGCCGGAACCAACCTCTTCCGCTGGCACCTCGGTAAGACGTTACCGCATTCGGTCTGGGGCACACCGCTGGTCCGCAGACCGGACCGAGCAACTCTTGAATGTCCGCTGATGGCCCGAAGCGGAGCTCGCAGAACGTCGGCTAAGGGACGCGTGATCGGACTCGGCCGGTGACGGTCTGTTATGCGGGGCCTTTTCACGGGCGGTGGAACGCGAGCGCCGGGTTACAGCGGTCCGAGAGCGTTTCGCAGTTGCGCGCTCGATATCGACAGCAGCCCGGTGAACGGCTGACTTAACTCCAGTATCAGGAGAATTGCGCACGCTGCCGACAAGGCAAATAGCGACAGGCATGTAAAGACCGTCACGTTGAGAGGCGAGAACAGGCTAAAGCTCGCGAATATAATCACAAGCCAGAATGCCAGAATTGCCAAAAACGGAATTGGAATCAGACTGTCGGATTCTACAAACAGCAAAAGGCGAGCTTGCGCGAGGTCATTGCTGAGCTGGGCCGCCCGCGATTGCAACGAACGTTGCAAATCGTTTTGCGGCGACAGCCCTTGAATATCCAAATAGACCTTCTCCGCCGCGGCGTTGGTTTCGAACGGAGCGGCCGCGCCAGCTTGCTTCTCACGCCAGAGCCGGTCGGCAAACGGACCGATCGTCGCCCGCATCTGTTCGCGAATCGGGCGAGCTTCTGGGCCATACTGGGCCAGAATGTTATCGAGCAGAATTAGATCGGCGGTGATCTGCTTGACTTGAGTGTTTTGTGTATCGAACGAACCTTTGGCGGCGGCAATGAGCAGGCCAAGAACCAGCGCCGCTATTGTCGCGATCAGCCCAACGCCGAGCCTCACGACGTTTTGGGTATCTTCACTGAGATGATGTTTCGGCAAAGTATGGCGCAGCATCGCGCCAAGGAAAATGCCGCCTAGTGTCAAGATAAATATGACGCCCGATAGGGCCGCTGCGCTCATGACTTATCACTACACTTCGTTTGCGTATCGCCAATGCCGTTATTTCGCGCCGGACACGTATAAAAATCTTGATCCAGATCAAGTTTTTCGTCCGACCCACCAGCGTAAGATACTTGCCGCGCAATGCGAATACCGCATGCGCAATCAAATCTTATTGGAGGCAGCCCATGCGAGCAAAGCAATGGATGACGTGCGCCTCTATTGTGGCGATTGGCACCCTGTTTGCCTCCGGCCCAATGCTGGCACAGCAGGTCACTGGCACACCTGGCTCGCCCAGCGCAACGACTACGATTGACGGCAGACAACTTCCGCCGCCTGATCCTAAATTCGGCGGCGTGATCAAGGACGACGTGCTGCAATCGAAGCCGTGGTGGGCGCCCCGCATCGTGCCGCCCCAGGGCGCGCCGAACGTGCTCTTGATCATCACCGACGACGCCGGCTTTGGCGTGCCGAGCACTTTCGGCGGCGTGATTCCGACGCCGACGATGGATCGCATCGCGAACGAGGGTCTGCGTTACAATCGCGTCTTCTCCACCGCGCTGTGCTCGCCGACACGCGCCGCGCTGATCACGGGGCGCAATCACCATTCTGTCGGCTTCGGCGTGGTCTCCGAGCAGTCGACCGGCTTTCCCGGCTACAACAGCATTATCGGCAAGGACAAGGCGACGATCGGGCGGATCCTGCTCGACAACGGCTACGGCACTTCGTGGTTCGGCAAGGACCACAACACGCCGGCGTTCGCGGCCAGTCAGGTGGGCCCGTTCGACCAATGGCCGACGGGCATGGGCTTCGAGTACTTCTACGGCTTCGTCGGCGGCGACGCGAACCAGTGGGAGCCAAATCTCTTCCGCAACACGACGCAGATTTATCCGTTTTTGGGCAAGCCGCCCGGCACCTGGAACCTCATCACCGCGATGGCTGACGATGCCATCGACTGGATGACGCGGATGCACCAGACCGATCCGAACAAGCCGCTCTTCATCAAATACGCGCCCGGCGCCACGCACGCGCCGCACCATCCGACCAAGGAGTGGGCGGACAAAATCAGCGCGATGCACCTGTTCGACGACGGCTACGAGAAGCTGCGCGAGCGCATCTTCGAGAACCAGAAGCGGCTCGGGGTGATCCCCCAGGATGCGAAGCTGGCGCCCTGGCCCAGCGACATGCTCAAGCCGTGGGACCAGCTCAGCGCAGAGGAGAAGAAGCTGTTCATCAAGCAGGTCGAGATATTCGCTGCGTACGAGGCCTACAACGACCACGAGATTGGCCGCGTGATCCAGCACTTCGAGGACCTGGGCAGGCTCGACAACACGCTCGTCATCTACATCAACGGCGACAACGGCACGAGCGCCGAGGGCGGGCCGCTCGGCACGCCCAACGAAGTTGCCTTGTTCAACGGCATCTCGGAAATGCCGGTCGACGTCCAGATGAAGTTCTATGACGTGTGGGGCACCGAGCAAACATACAACCACATGTCGGCTGGCTGGGCGTGGGCGTTCGATACGCCGTTCGACTGGTTCAAGCAGAACGCGTCGCGGCTCGGCGGCACCAACCAGAACATGGTCGTGTCGTGGCCGGCGCGCATCAAGGACAAGGGCGCGTTGCGCGAGCAGTTCATCCACGTGATCGATGTCGTGCCAACGATCCTCGAGGCGGCCGGCATCCGTGCCCCGGATTATATCGATGGCATCAAACAGGCGCCGATCGAGGGCACGAGCTTCGCCTATACGTTCGACACGGCGAACGCCAAGGCGCCGTCGCGCCACAGCACGCAATACTTCGAGATGTTCGGCCAATGGGCGCTCTACCACGACGGCTGGATGGTAAGCACCAAGGTCAATCGTGCGCCGTGGGAGGCTTTCGGTCCAGCGAACACCGATCCGCTGAACAACCAGGTCTTCCAGCTCTATAACCTGAACAAGGACTTCAGCCAGGTCGACGACATCGCGGCGCAGAACCCGCAGAAGGTGAAAGAGTTGCGGCAGATGTTCGTCGCGGAAGCAAAGAAATACCAGGTCTTCCCGCTGGACGCGTCGGTCGCGGCGCGCTTCATAGCGCCGCGCCCGAACATCACTGCCGGGCGCACGGAGTTCGTCTACACGCGGCCGATGACGGGATTGCCGCAGGGGGACTCGCCGCTACTGCTCGACACCTCCTACACCATTACCGCCGACATCGAGGTACCGGAGGGCGGTGCCGAGGGCATGATCCTGACCTCGGGTGGACGCTTCGGCGGCTACGGCTTTTACCTTCTGAAGGGCAAGCCAGTGTTCCTGTGGAACCTCGTCGACCTCGAACGCATCAAGTGGGAGAGCCCGGAAGCGCTTTCGCCGGGCCGGCACTTGGTCGAATTCGACTTCAAGTACGACGGGATCGGCGTCGGCACGCTCGAGTACAACAACTTCAGCGGCCTCGGCCGGCCCGGCACCGGTACGCTGAAAGTGGACGGCAAGTCGGTTGATACGAAACAGATGGCGAAAACGCTGCCGATGATCCTGCAATGGGACGAGAGCTTCGACATCGGCTCGGACACGCTCACCGGCGTGAACGACGCCGACTATCAGCCGCCGTTCCCACTGACCGCCAAGTTCAACAAGCTGACGATCAAGGTTGACCGCCCGCAATTGTCGCCTGAGGACATCAAGAAACTTAAGCAAGCCACGCGCAACAATCGCGCGGCTGAATAGCACACGATCTGATCTCATCGTTTGGCACAAAGCGGAACTGGCAGAATGTCGAAGGAACCGCATCGCTGTCCCTCGATTGCGATCGGCCCGAGGCTGTTTACATAACAGCGATGTCGCCGCTGGCTTTTCTCTTAAATCTGTTGTGGATCGTGTTCGGCGGTCTGTGGATGGCCGTCGGTTGGGTGATCGCGGCCGTGATCATGGCGATCACCATTATCGGCCTGCCGTGGGCGCGCTCCGCGTTCAATATTGCCTCCTACACGCTGTTGCCGTTCGGCCGCAAAGCGGTGTCGCGTGCCGAATATTCCGGCCGCCATGATCTCGGCACCGGGCCGTTCGGCTTGATCGGCAATATTATCTGGCTGGTACTGGCGGGCTGGTGGCTGGCGCTCGGCCATCTCATCACCGCGATCATACTCGCCGTGACGATCATCGGCATTCCGTTTGCCTGGGCGCATCTGAAGCTTGCCGGAATCGCGCTGTGGCCGATCGGCAAGGAGATCGTCGCCGCCGATGCGGTGCCGTTTCGCTGAGCGCCGGTTGCGTAGCTTCGTAGGCTGGGCTGAGCGACCCTCCTACGCTTGCTCTGCAAGCTTCGGAGGGTAACAGTCCGCCGAAGCGCGGAGCGCGTAGGCGGAAGCGAAGCCCACGCGGAATGACCGGTGGGCACGGCGCTTCGCGCCTTAGCCCACCCTACGCTCACACCTTCCGCGGCCAGACTTTGTTGTCGTGAAACGCCGCGCCGCCGAACGGCGCGAAAGATTAATCGCACGAAGGCGTCGCCGCCGATGCGGCGCCGTTTGGCCGCCCCACTGTGCAGCGATAGCCACGCACGGTGAACGAGCTTAAGCGCTGCGTGGCTACCCTTTGTTGTGGTGGAAGGCGGCAAGCCTGACCGGATGCAACAGATAATTTCCGTGACGTGTAGCTTTTTCAACACAGCGTTTAACGTTCCAAATCAGTAAGCTCACATAACCAACGAGCGGGGCACCGGAGACATCCGAATGAAGCGGATTCTTATCGTGGTCATGCTTATCGCGACCATGGCCTCGATCATTGCGGCAAGCCGCGCAATAGCGGCCGATCTTCCCGTGCGCACCGGAGTGCCGGCCTATTACCCGGTCGCCACGGTCTACGATTGGGGCGGGGGATATATCGGTATAAACGGTGGCTACGGGTTCGGCCAAAGCGAGTGGGGAAGCGATCCACTCAACCCGTCGGGCAATAGTTCGACCGGGAACTTCCACGTCAACGGCGGTCTGGTCGGCGCCACAATCGGCGTCAGCGGCCAGTGGGGCGCATGGGTGTTGGGCGTCGAGGGCGATTTTGACTGGCAGGGCGTCAAAGGCACCAGCGGCAGTCCTTTTTGCACCAGCCTCATTACTTCGACGGCTGTTGCAGCGACCGCCGCCGGATTAAGCTGCCGGACCGCGAGCAATTGGGTCGGAACGCTCCGTGCGCGCTTCGGCTATGCGTGGGACCGCGTTCTCGTCTACGGCACCGCCGGCGGCGCCGGCGCCAATTTGGAAACTTCGTTGAGCGGGTTGCCCGTGCAGAACAACGCCGAATTCGGCTGGACGGCCGGCGCCGGGGTTGAAGTGGCGCTCGCCGAGAATTGGACATTCAAGCTCGAATACCTCTTTGTTGACCTCATCGGGACTACGGCCTGCAATCACGGATATAGCTGCGGCTATGATGTCGCGGCCACCGCGACAATCCCCCGCAATGGGTTCGAATGTCGGCCTGAACTTTAAATATGGACACTAGCCGCTCGTCAGCAAGTCGTCACGGATTAAGGAAGCGCTCCAAAGAATGAATCCAAGCGCGCGCGTCAACGAACCTAAGGCCACCTCGATCATCAATCTTACTGCATCAGGCTCGATACGATATTCACGGTCAATGCGAGCACGGTGACATTGAAGAAGAATGAGACGACGCCGTGCACGGTCGTCAGCCGGCGGATCGCCTTGCTGGTGATTTGAACGTCGGAGACCTGCGCCGTCATCGCGACCACGAGCGAGTAATAGAGGAAATCCCGATAGTCCGGATCTTGGTCGCCGGGGAAAACGAGTCCGCCGGTCTGTTTGTCGCGACCCGTGCCATAGAATTCGTGCGCATAGTGCAGCGCGAAAATCCAATGCATGAAAGCCCAGGACAACAGAATTGTACTCACGCCGAGCGCGACCTGGTACTGATCGGGCGTATGGCCGAGTTCTGCGACAACCGCGGCGAGGCTGGCGAGCGCCGCTGCCGTGGTGAGCCCCAGAAGCACGATCGCGCCCTCATCGTTGATGGCGGCCCGTTGGCGGATCGTCGTGACCGACGCATGTGCCGTGGCGCCAAAGCTCAGCACCAGATAAAGCGCGACGCCAATATCCCAGCCGAGAAGAATACGCGTCGGCATGCGCCAGGGCAGCGCAAGCAAGGCCAGCGCGACCGCGACGCCGACGGCGGCGGAAATAAACAACCGCGCATGTAGCTCCCACTGCCGCGCGATCAGCTTTAACTTGGCTGGCTCACGGCGACTCGTTGAACCGCTGAGCTTGGATGTGTCCAAAAGGGCGTCCTGTTGAACCGGCGCGGCCGGCGAAGAGTTATGCGCACGCCTTGCGCAGCCATACTTTGTTGTCGTGAAAGGCGGCGCCACCGAACGGCGCAATGGAATCGGCGCCGGTCAAGCTATTGATGCCGCGGCCGTCGGCGTAAGCCGAGTTGGGCCACAGCGATTCGGCGATCAACACGCCACGACGCACACCGTCGAACACTTTCGCATGCAGCCGTACCTCGCCGCGCCGATTGCCGAGCACGACTTCGTCGCCCTGCGTCACGCCGCAGGCGGCGGCGTCCTGCGGATGGATCATGACTTCGGGCCGGCCCTCGGCGGCGACCGAGGTCGGTGTCTCGGTGAAGCTCGAATTGAGAAAGCCGCGCGCCGGCGAAGTCGCGAGCCGGAACGGATGCGCGCTATCGGCCTCCTCGATCACCTCCCAATGATCCGGCAATTGCGGCATCGGCGTCGTAATGGTGTTGCGGTGCCAGCGCTGGAACGGCACCGTCGGCCAATCCGGCTTGAAGCGGAATTTGCCGTCCGGATAGGCAAAGCCGTCGAGATAATGCGCGGCGGCAAAATCCGGCTGGCAATCGATCCAGCGCTTGGCTTCTAGCTCGGCGAGCGTGCCCCAGCCGGATTTGCGTAAACTCGCATCGATCAATTGGCGCGGCGTCATATCGAAGCCGGGATGCTGGGCGTCAAGACGTTTGCCGAGGGCGCAGATCACTTCGTGATTGTTGCGGCACTCGCCCGGCGGTTCGACGAGCTTCGGACCGAGCAGAATGTATTGGCTGCCGCCGGCGGTGTAGAAATCGTCGTGCTCGACGAACATGGTCGCCGGCAAGACGATGTCGGCCATCTTCGCGGTGTCGGTCATGAACTGCTCGTGCACGCAGACGAACAGGTCGTCGCGGGCAAAGCCGCGCTTGACGGTGTTCTGGTCGGGCGCCACCGCGACCGGATTGGTGTTCTGAATGAGCATCGCGGTGACCGGCGGGCCGCCGAGCAGCGCCTCCTTGTCGCCGGTAAGGATCGCGCCGATGCGCGATTGGTCGAGCATGCGGATCGACGGATCGCGCAGATCGCTGCCCTCGATCACACTGTTGTTCAGGTGGAACACGCCGCCATTGTTGTGGAAGGCGCCGCCGCCTTCGAGACGCCAGGCGCCGGTCACCGCGGCGATGCAGCTCGCCGCGTGCATGTTGACCGCGCCGTTGCGCGAGCGCGAGAAGCCGTAGCCGAGACGGAAGAAGGCGCGCTTGCGTTCGCCGATCAGTTTCGCGAAAGCTTCGATCGTCGGCACTGGGCAGCCGGTGATGCCGGCGGCCCACTGCGGGTCGCGCACTCGCACGTGATCGGCCAGCTCATGCGGCGCGTCGGTATAGCGTTCGAGATAATCCCAATCGGCTTTGCCGTCGCGAAACAGGCAGTGCATCACCGCGCAGGCGAGCGCGCCATCGGTGCCCGGCCGGATCAGCACCGGCAGGTCGGCCTGCTTCATGGTGGTGTTCATGTAGACGTCGACGACCGCGATCTTGGCGCCGCGTTCTTTGCGCGCGCGCGTCGCATGCGTCATCACATTGACCTGGGTGTTGGCGGCATTGGTGCCCCAGATCACGACCAGATCGGATTTCGCCATTTCGCGCGGATCGGCCCCGGCGAGCTTTCCGGTGCCGGCGATAAAACCGGTGAAGGCGGAATTGACGCAGATCGTGGAAAAGAAGCCGGAATATTTCTTGGCGTGACGCAGGCGATGAATGCCGTCGCGCATCACGTAGCCCATGGTGCCGGCATAGAGGTACGGCCACACCGCCTCGGAGCCGTGTTTCGCTTCGGCGCGCGTGAACGCTTCAGCGACGATATCGAGCGCGTCGTCCCAGGACACCGGCGCAAATTGGCCGCTGCCCTTGCCGCCGATCCGCCGCAGCGGCTGCCGCAAGCGATCAGGATGATGCACGCGCTCGGCATAGCGCGCGACCTTGGCGCAGATCACGCCCGCGGTATAAGCATTGTCGCGGGCGCCGCGCACGCGGCCAATCGTATGGTCGTCGAAAATCTCGACTTCCAGCGCACAGGTCGACGGGCAGTCGTGCGGGCAGGCCGATGCGGCGATTTTTTTTATCTTTTGCGGGCGGACAAGCTGGTTCATAGGCGGAAAGTTCTCGGGCGAATGGTTCCCGCGCAGTGCGCAATCGGAACAGTTGAAACCGGCATGGTTTCAACGATACCACACGGCTCAATAGAAGTGCGACCGGAGGATCGATCATGCAAGCCGCCGTTTTGGGTGAAAAAGGCGTCGAAGTCCGCGACCTGCCGAAGCCGACACCGAAGCCCAACGAGGTGCTGATCCGGGTACGCGCCTCGAGCCTCAACCGGGCCGATCTTCTGGTCGCCTTGGGCCATCAGCACGGCAGTGTCGGCGGCGTCGGCGCGCGGCTCGGCCTGGAGTGTTCCGGCGAAGTCGAGGCGGTCGGCAGCGAGGTGCCGGGCATCAAACCCGGCGACCGCGTGATGGCCTCGGCGCCCGGCGGCTTTGCCGAATATGTGGTCACCGATGTCGGGCGGGTGCACCGCATTCCGGGAAACAATATGAGCTACGAGCAGGCGGCTTGCTTTCCGGTTGCCTTGCAGACCATGCACAATGCCGTGGTCACCGCCGGTCGATTAAAGCGCGGCGAAAGCATGCTGATGCAGGGCGCCGGCGCCGGCGTCGGGCTCATGGGTATGCAGATCGGCAAGCTGATCGGCGCTTCGCTTGTGATCGGTACGTCGACCAATCCCGAGCGCCGGGCGCGGCTCTCGGAATTCGGCTGCGATCTTGCACTCGATTCAAGCGATCCGACCTGGCCGGACCAAGTGAAGAAAGCCACTGGCGGCAAGGGCGTCGATCTCATCGTCGATCTCGTTTCCGCGCCCGTGGCCAACCAGCATTCTCGGCCGCATCGTTAATGTCGGCCGGCTCGGCGGCATGAAAGGCGAGTTCGATTTCGACAAACATGCGCTCAAACGCATCGACTATATCGGCGTGACTTTTCGCACCCGCAGCGCCGAAGAGGTGCGCGAGATCAATCGCATGATGCGCGCAGATCTGTGGCCGGCGGTCGAGGCCGGCAAGCTGTCACTGCCGATCTACAAGACCTTCCGCCTCGCCGACATCGCCGAGGCGCTGGCGCTGATGCGCGCCAACCGCCATTTCGGCAAGGTCGTCATCAGCGTGTTGTAACGCTTTTTATTGCACCTCTCCCCAGTGGGGAGAGGTCGAGCGAACGACGTGAGCGAGGGTGAGGGGGATTGGAATTTCAATTTCGAACTCGATACCCCCTCACCCCAACCCTCTCCCCATCGGGGAGAGGGAATCGATGCGTCGTCATCAGCGTGTCGTAAATCGCCAGCCTACTGACG
>DASSXN010000191.1:0-33226 GCA_035703785.1 Xanthobacteraceae bacterium
CCGCCCGACGTGCTCGCCAAGCTGAACAGCGGGATCGCCAAAGCGCTCAAGGATGAGCAACTCAAGGCCTCATTTGCGACCTTCGGCTTGACGCCGCGCGGGACGACACTCCCCGAAGGCGCTGCCTTCACCAAATCTGAATATGCGAAATGGAAAAAAGTGATCGACGACGGACACATCACGCTCGACTGATTCCGTGCTGCGTTTTGTGTTTCGAAAGCGGTGAGGCGGCGTTGCGGGGTCCTCGATGAATTCTTCATCGCGTCCTTGGCCGACTGAGCTGCGCCTGCGCAAGGATCGGAAGATATTGACGGTCGCCTTCGATCACGGCGAGAAGTTCGATCTTCCGGCCGAATATCTGCGCGTATGCAGCCCGAGCGCCGAAGTGCAAGGTCATTCCCCGACTGAACGGCGGACGGTTGGCGGAAAGCAGAATGTCGAAATCCTGGAACTGCATCCAATCGGCAATTATGCGGTGCGGCTGGTATTCGACGACATGCACTCGACCGGAATTTTCAGCTGGGACTATTTGTTCGAGCTCGGCCGCGACCATGAGGAAAATTGGCGCCGTTATCTTGCCGATCTCGCGGCCAAGAACCTGTCGCGCACGGCGCAAACCCCATAACTGAAGGATTGGCGCTGCCGAGCGCAGCCGCGCGTCGGCCGAGCGTCAGATCTAAAGAGCTTGTTTACCACGTGCGTCGCGGCGACGCGCCGAGGGTTAAAGCATGATCCCGAAAAGTGGACGCCGGTTTCCGGAAAAGATCATGCTCAAACAACAAGCTAAAGCGAAATAGCCGAATCAACCTAAAATCATTTCGCTTTAGCTGCAGTCACCCTGCGTCAACGATCGGTCAACTTCGGTTCGGCATAGTGCCCGCAGTGTCGGGGTGGGGCATTTGATGGGGCACCAACCGGCATCAGAACGGCCTCAGCTCTCTCCCTCGGGCTGAGGCCGTTCGTTTTTCTGCGGCGCTCCTTGGCCGTGGAAGCCGCATGGCATCCGCCGATTGAAATTTCTGCGTCGATAGTTGACGGAACGTTTCGATGGGGCGCTTCGCATCCGGGCGGGTAAAGCCGTCGCCCCGGAGCAGGCGGCTGTTTCGCCTTGAGATGAAAATGCTAAGATCGTCAATGGGCAGCGTCATATGCAATGCTGCCGCCAAGGGAGGAAAATCCATGACGTTGCGTACGCTCACAAGTATTGCGCTCGCGGCCGGCTTGCTCGCGGCCGGTGCCGCCTTTGCCCAGCAGCAGCCTGCAGCACCGGCGGCGCCTGCGGCGCCGCCCAATTTGGACGCTGTCCCCGATAAAATGCCGTTCGCGACACCCTATGGCGCGCCGATCACGATGGATCGGGCGCAAGCGGCCGTCCAAGCGGCCGTTGCCGAAGCCAATAAACGCGGCTGGGCGCTAAACGTTACGGTGGTCGATCCCAATGGCGATCTCGTTGCTTTTGGGCGCATGGACGGAGCGCAACTCGCCTCGATCGCGATTTCGCAGCACAAGGCGCGGACCGCGGCGCGTTACCGGCGTCCGACCCACGCATTCGAGGATGGCGTCACAAAAGCCGGTTTCAACTACCTGTTGACGCTGGACGATGTGATCGCGTCGCGCGGCGGCATTCCGTTGGTCGAAGGCGGCAAGCTGATCGGCGCGATCGGTTGCTCGGGCGGCACCGGCTCTCAGGACGAGACAGTCTGCACCGCAGGCGCCAACACGATCAACAAATAGCGATCGCGACGGTTTCTGCCTGCGCGCCATTCTGTTGAGCGAGGGCGGCACAAATTGCCGCCCTCGTTGCGTCATAGAATCGGCTATGAAGGTGCTACCGGTCCGACAGTGTGTGCCGGGTGCGCGAAAACCATGCCGGCTCCTGTCATACATCTTATATCGCGCTATTTGCCGGCCGGCTTGCTGGCGGTCGCCATCGCTGCGCTTTTGGTATCGCCGGCCGCGCCGCAAAGCAGCCAACCCAGCGACGCGCTGGGCCAGCAGCCAGAGCTCGCTGCGGCGATGGCGCAGTACCGCCGCGCGCTCGAGGAATACAACAAGGCTTGGCAAAGCTACACCGCGGCATCGGGCGCGTACTGGACTCAGATTTCGGAAAAGCGGCAATTGCGCAATGCCAAGCGTGCTCGTGGCGAGCCGGTTTCGATTTCCGATTATGTGCTCGCGCAGCCGCCGGTCTATACCGGTCCGCCCAAGCCGCGAAATCCGCTCAAGCCCGAAGTCGCGCCGCCTCGGATCTACGTGCCGGTGGTTGCCGACTTTGTCGCGGCGGCCCGCCAGGAATTCAAGTTCGTCCCGCGGTTCCCGCAGAGCGAGACCGAGTTCAAGCGCGGCTATGCCAAAGTGGCGCTTGCAGCAGGTTTGACGCGAGAACAGATCGTCCGGATTTACGGCTTCGAGGCGACCGGAAACGGCAGTTACGACATCGAGGCCGGGCTCGAATACAACAAGCATGGTCGGGCCATCACCACCGCGCTCGGCTACAACCAGTTGTTGGCGACCAATTCGGTGGAAATCCTGGCGGAAAAGGGCGACGAGTTCATCAAACAGTTCGAGAGCAAATCCGGCGTCGCCCCGGTCGCCGAGCGCCAGCCGCGCGACGGCAAAATCGACGCGTTACGGAGGATGGTCGCCTTCGCGCGCAGCGTTCCGGACGCGTGGGGTCAGCACGAGATCCTGGCAAATACGACGAAGGGGCTGGGGGTGCACGCCCTTAATCTCGATCTCGATGTCGGACCGATGCTGCAGGCGCAAAAGCTTCTGGATTCGCTCGTATTCGCGCGCCGCAAGGGATTCTCGCGGACGCTTAGTGCAGCCGAACTCGAAATGATGAACCTGACCGGCGACGGCAACGGTTTCGATATGGTGACGATGCCTTTATCGTGGCGCGACCAGGTGCCGACCGCAAATTTTTTCCGGCCCAGCGGCTATGCCGATAATCCGGTGGCTCAGCGCAACAACGTCGTCGCGAAGCTGATTGCGGCCACTGACGCGCGCATGGACGAAGAAATCAAAAAGCCCGGTGCGCGCGAACTTGCCGCATATTTGCAATGACCGCACTGGGGCATTGCGACCCCGCTTTGGATCATTACCATGCGCGCTCGCAAGGGCGGGGCTATGAAGCGGCGCGAATTCATCGCATGGTTGACTGGCGGCGTGGCAGCCTTCCCCGCTCTCTGGCCGACTGCGTCTCGCGGCCAAAATCCCGTCCCGGCAAACCAGTCGGGATCGGCGGCTGACGACAATACGATCGGCCAGGTTGCGAGCATGACGGGTACCGCAACAGTGACGCGCGGCAATGCCGCCCGCGCGGCTTTGAAGGTCGCCGACGCCATTTATGCAAAAGACATTTTGCAGACCGATGTGAATTCCTCATTAGGCATCACTTTCGATGACGAAACGACTTTCAGCCTTTCCGCCAACACCCGGATCGTAATCGACTCCTTCGTCTATAAGCAGGGCGGTCATAGCAATCTCGCCTCATTCAATGTGGCGACCGGCACTGCGTCTTTTATCGCCAGCCTCGTCGCCAAGACCGGCGACATGAAAATCGCAACGCCCGAGGCAACGCTCGGCATTCGTGGCACGACCGGCATCGTCGAGGTGCCGCCGGCTGGCGGCGCCGCAGCGCCGACGATCAAGCTCTATCCCGACGCCGATGGGCATGTCGGCCGCATCGAGGTGTTTAACCGCCAAGGCGCGAGTCTGGGCGCATTGACGCAAGGCGCGCGCGCATTTGCGCTGCGGCCTGGTCCCGGCGGCCGGCTCGCCGCGGTCCCGTATCAAATTCCCGCAGCGGAAGCGGCGCGCGATCGCGGCGCCTTGCAACGGCTCAGTCTCACCCACACGATCGGCCGCCAGATGCTGATCCAGCGGCAGCGCTTGCGTGGGCCCGGCCGGCAAGGTCCGAACAATCAGCGCCCGCGCGGCGGTCAGAACCCCGAGCGGGCGCCGCAGCAGCCGCTTAACCGGCCGCAACGCCTGCCGGGTCAGCCGCGCCCGCGGCAGCGCAAGAATATTTTCAACGAACCGAAACGCTAGGGCATCGTGGCGATACGAGAGACGAGGGAGGAAAATCATGCGCGCCTATCAATTGCCCAAAGGCGGCGCCGGGATCGAAGCGCTGGTTCAGGTCGATCGCCCCGATCCCAAGCCCGCCTATCGGCAGGTGCTGGTGAAGGTGAAAGCATGCTCGCTCAATTTCCGCGATCTCGCCATTGCGCGGGGCAGCTATCGCATGCCGGTGCGCGAAAACCTCATCCCGCTTTCTGACGGCGCCGGCGAAGTGGTCGCAATGGGTCCAGGCGTGACGCGGGCGAAAGTTGGCGATCACGTTGCCGGAGATTTCTTTCAGCGCTGGAGCGGTGGCGCGCCGGCGGCCGACGCGCACAAAAGCGCGCTCGGCGGCGGCATTGATGGCACGCTCACTGAATACGCCGTGCTCGAGGAAGACGGCGTCGTAAAAATTCCGGCGCATCTGTCGCTGGAGGAGGGCGCGACGCTGCCCTGCGCCGCGGTTACGGTCTGGCATGCGATGGTCGAGCACGCCAAGCTTAGGGCAGGCGATACGGTGCTGCTGCAAGGTACCGGCGGCGTTTCGATTTTCGGATTGCAATTCGCGCGCGCCATGGGCATCCGCGCCATCATCACGTCCTCGAGCGACGAAAAGCTTGCGCGCGCGAAAGCGCTCGGCGCCGCCTTCGGCATCAATTACCGGACGACGCCGGACTGGGAAAAGGCGGCCATGGAATTCACCGACGGAAGCGGCGTCGACCACGTCGTCGAGGTCGGCGGCGCTGCGACGCTGGCGCGCTCATTCGGCGCCATTCGCGTCGGCGGCAAAATCACGCTCATTGGCGGGCTGAGCGGCGGCGCCACCGAGCTCAATCCGGCGCTGATTTTTGGCCGCCGCGCCAATGTGCAGGGCATTTCGGTCGGCTCGATGCAGATGTTCGAGGCGATGAACCGCGCCATCGCTGCGAATGCGATCAAGCCGGTGATCGACAAAGTATTCGGTTTTGCCGAGGCGCAAGCCGCCTATCGGCACATGGCGGCCGGTGCGCATTTCGGCAAAATCGTCATTCGGGTCGCCTGATTGCAATTGTTCCCAACTCAAGGGATTGCAGTTAGAAATATCGCTTGAATCGTGAAAAATGATGTTTTAAGCATCATTATTCACATCTAGACCCTTTCCGCACGCTTATCGTGATCACCGCCGGACAAATTCGCGCCTCACGCGCGCTACTTGGCATCGACCAGCGCCGCCTTGCGGAAGCCGCCGGGCTGTCGCTGCCGACGATCCAGCGCATGGAGACGAGCGAGGGCGTTATTAGGGGCAACGTCGATTCGCTGATGAAGCTGGTTGCCGCGCTCAATGACCTGGGCATCGAACTGATCGCCGACAACGCAGCAAGCCAAAATGGCGGCCGGGGCGTGCGGCTGAAAGCGCCCGCCTCATGATGCTAAGCGTGGCCCTTGCCTGCGCAGCCGTGCTGCTCGCGCTCGCCGTGCTTGCAGTGCTTCTGGTGCGCTCGCCGCATGCGAGCCGACTCATTTACGCCGCTTGCATGCTCGTAACCGCAGTTTCACTGGCCGCGGCCTTGATGCATCTCCTCGCCGCGCGAGCGCCCGAAGCGCTGACACTGCCGGTCGGATTGCCATGGCTCGGCGCGCATCTGCGCCTTGACGCGCTGTCCGCCTTCTTCCTCGCGGTTGTCGATCTCGGCGCGATGACCGCCAGCCTGTTCGCGATCGGCTATGGCGAGCACGAAAGCGCGCCGGAGCGAGTCCTTCCTTTCTTCCCGGCTTTCCTCGCCGGCATGACGCTCGTGGTCCTCGCCAACGACGCTTTTACGTTCTTATTGTCGTGGGAATTCATGTCGCTCACCTCCTGGGCGCTCGTGATCTCGCATCATCGCGTGCCGGAAAATGTGCGCGCCGGCTACATTTATCTGTTGATGGCGAGTTTCGGTACGCTCGCTTTGCTGCTGGCATTCGGGCTGCTGGCCGGCTCGGACGGCCTCTACACCTTTGCGCAAATGCGCGCGGCGCATCCGGCCGCGGCCACCGGCGCGCTGGTCCTGCTGCTGGTGCTGATCGGCGCCGGCTCGAAGGCCGGACTCGTACCGCTGCACGCCTGGCTGCCGCTCGCGCATCCGGCCGCTCCCAGCCATGTGTCGGCTCTGATGAGCGGCGTGATGACCAAGGTTGCCGTTTACGGTTTCGTTCGGATCGTGTTCGACCTCGCCGGCGCGCCGTCCTGGTGGTGGAGCATCGTGATTTTGACGGTCGCCGGAATCACCACCGTCATGGGCGTGCTGTATGCGCTGATGCAGCACGATCTCAAGCGGCTCCTTGCCTATCACACCGTTGAAAACATCGGCATCATCTTCATCGGCCTGGGGCTGGCGCTCGCGTTCAAGTCGCAAGGCATGCTGCTCGCCGCCGCATTGGCGCTAACCGCGGCGCTCTTGCACGTGTTCAACCATTCTTTGTTCAAAAGCCTGCTGTTCTTTGGCGCGGGCGCGGTGCTTACCACGACCGGCGAACGCGACATGGAACATCTCGGCGGTCTCATACACCGCATGCCGCAGACCGCGTTCGTTTTTCTGATCGGCTGCGCCGCTATTTCAGCGCTGCCGCCGCTCAACGGCTTCGTCTCCGAGTGGCTGACCTTCCAAGCCATCCTGCTGTCGCCGCAATTGCCGTTATGGGGCCTGAAGTTGCTGGTCCCGGCGATCGGCGCATTACTGGCGCTCTCCGCCGCATTGGCCGCGGCCTGTTTCGTCAAAGCCTATGGCATCACGTTTCTCGGTCGGCCGCGCACGCGCGCCGCCGAGATGGCATCGGAGACGGATTGGTTTTCGCGAGTGGCCATGATGGTTCTGGCGAGCCTATGCCTGCTTGCGGGAATTCTGCCGGGTCTATTCATCGATGCGCTGGCGCCCATCAGTTCGTTTCTGATCGGCAAAAACATGCCGGCGCAGATCGGCGCGCAATGGCTGTCGATCGTACCGATTGCCGAGAGCCGCAGCTCTTATGACGGGCTTCTCGTCTTTTTGTTCATGACGGTATCGGGCACGCTCGCCGCATTTGCCATCCATCGCCTCGCTTCTGATCGTTTGCGCCGAGCGCCGGCCTGGGATTGTGGCTATCCCGATGCCAGTGTGCTGACGCAATACTCGGCAACCAGTTTTGCGCAGCCGATCCGCCGCGTATTCGGCACCGTGGTTTTTCGCGCCCGCGAAACCGCGGAAATGGCGCCGCCGGACGACACGCGGCCGGCGCGGCTGACCGTCGAACTGCACGATCCCATCTGGGAGTGGATCTATGCGCCGCTCGCCGGCGCAATCGGCGTTGTAGCCGATCGCCTCAATCATCTGCAGTTTCTCACCATCCGACAATTCTTGACGCTCGTATTCTGCACGCTCGTGGTCCTGCTGCTGGTGCTCGCCCTATGGTCTTGATCCGCGATTTGACGATTCAGGGCGTGCAGATGCTGCTGGTGCTGCTGCTGGCGCCGCTGTTCACCGGTTTCGTGCGCAAGGTAAAAGCGCGGCTTCTGCGACGGCGCGGACCGCCGCTCATCCAGCCCTATCTCGATCTGGTGCGCTTGATGCGCAAGGACGTCGTGTTGGCGGACAGCGCCTCGTGGCTGTTCCGGGTCATTCCATATCTCGTCTTTGCTGCGACCTGGGTCGCGGCGTCGCTGGTTCCCACTTTCCGCACCGGGCTTCTGTTCTCGTGGTCGGCGGACCTGATCGCAATCGCGGCGCTGCTCGGTAGCGGACGTTTCTTTCTCGCTCTTGCAGGACTGGACGTCGGCACGAGCTTTGGCGGCATCGGATCAAGCCGCGAGGTGATGATCGCTTCGCTGGCCGAGCCCGCCATGATCATGATCGTATTCACGCTGGCGCTGATCGCCGGCTCGACGCAACTTTCCGCTATGTCCGCCTTCATGGCGTCACCAGCGGTCGGTGTGCGTGTCTCGCTCGCGCTTGCGTTGATTGCCTTGATCATGGTCGCGATCGCCGAAAACAGCCGCATCCCGGTCGACAATCCGGCGACCCATCTCGAGCTAACCATGGTCCACGAGGCCATGGTGCTCGAATATTCCGGCCGCCATCTGGCGCTGATCGAGCTGGCAAGCTGGCTCAAGCTCGTTCTCTATGTTTCGCTGATTGCCTGCCTGTTTGCGCCCTGGGGTATCGAATCCAGCGGCGCCGCACTGCCGGCGCTTGGGCTCGGCATTGCCGCTTACATCGCCAAGCTCGCCGTCGGCGGCATGCTGTTGGCGCTGTTCGAAACCTCTATTGCCAAGATGCGCGTGTTCCGGGTGCCGGAATTCCTCGGCGCGGCACTGATGCTCGGATTATTGGCGACGCTACTGCGCTTCGTATCGGGGAGCTTTTAATGAACGGTATCGATTTCGATATCGCGCATCTGCTCGCCGGGTCGCTGGTCCTGGTCAGTCTGCTCGAACTCTACCAGGATCGGCTCTACGCGCTTCTCAACATCTACGCCTTGCATGCTGTGGTCTTGGCCGCTTCGGTAGCTTGGCAAGCATTCGTTCAGGATGCGCCGCATCTCTACATCACCGCGGCGATTGCGCTGATCTTCAAGGCCACGGTCATTCCGGTCGCGCTCCATCGCATCATCGTGCGGCTCGGCATCCATCGTGAAATCGAGAAAGTGGTTGGTGTCGGCATCACCATGCTCGCGGGCATGGCACTCGTCGCTCTCGCCATGGTGGTCATGCTGCGTGTGACGCGGGAAGCCGATCCGCTGGCGCGCGAGGATCTCGCCTTTGCCCTCTCGGTCGTTCTTCTTGGCCTGTTGATGATGGTGACGCGACGCAACGCCGTCAGTCAGGTGGTCGGCTTCATGTCGCTTGAGAATGGATTGGTGCTTGCCGCAACTGGCGCCAAAGGCATGCCGCTCGTGGTGGAGATCAGCGTCGCGTTCTCGATTCTAATCGCTTTTATCGTGATCGGCATTTTTCTGTTTCGCATCCGCGAACGTTTCGACACGGTTGACGTGCAGATCCTCAACGATTTTCGCGGAGAACGGCAATGATATTTAATGCCCTGGCCGGCGTATTGGGAATTCCGGCTATTGCGGCGGCGTTGTTCGCCGCCCTGCCGAACTACCGCATTGCCGCTCGATCGAACATCGCCGCGACCGGGCTCACCTTGCTCTGCTCAATGTCGTTGTTCTTCGCCAAGCCGCAGCCCAGCGCTTACTTATTGGTCGACGATCTCAACGGCACGTTTATCGTTCTGACGAGCTTCGTCGGTTTCACCACCAGCATTTTCAGCGCCAGCTATATCGGCCACGAACTCGAGATCGGAAGACTGACACCGCCTTTCGTGCGCTTCTATCATGCCATGTATCAGGTCCTGATGTTTGCGATGAACCTGGCGCTGATCGCAAACAACATCGGATTGATGTGGGTGGCGATCGAGCTGGCAACGCTCACCACCGTGATGATGGTCGGAATCTACCGCACTCACGAGGCGCTTGAAGCGGCGTGGAAGTATTTCATCCTCGGCAGCGTTGGGATTGCGCTCGCGCTGTTTGGCACGATCCTCATCTACATGGCCGCCCGTCCCGTGATCGGCGAGGGGCTCGACGCGATGGTCTGGAGCGTGCTGGTCGCGCGCGCCGACGCCTTCGATCCCGCTCTGCTCGACGTCGCGTTCGTTTTTCTGCTGCTCGGTTACGGAACCAAGATCGGACTTGCGCCGCTGCATGCCTGGCTGCCGGACGCCCACGCGGAAGGCCCGACTCCGATATCGGCGGTATTGTCAGGGCTTTTGCTCAACGTCGCGCTCTATGCGCTGTTGCGATTCAAGATGCTGCTCGCGGTCAATCCGGCGGCGATTGCTCCCGGCCCGCTGATGGTGACGCTCGGACTCGTTTCGCTGGTTTTCGCTGCTTTCATGCTCTACCGGCGGCGCGACATCAAACGCATGTTTGCGTACTCGTCCATTGAGCACATGGGCATCATCACCTTCGCTTTCGGCATGGGCGGGCCGCTCGCCAATTTCGCCGGTCTTCTTCACATGACCATGCATTCGCTCACCAAATCGGCAATCTTTTTTGCGGTTGGTCATGTCGCCCAGGTCAAAGGCACGCAACGTATCGCCGATATGGGTGGTCTCACCGAGACTCATCCGGTCCTCGGCTGGACCCTGATCCTGGGCGTCGTCGCGATTGCTGGGCTGCCGCCGCTTGGGATCTTCACCAGTGAATTTCTGGTCGTGAGCTCGACCTTTGCCCGCGCCCCAGCGCTCGCGCTCGTCCTCGTGTTCGGGATGCTGGTCGGCTTCGCGGCGCTGTTCCTGCGATTAAACAGCATCGCCTTTGGCGAAGCCCGCGGACCAAGCGAAGAGGCCAAGGCGTCCTACATGCCGATGTTCGCGCATCTTGGCCTGGTGTTGATTGCCGGCATCTACCTGCCGCCGGCACTGGTCGGTTGGTTTGAAACCGTCGCCAGGCTGTTGGGATGAGTTGATGCAATCGCTCGAAAGCATACTCGCGCAGGGTAGGGCCATAGAAACTCATCGGCCCTGGCCGCGCGTGGCGGTCACCCCCGAGCTTTGGACCGCGGCGGCGGACGAGCTTTCCGGCGGGCGCGCCACGCTGCTCGGATTGTGGGGCGAATCGGGGGCCGGCTACGCCGTGCACATGGCGTTAATCGGCGAGAACAGCCGCGACATCGCAGTCCTGAGCCTCGCATGCCCAGATATGGAATTTCCTTCCGTCGGCAAGGTGCACGCGCCGGCAATCCGGCTCGAACGCGCGTTGCACAGCCTCTATGGACTATGGCCGGTCGGAATTCTGGACTCGCGGCCTTGGCTCGATCTCGGGTTCTGGGACAAGCAATTTCCCCTCGGCGCGCGCTCCGCGCCGGTGCCGCAGACTTATGCCTTTTTGCCGGTTGAAGGCGAAAACTTGCATCAGATCCCAGTCGGACCGGTGCATGCCGGCATTATCGAACCCGGACACTTTCGCTTCACTGCAGCGGGCGAAACGGTGGCCCGGCTCGAGGAGCGCCTTGGCTACGTGCACAAAGGGATCGAATCGCTGATGGCAGGCGCCACGCTCGAACGTGGCGCGCGGCTCGCGGCCCGCACATCTGGCGACAGCACCGTGGCCTACGGGATCGCCTTTGCGCGAGCGGTTGAGGCCGCATTGGACATCGAGCCACCGCCGCGGGCGCATTACCTGCGCGCGCTGATGGCAGAGCTCGAGCGTCTCGCAAACCATTTCGGCGACATCGGTGCAATCTGCAACGATGCTTCATTCGCGCTCATGCACGCCCATTGCGGCATTCTGCGCGAATTAGTGCTGCGGGCGGCGCAGACCTGTTTCGGTCACCGGTTGATGATGGATCGCGCAGTTCCCGGCGGCGTCACGACCGATCTGAGGAGTGAAAGTGTAACGACTCTGAGCGACCTGCTACAGCAAATTCGAGATCGGTTTCCGCCGCTGATCGAGCTTTATGACAATACCGCCTCGCTGCAAGATCGCACCGCCGCGACAGGGATACTCGACGGCGCAATCGCCCGGCGGTTTGGTGCCGCGGGATTTGTTGGACGCGCCAGTGGCCGCGATTTCGACGCGCGGAGAACGCCCGGTTATCCGCCGTACTCCGGGCTCGACTTCACGGTTCCCGTGCTCACCGCGGGCGACGTCAACGCGCGCGTCTGGATTCGCATCCGCGAAGTCGAGCAGAGCCTGGCTCTGATCGAGCAGCTGCTCGAGCGCCTGCCGCAGGGACCAATCGCGATCGAGGTCGCCGGCGGCAGCGGCGAAGGACTGGCGCTGGTCGAAAGTTTCCGCGGCGACGTCCTGGTTTCTTTGCGGCTTGAGGCGGGTCACATCGCGCGCTGTCATTTGCGGGATCCATCCTGGTTTCAATGGCCGCTGCTTGAGGTTGCGATCGAGGGAAATATCGTCGCCGATTTCCCGCTCTGCAATAAATCGTTCAATTGCTCGTATTCGGGGCATGATGCATAGCGCAGGTTTAGACCGCGGCAACTAAAGACGGAAAGTGATGCGCAGGACATTATTTGAAAGCCTCACGCATGGTCCGCTGACCGAAAACGCGCCTCGACCGCAAGACGGCGAAATTGCAGAACTCGCCGCCGCGGTCGATCGCTCGGCGCGGCGACGCCTTGGCCGCAGCCTCGCGATTCGGCAAGTGGACGCCGGTTCATGCAACGGCTGCGAACTGGAGATTCACGCTCTCAATAATGCTTTTTACGATTTAGAGCGCTTTGGGTTGCGTTTCGTCGCTTCGCCGCGCCACGCCGATGTGCTGCTGGTGACGGGGCCGGTAACGAAGAATATGCGAGAGGCTCTGGAACGAACCTATCGCGCGACACCTGATCCAAAATGGGTGGTCGCGGTCGGTCATTGCGCCAAGGACGGTGGGATTTTTTCCGGCAGCTACGCAGTCGTCGGCGGCGTGTCGCAGGTCGTGCCGGTCGATCTGCACATTGGCGGCTGCCCGCCATCGCCGAATCAGTTGTTGCAAGGCCTGCTTGCGCTCTTGGAGGTCAGCCGAAAATAAGCTGGTGTTGCGGGGCTGGCGTCTATGCTGCGGCGCCCTGATTACAATGTCTGTTTATCAATAATTGCGCGAATCAGGCTTTGATCAGGACTTTTCAGCCGGATCGCACGGGATTTGCGTCCAAATCGCGTGAGATGGCGCGCTGTGCGCATCCTTCTCCACGACCGGTTTTTCCTTGCATTGTGGCGGCTCGGTGACAATCGCCACATTTCTGCTGTGCTATGCTGACTTAGAGGGATCCGCAGTGAATCGTCGGCACGGACTGCGGACGGGTTGGGGACATACGGATGATCCTAAGGGCGTTGCAGCTCGCCTTTATCATTCTGGCGATCGCGGTCATCTATCCATTTTCCGGACACGAACCGGTGCTGTTTCCCAAGGACACGGCAACGCCGGATGGGATCGTGCGCACGCAGAAATCCGATAGGCTAACGCAGGCGCAAAAGTCCGATGAGGATACGATCGTGATTGCGTCGCTTCCGCCGGCTGAACAAGCCGCGCTTCCACCGTCTGAACAAACAAAAATCGCGGACGATCATCCGTTCTTCAATGCTCATTCGGCCGAGGCCGGCCAACTGGAACAGGACCTGACATATCTCGCCGATTACGCCTATTCGGAGGTTCCGCCCGATCAGAAACCGGCGGATACAATCTTGGCAACCCTGAAAGACGTTCCGGTCGGCGCGCCGATCGAGGAAATCAAGCGCGCCTCTGACGCCTTGGGTATCGATTTCACGTTCATGAAGACGGTTGCAAAGATCGAATCCGATTTCGATCCCAAGCAGCGCACCGGCTCCTATATCGGTCTATTCCAATTGAGCAATTACGAGTTCGATAAATACGGCGCCGGAAGCATCATCAGCCCGCGCGACAATGCCATCGCCGCCGCTTATAAATTTACGACAGCGGCCATCTTGTTTGAGATACAGACGCACAAGAAGCCGACACTCAGCGATCTTTATTTGATTCATCAGCAAGGAACCCAGGGCGCCGCTGAACATGTCAGCCATCCGGAGCGCGTTGCATGGAAGTCGATGTGCGCGACCGACGAAGGTCGGCAGAAAGGCGAGAAGTGGTGCAAGCGCGCCATTTGGCAGAACACGCTGCCGGCCATCAAACAAATCTGGAAATCGGTCGAAAACCTGACTTCGGGCGCGTTCGTAGAGATGTGGCAGCAGCGCGTCGCGCAGTTCTACACGCGCTATTCGGCAGCGGTAACTGCAAAATGAAATGGTCTGATCGACCGGCGCTTAAAGGTCGAAAGCAAAACGCTCCGGCAAAGGCCGGAGCGTTTGCTTAAAGCGGCGCCCGTCGCGGCGAACGGCCGACGCGAAATTGTTCACCTCCCAATTTGGCTGCTGACGGCGTTCTCCTGCTGATTGAGCGCTTTTTGCTCACGCTTGGTGATATGGCCGCCGTTGAATTTGGCCATGGCACGCTCCTCGTGGCGTATCGCGTGGTCTTCCCGGTGAAGTTGGTTGGCTTGTTGCTTCGAGATCTCGCCTTCCTTCAGTTCACGATCGATCCGGTGGTTCTGGTGTGCAAGCCGGTCGTTGACCTGATCGCGGCGCGGGTGATTGCGCTCCCACTGCGTTTCGGCAAAGGCCGCTGACACGGCGCTGCCGACAACAGCGAACGAGATAACGAAAGCAACGGTTTTGAGTAAGGCACGCATTGACTTTTCCTTTTTTGAACGATCGCCGAAAGATCGTCGCCCTGCCAGCAAATTTGCCCGAGCAATGCTGAATTGGCTATGAGATGCGCGTTTAATTTCAGTTCATCGAACGGGCAAAATCATGATCGCCGTGCGCGAGGTCCTGAAATCTTCGAAGCGATGTGCCCGTGCAGAGCTGCGGACAATTGGACGAAACGCTTTCATCAATTTTCATATGATGAACAACACGACCTGATCTCGATGATATTGATAACGTTCCTTCCTACACCGCCCAGGATGTGCGGGCGGCAGGATCCCGATTGACCTCGATTCCCGGAGTATTTTCGGCCATGCTACGGTTTGTCTAGTCCGATCGCGGAACAGCCGCGAACGCGAAGAATGGTGAGAAAGGCAAGAGGAAATGTCCAAGCAAAGGATCAGCTACGTTCCGCTCGAAAAGATGGACGCCAAGATGCGGGCGGAAATGGAGCGTTGTCAGCGCGAGGGGACACCGCGGCCGGAAAGCTCGGCCATCCGCGCCCATGTGCCCGCCTGCTTCTGGTTTTTCGCGGACTCCTGGCACAACATTTTCCGCAACGGCGTCCTCGATCACGCGATCAAGGAACTGTGCCGCCTCTACGTTTCCCGCTCGGTCACCTGCGAATATTGCGGCAACCAGCGCTCAGTGAAGGCGACCACAAGCGGCACCCTCATTGAAGAGCAAGTACTCGATCTTTTGAACTTCGAAAAGTCGACAAGGTATGACGAACGCCAGAAAGCAGCGCTCGCCTATGTCGAAGCGATCGTTTGGCGGCTCGACACCGGCGACGATTTCTGGGAACGCATGCATCGCCACTTCAGCGAGCCCGATCTGGTCGAGCTCGGCTGCATGATCGGGCTCACGCTCGGCCAGCAAAGCTGGCTGCGGCTACTCAATATCGAGCATCATCAGGTGCTAGCTGGCACGTCGGCTTCGATGGCGCCCGGCTTTGAGACCGCGCAGGATCTCAAATCCACCAAGGCGCAAGCGGACTATTGGGCAAAATCCAAAACGGCGGTCCAGTCCGAAGACGCTGCTTGATGTAGGCCCGATCGACCGACGGGCGCGCCCGAAAATTAATTGAGGGTGGTGGCCCGGAGAATCGGGCAGCGAGTGATAAGTGAGGACGAGGTGGCAAGAACGATAAGCCGGCGCGGATTCTTGGCGGCCACCGGCGCGGCTGCCACGATGGCCGAGGTGGCAAAGCCTGCCGTGGCGCAGCAAAACCCGGTCAAGATCGGGTTGATGACCGTCAAAACCGGCGGGCTCGCGGCCGGAGGTGTTCATCTTGAGGAAGGCATCACCTGTTTTCTGAAGGACAGAAATATTTCGGCGCCGACGTTCCGATCGGATTCTACGCGGCCGCTCTCTATGTCAATGGCCAAATCCTCGAAGTGGCTCTGCAGTCGAGCGGCGGCGACGTCGATGCCGATAAATTAATCGCCGCGATCCGGCGGGTTTCGCTCGCCGAGACACCGCGCGGACCGGTGACATTTGACGATTACGGCAATCTCACTTTCACGATCTATATTCGCAAAGTGGAGAAAAAAGGTGGTAAGCTCGTCAACACGACAATCAAGAGCTATCCCGACGTCAGTCAGTTCTGGCGTTACGATCCCAAGGAATTTCTCAAACAGCCTGTCTTCTCGCGAGACTTTCCGCCGCTGAAAAGCTAGCGCACTTCTAACGAACTGGGAGCTTTGCCATGCGTACGACAATAAAGATTATGTTGGCAGGTGCCTTGATTGGCGGAGCAGCCGCTGGCGGCATAGGGACTGCAAATGCTCAATATTATTATCCACCGCCGCCACCATACGGTTACGGCTATGGCGGGCAAACTTGGAACGGCTGCCCGCCGGGTTATACGGTGCAGGGCGGCAATTGTGCGCCGTATCGAGGTCCCAGCGGCGGCGGATGGCGTACTTGGAACGGCTGTCCGCCGGGCTACACCATCCAAGGCGGCAGTTGTGCACCCTATCAAGGTCCGGTCGGCGGACCGCCGCGCCGATGGTATGGCTACTGAACTCACGCGGACGCAGGTTCAGCGCTATCCTGTTGTCAGACCGTCACGACGGAATTTTGCCACGAAAATTTCCTGCTTCAGATGTAGTTCCGGCGGACATTGCGGTGGCCATCTCAATCGCGGCAATTGAAGCGTGGTCATTAGCGGCATTGCGTCGCACTATGCGGTTCCGCTACCTCGCTGCGACTTGTTCCGGCAGCACGCGTTGACCTTCCATCACAATTTCAGCTTCGGGTCGGATTTTCCAGAGCCATTGCGTTGAATACACACTGTGTTCCGCGATAGCGCCGACATTATTGTCTAGAAATGAAAATGGCGCGGGCTATATCAGTGGGAGTCTGAGGCGACACAAACCCTTGCAATGGAGAGAATCGAATGGCCAATCCGCGCCAAGCTGAACGCGATTCTAACGAGTCAGTCCACGAGACGACCCGAAGGGCGGCCGATCAGGCCTCTCAGACCAGCCGAACGATGTCAGATACCGCAGAGCGCACAGCGCGGGCTGGAACCGAAGCGTTCCGCCGCAATGCGGAGACCATCAGCAGCACCTGGCGCAACAGCAGCGAGGCCGCGACTCGGATCGCTGAGCGCTCGGTGGATCAGTTCTCAAAGCTGTTCGGCCTTACGGGCGATAACGCGAGAGAGACCATGCAGCAGTCCGCCGGCAACGTTCAGGCCCTGATCGAGAGCTCGACTTTCGTGGTGGACGGGCTGCAGAACGTGTCCGGAGAATGGGTACGCTTCGTGCAGAATCGCATTGAGCAAAATCTGGAGCACTTTGAAGAGCTCCTCAGCTGCCGTACGCCTCAGGAGTGTTTGGCGCTGCAAACGCGCGTGGTCCGAGACAATATCGAGGCCCTGCTGCACAGCGCGCGCCGCGCCGCCGAGGTGTCCACAAAATTGGCGGACGATGCGGTTAGGAGAATGAGCGATACGGCGCTGGCGCCCCGTTGAGAATTTTTTCGCAGCGGCCGGAGGCGTTGGCCTAAATCCCCCGAGAGCGGAAATAACGCCCCTGGCCGTTCGGGTTTTGGCGCCGTTGCGTCAAGTTGTCGGTCTGGATCGGTTCTCGCCGCCAAGTTCGGAACCGGAATTATCGCCACATGCGTCTTTTGACACATTGAACCCCACCTTAATTCAGGTGGCGTTCATCGCCCCGGTATAGATAACGTGCCGTTGTCGGCCGCATGGCGGCAATGGGGACGGCTGTCGCTCCCGCTCATTTAGCTTTCTCGACGGGAGCGTTCTCATGGCCATTTACCGGCTTTTGCAGAATTCAGCCTTTGCACCCGAAGACATCATTCCGCTCGTTGCGGCCTACGAGGATTGCCTGCGAATCATGAAGCTGAGCGACCGGTCCGATCCCACCACCGAGATGGTTGCAAAGAAGATCATTGAGATCGCGCAGACTGGAATACGGGATTCGGTCCAGCTCGGCCGATTGGCGCTTCAGGAAATCGGATTTTCCGGCAGTGGATGAGCGCGGGCCGTCAACGCGCGGGCATGGCGTGCGGCCGAGGCACCAATGTCGTTTTGTAGCGCCGCATCCGTAAGAACCGCCCCGCCGGCGGCAATCGCAAACGCGTTTATGCGTAATGGACAACCGCAGGAAGTTCGGTTGTCCGCATCCGGCGCATGCGCTAGAGTATTTGGCTAATAGTTTTGCTTGGGGGCCGGCCATGTATCTGTCCAATCAAAGTCTGCTCGTCATCCTGATCGTCGGCATTGTCGCCGGATGGCTCGCCGGCAGAGTCATGGAGGGCGGCGGCTTTGGATTGATCGGTGACTTGATTGTTGGCCTGATCGGCGCGTTTATCGGCGATTGGCTGCTGCCGCGGATCGGTATCCATCTTGGCAGTGGGATCGTCGTTCTGATCCTCAACGCCTTTATCGGCGCGGTGGTGCTTCTTCTGCTGCTTCGGCTGGTGGGTGGCGGCTGGGGTCGGCGGCGTTGGGGGCGACGCTGGTAGCGCGGCGACCCTGTTGGTGGCAATAGGAAAAGCTCGCTAACAACTTCGCCCGACTATATCTCTACCTGATGACGATTTTCGCGCGTAAGCCGCGCCGCACGGACGAGCGCGCGTTCATTTTTTTTGACAAAATAACCTTTCATTGCCCGTCGGCGAGATAGATAATGCTCAGCCGCCCCTGCAGCTCCAGCGGAACTCGATTGGAGAATGACAGATGCGCACGGATGATTTCCGTCCCAGCAGCAATGTCGAAGACGATCGCGAGGCCAGCGCATCGCGCGGGATGCCGGGAGGCGGGGGCGGTCTCGGTATCGGAGCCGTCATCATCATCGGCCTGGTGAGCTGGTATCTTGGCGTGGATCCGAGCGTAATCCTCAACCTGCTCGGCGGCCTCGGCTCGCCTTCCGAGCAGACGAGCCCCGCTCCGTCCGTTACTCCCGGTACGCCGAACGATGCCACCGGAAAGTTTGTTGCGCTGGTGCTGGGTGACACTGAGGACCGCTGGACCGAGATCTTTTCCGCCAGCGGGCGAACCTATCATCCGCCAAAATTGCGCCTGTTCGCGGGCTCGGAACCGACACCATGCGCCTTTGCCCGCTCGGCCATGGGCCCATTTTACTGCCCGCGCGATCAACGCATCTATCTCGACACGTCTTTCTTCGAAGACATGCAGCGCAAATTCGGCGCCTGCTCGGACGCGAGCGCGTGCAGGTTCTCGGAAGCCTATGTCATTTCGCACGAAGTCGGACATCACGTGCAGGATGAGCTCGGTATCCTGCCGCGCGTGATGCAGGCACAGCAGGCGGCTTCGAGCCGGGCTGAAGCCAATGCTTTGCAAGTTCGGGTCGAACTGCAGGCCGATTGTCTTGCCGGCGTGTGGGCAAACCGCTCCCAGCAGAAGAACAAGTTTCTCGATCCCGGCGACCTCGACCAAGCCTTGCAGACGGCGTCCGCCATCGGCGACGACCGGCTGCAGAAAGAAATGCAGGGTTATGTCGTGCCCGACTCATTCACGCACGGCAGTTCCGAACAGCGCAAGCGCTGGTTCCTCAACGGCTTCAACTCGGGACAGGTTTCGAACTGCAATACGCTGTCGGCTGAGAAATTATAGCAACCGCGCTGCAGCGGCGACGGCTTGCCCACGCTTAGAACTCGACGTCCAATTCCTCGAGCTCATCGGGTTCGAGCTTGGCGGCGGCAATCCACTCTTCCATGTACGGATAGCTCATCATTGTGCGGCAATAATCAACCGCGCTAGCGCCGAGCGTGACGTCATAAGTCACAAACCGCGAGCAGACCGGCGCGTACATGGCGTCCGCGACACAGGCGCGCTCTCCAAACAGGTATGGTCCGCCGTAGGCGTCCAGGCATTCCTGCCAAATGGCCGCGATCCGGTCGATGTCGGCGCGCGCGCCTGCCCACGCTTTAAATCCGGTGAAACGCGCCTTGATGTTCATCGGCAGGGCGGAACGCAGATTGCTGAAACCTGAATGCATCTCACCGCAGATCGAGCGGCAATGCGCGCGCTGTGCCCGTTTGGAAGGGAACAGGCCGGCGTCAGGCCTGATTTCATGGAGGTATTCGGCAATGGCCAGCGTGTCCCAGATCTTCAGCCCGCTATGGGTCAGGCAGGGGACGAGGAAAGACGGCGATAGCAACAGCAATTCGGCGCGCGTCGAAGGGTCGTCGGTCGAGACCGGCTGCTCGTCGAAGTCCAAGCCGGACATTTTGCAGAGCAACCAGCCGCGCAGCGACCAGGAGCCGTAGTTTTTGCTGGCGATACTGAGACTAGCTGTTGTCATGCCGTGCCCCCGCGCCAAATAGCGCCTTCGATCAGAGCATTACGCGAGGCCCGGCACCTCAAATTGGGGGACGACCGGCTGAGTTAAAGCGGTCGCAATCCCCAACTGTGCAGGATGTGCACATTCCTGTCGCAGTGCAACAAAAAATCCACTAGGGTTCAGCGCTGGGGATAGTCAACGGGAGCTGTTGCCGGGCGGCTCACGGCACCCGTGGGCTGGGAATGCTGTATTTCGCCTATCAGATGCAATCGGACGTTTTGGTGCCGGTCCGGGCCTGGGCCGGCATGGCGGTAAGCTCCGGAGGCTCGCCGCTCCTCGCCGATCATCCGGCAATGCGCAATCTCACCGCGGTCTACGAATTGATTGCACGGGCCGGATTGAGTCATAGCCGGCCGGCGTTTGGCATTAAATCCATTACGGTCGGCAATCGTGAAGTGGAGGTGCGGGAGGAAGCTGCGGCGCGGACGCCCTTCGCCACGCTTGTTCACTTTAAGAAAGATCTCGCAACGACGCAGCCGCGCGTGCTGCTGGTCGCTCCGCTGTCCGGGCACTTCTCAACTTTGTTGCGGGCAACGGTGCGTACCATGCTGCCGGACCATGACGTGTTCATCACCGACTGGCACAATGCCCGCGATATCCCGATCATGGCCGGCCGGTTCGGGGTCGATGAATATACCGATCACCTGATCAAGTTTCTGGAAACGATCGGTCCAGGCGCGCACGTTCTGGCGGTTTGTCAGCCGTGCGTCTCGGTGCTCGCCGCCGTTGCCGTGATGGCGCAGGCCGGCAATCCGGCGCAGCCGCGATCGATGACGCTGATGGCCGGACCGATCGACACGCGGATCAATCCGACCAAAGTCAATGCGCTTGCCAAAAAACGCTCCATCGAATGGTTTGAGCGAGCGCTAACGGCGGCCGTGCCGCTGCGTTATCCCGGTGCCTATCGTCGCGTCTATCCTGGGTTCGTGCAGCTCGTCGCCTTCATGAGCATGAATCCGGAGCGGCATCTCAAAGCACATCGCGAACTTTACGAGAGTCTTGCCAATGGCGATCTGGACAAGGCCGCGGTGACCAAGGCGTTCTACGACGAATATTTCGCCGTGCTCGATCTCACGGCGGAATTCTACCTGGAAACCGTGCGGCTTATCTTTCAGGAACACGCCCTGCCGCTGGGCAAACTGGAATGGTACGGCCATCGGGTCGATCCGACCGCGATCCGCAGGACGATGCTGTTCACCGTCGAAGGCGAGCGCGACGACATCTGTGCGGTTGGCCAGACCGTCGCGGCGCACGATCTGTGCAACAAGCTGCGGCCTTATCTCAAGCGCCACCACATGCAGGCCGGCGTCGGCCATTACGGCGTGTTCTCCGGGAAGCGGTGGGAGAATCAGATTTATCCGATCCTGAAGAACGTTATTTTATCGAGCGATTAAGCGCCGCGACTCACACCAGCGGCCAAGGGAGCACGCTGGCGCGCGATTTCGATAAAGAAAGCGCGCGCTTTCCACCGTTTCACACTTGCCCGAGACTATTAAAGCTCGTCTTCAAAGTTGGCCGGGTGGCCTTGAATGTCCATGCCAGCCGACTTTGCGGCCGTGATGCCAGCCGGGCGGTGGCCCTTTTTTGCGCTTTACTTCGATTATGGTGTTCGCGGCTGTTGCGGCTTTAGCGACGCCATTCTGATTGGCCACAAAGGCGCCGGCCGGTTGTGGTGAAAGAAATGCCACTGCAACGCTAATGGCAGCAAATATGGCAGCAAAAGTAAAATATCTCCGCATGCTCCGTCTCCTCGCAAGCATTGCGCAGGGTCAATAACGCATTTTGTCGTTGTTAGTTCCGGCCGGTTTTCCGGCTGAAGCTCGAGGTGGGCGACCTTAGAGAAGCGAGTCACATCTCCGGGACCGCTCTGGGCGGCAGGTTAGCGTTCCTCGCTCCGACGGGAGCGCTGACGGTCCAACTTCGTTGAATCTCGCTCTCTATTTCAAACGTTCGATCGACGTTTCGGTGGTAATTGGTTTTCCGAGGGTTCCCCCCGGCACAGTCGCAGTACTTTTGGATAGGAGCGTTTAGTACTTTCGGACAATAGTCGAGCAGTGCCGAAAAGGTTTCATTTGTCGCAGCCATCGTTTTGGCAACGGAGTATTTGTGCCGTGTTGCACAAAACGTTGCGGCGGCCTCTCTTAGCGCGCGCCTAAGTAGCCTGTCTGGGGAGAGCTCATTGTGACCGATACGATCAACCTGTTGCTCGGCGCATTCATGGGCATTTGCTGCATGATCGCATTTGCGCGCATCAACGCTTCTTCAGACGCATCAGAGGCAAAAGGCGATGCGGGATTCGTATTTTTTTGGGGCGTCTGGTGGTGGGTGATTCTGATCGTGTTCGCGTTGCTCCATTTTGCGCGAGTGCCTGATTGGTTGATCCTATGCGTCGACATGGTCGGAAATGCATCGTTGTTCGTGGCGGCCTATGCCCTCTATCAGGGTAGGGCGTTCGAATATTTGTCGCCGGCTGTCGTTCACATTGCCATCGCAACGGCGATTCTAATCGTGCTGTCCGCCCTCGGCGGCCTGTTGGGTCCGCCACAATCTGTTGACTGGCAGGTATTTGCGACCGCGCCAAGCCAGATTCTGGCGACCACAGCTTTCATTGTATTAGGAATAGCCGGAGGCGAACGGTTTCCCACGTTTCGATTTTCGATTTACGTGCTGTGCGGAATCTACGCGATCCTACAAGTGCCGGCGTATCATGCCGTGTTTATCGAGCCGGTCGAGCATTCTCCCGGCACAGCGGAATTCTGGAAGTGGTGCCTTGCGGCGGGCAAAGTGGCATTCGCAATCAATGCGGCCGGCGTGTTGGGCTTCTTGAAGACAAGCTACATGAAATGGGCGAGCGTCATGCTTGGCTTTCTTAGCGCCATTCTTGGATTTGCGATCGCAGTAATCCGATTGATGACTGCGGCGGGGTCGTGATTGCGGAGATCTCGCGACGGTTTGCTGCGAGTTGCAAATCCTGAACCTTCAAAAACGGCGAAGGCCTTGAACTGCTGTGCAATCAATGGTGGGCGCTGTAGGGATTGAACCTACGACCTCTCCCGTGTGAAGGGAACGCTCTCCCGCTGAGCTAAGCGCCCGATGGGCGGATTTAAGGTGTGGCGCTTTCGGGTGTCAAGAAAACTTAATTGGTCGAAGCGACGCGCGAGGCGCTTGACTGCAGCGCGCGGATGCGGTCGGCGAGCGTGTTCTTGTTGTCAGCGGCGCTATCGCCATTCTGCGCCACGCTCGGCTGGTGGGCATTGACCGCCGCGCCGGCGCCGCGCGCTTCGCTCGCCGCCTCGACCAGCATGGATTCGATCGGCGAGCCGGGGCCCTCAAGGGCGGCAGTCAGGCGCGCCACTTCGGCGGCGACATCGTTGATGCGCTCGCGCAACAGCGCGTTCTCCACGCGCTCCGCAGCCCAGGTCGACTCCGTGTCACGCTTCATCGTGCCGATCTCGCGCTGCAATTTATTGCGTTCGTCGATCGCGGCGCCAAGCTGCGCCTCAAGCTGGGCGATTTCCGCGCGGAAGCGGTCGACCGCCGTGTTGGAGCGGCTGCCGGAAGAGGCCAGTTCGCTGCGCAGGTCGGCTTCGGCTTTGCGTGCCGCGTCAAGCTCGCTGCGCATGCGATCGACTTGGTAGTCGCGTTCGGCCAGTATGCGTCCTTGCTCGCCGAGCCGCGTTTCGAGCTCCTGGACGCGTCGGTTGAGGACCTCCGCTTCCGTTTGCTGCACGAATAATTGCCGCTCCAATTCGTTCACGCGAGTGCCGAGGTCGCCGAGCCTGGCGCGCGCTTCGGCTAATTCTTTCCCCGCCGCTTCGGCGTCGGCCCGCTCACGCGTAAGCCGGTGCTCGGTCTCCGTCACCGCGCGTTCGTAATCGGCGACGCTGACTTTGAGAGCTTCGGTCTGCGCATGTAATGCGGAGATCTCGGTCCGCTGGCTGTCGGCAAGCAGCGATCGCTCGCCGAGGTCGCCCAATAGCTTCGTCAGTTCGGCTTCCTTGTCGGCAAGCTGGCGCTCGGCCTCGCGCAGCGCACTGGATTTGATCTGAAATTCTTCTTCGGTCGCGCGTAACTGGTCGCGCAGCGTCTTGTCGCGCGTTTCCAGCGCGAAGATTGTCGCGGTTTTTTCGCCCAGCTCCTTTTTGAGGTGATTGATGGCGTCGGTCTTTTTGCCAAGCTCGGCAAGCTGGGTCGTCGTTTTTGCCTTCAACTTGTCGACGCTCATTTCGAGGCGTCGGGTCGTCATGGCGAATTCGGCGCGAAGCTGATCCTTGTCGGCGCGGATTTCGGCAATCGAAAGCGGCGTCGACGCTTCGAGCCTCTTCATTGTCAGCCGCACGGCCCGATTGTGGACGAGAGGAACGAATAGCAGACCGAGCAAGGCCGCGACCAAGAACCCGATCCCGAAATACATGACCGACTCGATCATGACGCTACGCCTCGAGCCCCACGGGCTTCACAGACATGGGTTTCACAAATGGCCATAAACCATGCCATGCGGGCGCGGATTGCACCACCTGGAGCAGATTTTAACCTAAACCGAGTTTGTCCGCCGCGCCACCTTTTCGATTGTTGCGGCGCCGGCTTCATGAAATCGCGGCGTCAGAACGGATTCCACGTCGGGCGATCGGTGAATTTGAGATAGCCGAGATTGGCCCCGAGCCGCAGGCCGACGCCCGAGCGGATCGGGACGACGGTGATGTTATTGGCCACCAGTGCGGTCATGCCGAAGCCGCCGATGAAATAGGCGGAGCCGTTGATGCCGCCGAACCGCTCGAAAATCGCATCGGTGCGGGGCAGGTTATAGACCAGCATCATCGTTCGCGCGCCGTCCGCCCCCGCGTCGAAGCCAATGCTCGGCCCTTGCCAGAACACGCGCAAGTCGCCGGCATTCTTCGTGTAAAGCGTGCCGTCACCATAACGCAGACCACCGACAAAGGCGCCGCTCGCTTCTTCGCCCAGAATATAGCCATTGGGCTGTCCCCAGCGGCTGACCGCCTTTTCCACGATCATGGCGAGCCCGCGGGACACACCGCCAAAGAACCGATGGCCGGCATCGACCAGTTCGTTCGACGAGAATTGATTGGAGGGCCCGGGCTGTGGCGGCGCAGGGGCGACGGCAGGCGGCGGCTGTGGCGGAATCGTCTGGGCCGCTGCGGCCCCGATGAGAAGCTCGGCGGCGAGTACTGCCGAGACAGCGGCCGACAGAACGGCCGGCGCCGCGCTAGGTCTTCGAGTGAAATTCATGGTGAAGTTCCCTGGGCTGGGGCACAGACCGAACCGAAAGCGGCATCGATCACGAATCAGCGCAGCCTTTGCAGGAACTATGATGGTAGCGCGGCGAAAACGGAAGGATTTGAAAAAGCCCGCCCGGGCGCCCGCGCGGCACGGCGGCCCTATCGGTCGCGCTGAGCCAACCGCCCATCACCCTTCGCGCGGATCGCCACGGGCGATGAAGTCGGGGATCAAGCGCTTCTGCGTGCCATAGACCAGCTGCGAGCCATCGGCCGCCCTGACATCTCCCCCCGCAGCCAGTACAAGGGCATGCCCCGCCACAACGTCCCAATCGTGCGTCGGCGCCAGACGCGGATAGAGGTCTGCGGTTCCTTCGGCGACGCGGCAAAATTTGATTGATGAGCCGCTGGCCACGGACGACGCATCCGGAATACCGGCAAGATAGGCCTTGGTGCCGGCGTCGAGATGCGAGCGGCTGACCATGACCACCGGCTGTGCCGGGCGTGGCCGGGTACGGATCGCAGTCCGTCCGCTTCGGCCGGTGAGCGTCATGCGCTCGGCACTGCGGCCGACAATGCCACGCCAAGCCAAATCAGCAGCCGGTGCCGCGATAATGCCGATGAGCGGCGCGCCGAGGTTGATGAATGCGATATTGACAGTGAATTCGTCACGTCCCGCAATGAATTCTCGGGTCCCGTCGAGCGGATCGACCAGGAAGTAAGTCCCGCCTTCGGACGCGCTAGCCTGCGCCTGATCCTCGGCGGACCGCTCTTCCGAGACGATCGGGATACCAGGCGCAAGGCGTTTAAGGTCCTGCAAAATGACGGCTTCCGCGGCTTGATCCGCCGCCGTTACTGGAGAGCCATCGGCCTTGTGGCGGAGCGAAGCTGCGCCACATTGTTGAATGGCCGCCGCCGCACGGGCGGCAATCGCCGTCAACTCCTCCATGAGCGCAGCGCATGCGTTAGTGTCGAAGACAGCCACCATGGATTCCTTGGCTTTTTCCTGGGATTTTGCAGCGCACACGACGGCGTGCTGGGCCTTGCAGGCGAGGCGGTTTAGCACGCTCTATGCCAGGGCACGATTGCCGAATCACATGCGCTATGACACCCACGGAAAGATTTCCGCTGCTCCGAGGTCTCCATGTCAGACCGCATGACCGCTCCCCCGACCATCGGCGCCCTCGACCTTGCCGCGCTCCTTTGCTCGCGTTTGTGTCACGACCTGATCAGCCCGGTCGGCGCAATTATCAATGGCTTAGAGGTGATGGAGGAAGATAAGGATGAAGAAACGAAGACCTTTGCGCTCGACCTGATTAAAAAGAGCGCCGGCCAAGCCTCTGCCAAGCTTCAATTTTGCCGTTTGGCTTTTGGCGCTTCGGGATCAGCTGGGGCGCAAATCGAGCTTGGCGACGCGGAGAAGGTCGCCCGCGGACTTCTTGAGGACGGCAAGGCCGCGCTGGTCTGGAATTTACCGCGCGCGCTAGTCGCCAAGAACCGGGTCAAACTTCTCCTCAACATGCTTCTGGTCGCGAGCGGGGCCATTCCGCGCGGTGGAATATTGACCGTCGATCCGATGGGCGAGGGCTATCAGGTCACCGCTCGCGGGCTCAATGCCCGTTTGGCGCCCGCAACTGCCGATCTCCTGGCCGGCACCCCCGCCGAGGCGGTTAACGCCCATGCCATCCAACCGCTCTATACCGGCATATTGGCCCACGATTGCGGCTTCGGCATCTCAGCCAGGATTGAGGGCGATGCGGTCGTCGTAACCGCCTGTTGACGAAAAACAGGGCCTTTTCCAGGTCCGACTCGCCTATTCCGCAACCGAAATTAAACGCTTTGGCAAGAGACTCCCGCGTCCTTTGAGGGGCGTTTCGTGGACGCAAGGGATCTTAAGGCCGCTTGACCCCCGTGGTCGGCGGCACGAGGCGTTCATGGATGAGTTGTTGCGTGAGTTTTTGACCGAGACGACCGAGAGCCTCGATCACGTTGACGCCCAACTGGTGCGCTTTGAGCGGGAGCCAAATAACGGCCAGGTTCTCAGCAACGTTTTTCGCCTCGTTCACACCATCAAAGGAACGTGCGGCTTTCTTGGACTCCCGCGGCTCGAAGCGCTCACCCACGCCGCCGAAACACTGATGGGCAAATTTCGGGACGGCATGGCCGTCACCGGGGAAGCGGTATCCCTCATACTGACCGCTATTGATCGCATTAAAACAATCCTCGATGGGCTGGAGAAGCTGCAGCGCGAACCCCCCGGCGACGATGCAGACCTGATCGGCCAGCTCAATCGGGCGGCCGCTCGCGCGCAGGAAACAAATCCTCGATTGCAGGGTAATGTGTCAGCCGCTTCAGAGCGAGCTGCCGACCAGATGGCTGTCGAAGATGGGGAGGCTGCTCTCCGCAACCTGGCTGAATCCGGCGACGGAGCTGGGAGCGTTGCGAGCCAATCGATCCGAGTGAGCATCGACACGCTTGACCAGCTCATGACCATGGTCTCCGAGCTGGTTCTCACGCGCAATCAGCTGCTCGAAGTTCTCCGCCGGCACGACGATTCCGAGTTCAACGTGCCGCTGCAGCGCTTGTCGAGCGTCACGACCCAAGTCCAGCAGGAGGTGATGAAGACGCGCATGCAGCCGATCGGCAATGCGTGGCAGAAGCTGCCGCGCATCGTACGCGACCTTTCGGCGGATCTCGGCAAAGACATCGGACTCGAGATGGTCGGGGCCGATACCGAACTGGATCGTCAAGTCCTTGATTTGGTCAAAGATCCTCTCACCCATCTGATACGCAATTGTGCCGACCACGGCATCGAGAATCCGAACGAGCGAAGCTCCGCGGGCAAGCCGCGTCGAGGTACCATCCGGCTGACCGCTTCTCGGCAGGGCGGTTATGTCGTGATCGAAATCGTAGACGACGGCCGCGGCCTCGATGCGGCACGCATCAAGGCTAAGGCGCTTGAGGCGGGTCTCATCAGCGAACCCGATGTGTCGGCGAAATCTCAAGCTGAGATCAACAACCTCATTTTCACTCCAGGTTTTTCGACTGCCTTGGAGGTCACCAGCATTTCCGGCCGCGGCGTCGGGATGGATGTCGTGCGCAGCAATATCGAGCAGATTGGCGGCACCGTCGATGTCAAGTCATCTCCTGGCAGCGGAACGAGCTTCGTTATCAAAATTCCGCTGACGCTTTCTATTGTCGCCGCCCTGATCGTCGAGATAGCCGGTGAACGTTTCGCATTTCCACAGCTATCGGTCCTCGAGCTTATGCGCGTTGGCGGCGAGCATCGGATTGAACGTATTAAGTCCGCTCCCGTGCTCAGGCTTCGTCAAAGGCTATTGCCGCTTATCGATGTCAAAAAGGCGCTCCAGTTGGGGACTGGCGATGACGCGAACGGGTTCGTGGTCGTCACTCAAGCGGGCAGTCAGATTTTCGGTGCCGTGGTCGACAATGTCTTTCACACCGAGGAGATCGTCATCAAGCCGATGTCGTCCAAGCTGCGGCACATCGCGATATTCTCGGGCATGACCATTCTCGGCGACGGGTCCGTCATCATGGTCATCGACCCCAACGTTCTCGCGCAATCGCTCGGTCGTTCCGCGCCGTCGCGAATCGAAGCGTCGATCGATACCGCCGAGCCCGAACCGAGGTCGCGACAAGACGCCGTTTCGCTTTTGATCTTTCGCGCAGCGTCGGACCGGCCAAAAGCAGTGCCGCTGTCACTCGTGAGCCGGATCGAGGAGGTCGATCGTCAAAAAGTCGAGATCGCCGATGGGCGATACATTGTGAAATACCGCGACGAGTTGATGCCGCTCCTCGGCTTCGACATGCAGGCGCGGATCAAAAAGGAGGGCGCCCAGCCCATTCTTATATTCTCCGAACAGGGCCGCTCGATTGGGCTCCTCATCGACGAGATCGTCGACATCGCCGAAGAAAAGCTCGATGTCAAAATAACGGGCGATCGACCTGGGATCCTCGGCTATGCGCTCATCAAAGGCGTCGTCGCCGAAATCATTGACGTTGATTTCTTCCTGGAAGGCAGTGGCCCTCTCGGTTGCGCGGCATGAATCCTGAGCGAGATCGACAAATGACCGATTACGTTACTTTCACAGCGGCGGGTCAGCTGTTCGGGCTGCCGATCGAGCATGTTCAGGACGTTTTCACGTTGGCAAACATAACGCGCATACCGCTGGCCGGCCGTGAAGTCGCGGGTGTGCTCAATCTTCGTGGCCGCATCGTCACAGTGATCGATCTGGCAAATCGGCTTCAGCTTGACGTGCCGAGCGATGCCAACGCGCATATGGTCATCGGCATCGAGCGGGGGTCGGAATCGTTTGGCATCTTGGTGGAGCGCGTCGGCGAAGTGCTCAGCCTGGCAGACGGCGATCGCGAGCCGGCCCCGATCAATCTCGACCGTGTTTTGGCCGCCATGGCAACCGGAGTATTCGGGCTCGACGAGAAGATTCTCGTCGCGCTCGACGCCGATCGCACGCTGAATTTCGCAAGCTCGCGATCGAGTGCCACGGAGTGAGACAGGCAAATGCAGAAGCGCTGCTTGGAACTGTTCGAACGCGCTGACGGAGTGAGGACAACATGAAGACGTGTCTGATCGTCGATGACTCCGCCATCATCCGCAAAGTGGCGAGGCGAATTTTGGAAAGTCTCGAATTTCAGATTCTCGAAGCGGAGAACGGCGAGCAGGCATTCGAGACCTGCCAGCGTGCATTGCCCGATGCGATCTTGCTCGATTGGAATATGCCTAAGATGGACGGCTATGATTTCCTGCGCGTGCTGCGGGGTCTCCCCGGCGGTGAGAGGCCCAAAGTCGTTTTTTGTACCACTGAGAATGATGTCGCGCATATTGCTCGCGCCCTTCAGGCCGGCGCGAACGAATACATCATGAAGCCGTTCGACAAGGATATCGTCGCAGAAAAATTCCAAGAGATAGGCCTGATTTGATGCTGCGCTCAGTCAACTCGTGCGCGGCCCCTGTCGTGAACGATAACGACTTTGATACGGGACTTTGGTCGTGACGCCGCCTGACTACGATTTTCTCCGGCAGGTCCTGAAACAACGCTCTGGCCTCGCGCTGAGTGCCGACAAGCACTATTTCCTGGAAAGTCGTCTCCTTCCGCTCGTCCGGCAAGCGGGACTCAACGGCTTGGGCGACCTGGTGCTGGCGCTCAAAACCAACCGCGATGCTGCGCTCCTAGCCGCGGTGGTCGAAGCGATGACGACCAATGAGTCGTTCTTTTTTCGCGACAAAACGCCATTCGAGCATTTCCGTCGCGTCATCATGCCGGCATTGCTGGCCGCGCGGCGGCAGTCGCGGGCACTCCGCATCTGGTGTGCGGCTGCGGCAAGCGGTCAAGAACCTTATTCAATCGCCATGTGTCTGAGCGAAATGGCGCGTGCGATCGCCGGTTGGCGCATCGAAATATTCGCGACCGATCTCTCAAGCGCCGTGCTGGATCGGGCGCGGCAGGGGCTCTATAGCCAATTCGAAGTACAGCGCGGGCTGCCGATTAAGCTGCTCGTCAAATATTTCACGCAAATCGGTGAGCTGTGGCAGATCGCTCCGGAAGTCCGCGCCATGGTCAAATATCGCCGCTTCAATCTTCTTGCGGATTTTGCGTCGCTTGGCACCTTTGACGTGATCCTGTGCCGGAACGTTCTGATCTATTTCGATCAGGACACGAAGAGTGACGTACTTCGCCGCCTGGCGGAAGCGATGTCGAGCGACGGCTATTTTGTCCTCGGTGCGGCGGAAACCGCGGTAGGCTTGTCCGATCGCTTCAGAATGGTGATCGATAAACCGGGCCTTTACACGGTCAGCGCGACCGACCCACGCCTTCTGGCGCAGCACCGGACGACGCAGACCCGGCCCCGCCTGATAGCCATCAACGGCGGCCGATAAAGCGGATCTCCATAAGCAAAAACCCCGGCCGAAGGCCGGGGCTTCGAGATACCGAGGAAGAATTCAGGCTGGGATTTTGGCCTCTTCTTCTGATGGCTCCCGCAGCACGTAGCCGCGGCCCCACACCGTCTCGATGTAATTCTTGCCACTGGAGGCATTGGCGAGCTTTTTCCGGAGCTTGCAGATGAACACATCGATGATCTTCAATTCCGGCTCGTCCATGCCGCCGTAGAGATGATTGAGGAACATTTCCTTCGTCAATGTCGTGCCTTTGCGCAGGCTTAGGAGCTCCAACATCTGATACTCCTTGCCCGTGAGGTGCACCCGTGCGCCGTTGACCTCGACCGTCTTGGTGTCAAGGTTGACCACGAGATCGCCGGTCTGGATGACGGACTGCGCGTGACCTTTCGAGCGGCGCACGATCGCGTGTATCCGCGCCACCAATTCGTCCTTGTGGAACGGCTTGGTCATATAATCGTCAGCGCCGAAGCCAAGGCCCCTGACCTTGTCCTCAATCCCGGCAAGGCCGGAGAGGATCAAAATAGGGGTTTTCACCTTCGATACGCGCAGGCTGCGAAGCACCTCGAAGCCAGACATATCCGGCAGATTCAGGTCCAGAAGGATGATGTCGTAGTCGTAGATCTTCCCGAGGTCGATGCCTTCTTCTCCAAGATCCGTCGTGTAGACGTTGAAGCTCTCGGATTTGAGCATCAATTCGATCGATTGCGCGGTGGCGCTATCGTCTTCGATCAGCAGAACGCGCATGCCGGTCCCCTTCTTCGCCGCACGGGCTCAAGGTCGGTGCGCCGCGGCGGCGGCCCCTGGAAAACGCCAAAGACAAACTGATTCGGGACACTAACGAACGTATGGTTAACAAAACCTGATTCCGTCGCGCAAGCGTCCTGTAGACGTACCCGCCAAACATGCCTCAAGGTCTTGCTAGCTAGTCGTTTTTTGGCAACGCTTACGTTCATGCTCTGGATTAAGTCTCGGCGCTAACCGATTCATCCGACTCGCCGTCCACGCGTGGGGCGAGCGGGCCCGGTCCTAAGGACGATCAGGGCAATGATTAACGGTGCGGGTAAACAAGCCATTAAGAATGGCCGGCCGCCGGTAACCAATTCTTCTGCAGAACGGGGTCTGGGCACGCTGCAAGTCCCGCCATAACCCCCCTGGGCCAGGCAAATACAGGTTCGGTCAGGGCCAAGTACAGGCCAAGTACAGGCCAAGTACGACCCGCTTAGGCGCCGCCAAGCAGAAAAATGAACATTGAGGGTAATCGCGCTACGGCGGAAACCGAACGCTAACGTTATCGCGCCACAATCTCTCCCATCGCGGGCGCCATGCCTTCCGCTCCTCGCCTGGTTGCGAGGGCGAGCGGGGGCGGGGGCGCCTCATCCGTGGCTTCGGGGGAGTGACAGTCGATGAAGTCCCGTGAGACGTTAGTTCGGCTCAAGAAGTTTCAAGTCGACGAGAAGCGCCGCAAAGTCGCGCAAATCGAGACAATGATCGCCGAATTCGATCGTATGGCCGGCGAACTCGAGCGCGAAATTCGGATCGAGCAGGATCGTGCGGGTATACACGATCCTGCGCATTTCGCTTATCCGACCTATGCCAAGGCGGCGATTGCACGCCGGGAAAATCTCAAGCGATCAGTCGACGAGCTGCGTATCCAGCTTGAGGACGCAAAATCGGCGCTTGGGGAGGCGTTTGACGACCTGAAGAAGGTCGAATTGCTCGATGTGCGCGATCAAATGCGCGAGCGGGAAACCGACGCCGCCGCCGAACCGAGTGAGTTGCACGGGGTCGGCCTCCTGCGCGCGCGGGTATAGCTCCGGCTCGAGCCTTCTCGGCTTTTTGTCGCAAGACGTAGCGTCCGGATAAGCAGCAAAGCGCCTCGGGGCGCTCATCTGCGGCGCAACTCGGCGGTCTGCCACGCGCCCTCGGCAGACGGC